>JAFRXL010000026.1 GCA_017441505.1 Ruminococcus sp.
AGTAGAGCGTGGAAAGCTCAACGTAAACGAGCCTGTTGAGATCGTTGGTCTTTCTGACGAGAAGCTCAACACAGTTGTTACAGGTCTTGAAATGTTCAGAAAGACTCTTGACTTCTGTGAGGCTGGTGATAACGTAGGTGCACTTCTCCGTGGTATCACAAGAGATCAGGTTGAGCGTGGACAGGTTCTCTGTAAGCCAGGTTCAATCCACCCACATACAAAGTTTGCTGGTCAGGTTTACGTTCTGAAGAAGGAAGAGGGCGGACGTCATACTCCATTCTTCAACAACTACAGACCACAGTTCTACTTCAGAACAACAGACGTTACTGGTGTTGTTACACTTCCAGCTGATAAGGAAATGTGCATGCCTGGTGATAACGTAGCTATGGACGTTGAGCTCATCACTCCAATCGCTATCGAAGAAGGTCTCCGTTTCGCTATCCGTGAGGGTGGTAGAACAGTTGGTTCAGGTGTTGTTACAAAGATCAACGAATAATTCAATTATTTGACGATTTGATATAACGACTTTAAGCGGTCGTGCTTAACAGGCATGACCGCTTAACTGTATCTGACGATTGTTAAAAATATAATATAAAGGTATAAGGATTAATTATGGAATACATTCTGCAAACTTCGGATCTTTGCAAGAATTACGGCAAGGCAAAGATACTGAAAAATGTTAATATACACGTCCCCAAGGGATCAATCTACGGTTTTGTCGGACGTAACGGTGCCGGCAAAACAACTCTTATCCGTGTGGTTACGGGGCTTCATACTCCGTCATCAGGTTCATACTCGCTTTTCGGTGTCAGCAATAATGACGCTCAGATCAATACGATGAGAGCAAAAATGGGTGCGGTTGTTGAAACTCCTTCTATATACCCCGATCTCAATGCAAGACAGAATCTGAAAATGGTATGCAGGATACTTGGAAAGCCGTTTGATAATATCGATGAGATTTTAAAAACTGTCGAGCTTACCAATACCGGCAAGAAAAAAGCTAAGGACTTTTCACTTGGTATGCGTCAGAGACTTGGTATCGCATTTTCTCTTATCAATAATCCAGAGCTTCTTGTTCTTGATGAGCCTATTAACGGCCTTGATCCACAGGGTATCATGGAGGTCAGACAGCTTCTTACTGACCTCAATCAGAAGAAGGGGATCACTATCCTCATTTCGAGCCATATCCTTGATGAGCTTTCAAAGCTCGCAACTCATTATGGATTTATCGATAAGGGTATGATCCTTAAAGAGATGAGTGCTGAAGAGCTTCACAGGTCGAGTCAGAAGTCAGCTCGTATAACAGTCGATAATATGCAGGCTCTTAAAGAAGTGCTTGATGCGATGAAATTGTCATGCGAAGTTTTATCTGCTAATGAAGCTTATATTTACGGTGACTTCTTCGTAACTCCGCTTGTTAACGAGCTTTCAAAGCGAAATTGTTTCGTTCAGACGCTTTCTCAGAATGACGAAAGTCTTGAAAGTTTCTTTATAAATCTGATAGGAGGTGGCGAAATTGCTTAATCTTCTTTCAGTTACTTTTCGCCGTGCATTTTTTAAGAAACGTTTTTACATCGGCTTAGGATTTATACTCTTTATTGGAGATATGATGCTCTTCTTTGCAAACGACGGTTCAAATGCTCATGTTGATAATATGCCATTTGCTGTAGTTAGCTTTCTTCCAATGCTGATAGGTATTACCGGCGGACTGTATATAAGTCAGGACTACACAAATAATACTATCAGAAATAAGATAATTGCAGGTCATTCAAGAACAAACATTTATCTCTCCAATTTAATAACTTCCATGTTGGGAACTTTGATCATTTATGGTTTATATGTTCTTCTTGTACTTGGTATCGGAAGTGCTGTTATTGGTGTCAGTGATTCGTTTGATATGGCTCATGAGATGAAATCTATATTGATGTTTTTAGGAATCTTCTGGACATTTACATCTCTCACAGTCATGTTCTGTATGATGATGGACGGTGTCAGCGGTACTGTTATTTCAGCTTTGCTTTATATACTATTTGGTTTAAGTACTATTATAATGGCTTTCGTTGAAAACGAAACTTTAATTAAGATCTTTGTGTACCTCAATCCAACACTGTATATCGACTTTGTTGAAGAATATGCCAGAGGAACTGAAATAGAAGCTGATTTTATTGATATATATAAAATTGTAATTGCTTCAATTGTTTATATCATCGCTTCAACAGGTTTGGGTATCTTTGTATTCAACAAAAAGGACATCAAATAAAAATATAAGCCTGACCGGATTTGGTCAGGCTTAATTTTTTTACTTTGAATACACAGGAAGTGTTGTCGATTTCAGGAGATATTTCTGTATTGCAAGAGCGTCCATATTCGAGAGATCAGTTCCGGGGTCGTAGCAGTCTGCGTTTAAAGCTCCTTTTTCGGTCATTGCGGAATCATCAGTTCCGCCAACACCGAATTCATCCGGATTTGCGAGAGCCTGCATAACGAGTACAGCGTCATTCATTTTGACCTCTCCGCTGCAATTAGCATCTCCGTAGAAAATATCAGTATCTCCGCCGGTAGTCGATGTTGAAATTTCAACGATTGAACCGTCAGCTTTTTTGCCGCCGTCGATGTTGCTTCCCTCTTTTGAAGCGTAGTTAGCATAGAAGTCGTTGAGGGAGATACCGTTCACACCAAGCGGTGTCTGGTGGTCAAGACCGATGAACTTCTTTGAATCGAGTGTCTTCCAGATAGCCGGATAATAGTAAGTATCGTACTTAGTTTCGTCCCAGACTATCTTTGTATCTCCGATCACAGTGCCGTCATCCTGTCTGTTTGCACTGAACTGAATATCCTTCCAGAGTCCGCCGGTATCGCCGGAGTCGTCATTCAGACACCAGAAAGTGTGGTTGATGTGGTGTTTTATCATATAGTCACGAAGTATGCCCATCCACTGTTCGTTCTTACTGTCATCAAGTCGTCCGCCCCATTCACCGATAAGAAGCGGATACATATCCTTTTCAACGAGGTAAGCCCATGTCTCGTACCAATAGTCGTCAAGAAGAGTCTTTTCGGTGAAGTCCTTTTCAAACCAAGTCTGCGGACTAACTACCGGACCGTAATCGTGAGGTGAATAGACTATCTGACTTGTACCGGATGAAGGCATAACAGGGTACTTTGCAACGCCTCTGAGGTTGCCTCCCCACCAAGCTCCGTGACCTTCAAATCCTTCAACACCTTCTATGAGGATAAGTGCGTTTGGATTTTTGTCAAGGATAGCGTCAGCACAGTCCTGAGCGGCTTTTTTCCAGTTGTTGGGAGCATTTGAGTCGTCCCATATAGCGTCAACAGGAGCACCGCCGTATGTACTGTGAGGCTCGTTTTTAAGGTCGAAACCGATGAGAGTATCGTCGCCTTTGTAATGCTCGGCACACCATGCGAGAGTCTCTATCCATACATCAGTAGTCACCTCAACGGTCTTTCCGTTGCGTGCTTTGAAGCTCTTTCCGTACCATATACCGTAGTTATGACCAGAGTTGTTCGATTCCGGACTGTGAATGTCGATAAATGCCTTTACTCCGTACTGTTTGCATTTTTTCAGGAGAACGTCAAATACCTCCTGACTGTTCTTTACTGAGCCGTCGGAGTTTAAAAGGTCGACATTGAACGGATAGCTCGGGTCATTGTTAGGATTAACGCTTCCGATAGGGTCAGGGTCGCCTATCATCCAGTTATATAGAAGCTCAGTCGAGACCGGAAGTCTGAGCACATTTACGCCACGGTCAGCTATATTACGCACCATATCGTCAATGTCACCGCTCCAGAGATAGTGCGGTACACACTCTGTACAGTTGAAGCCGAACCAGTTTGCACCGGTGAGCCACACTTCATTGCCGTTCATATCGTAAAGTCGGCTGCCCTTAGCATGAAGCCAGTCATCGCAGGTATCATCGGCAGCGGAAGCGACTAAAGTATCCTCCTGCATAGCTGGATAGGCTGCGGATACTCCCATAATAGTCATAGCTGCGGCTGAAAGTGCAGCCAATGATCTGAGTTTGAATTTCATAAATATCACTCCTAAGAAATATGCATGAACGGATCAGCTGTAATGCCGTCAGCCGATCCGTTCTGAGTTTTACTGATTTATAATAGGAAGTTCTGCTGTATTGATGAGTTTTTTCTGAATAGCAACAGCATCCATATTTGTGATGCCAGAGCCCGGAGCATAACAGTCTGCATTAGCTCTGCCTGTTTCAGTGATAGCGTTCTTGTCAGTACCGCCGACATCGTAAGCGTCGCCGTTTGCGAGTAACTGCATAACGAGAACAGCATCATTCATCTTAACATCGCCGCTGCAATTTGCGTCGCCGTACAGTGTAACTTTGCTGCCGGTAGTAGGTTCTGTAGGCTTTGTAGTAGGCTTTGTAGGCTCTGTAGTAGGCTGAGTCGGCTTTATACCGGATGAATTACCGCCGTCAAGGTTGCTCTTTTCTCCTGAAGCATAGAACTGGCTGAGTGAAAGGCCGTTTTCACCGAGAGCAGTTTTATGGTCAAGACCTATATACTTACCGCCTGAGGTCTGCCAGAGAGCCTCCTCGAAAAGACCGTATTTAGCTGCATCCCAGTTGTTGAACTGAGTATCGAGAAGTCCGCCTGTATCGCCGGAGTTAGGATTGAGACACCAGAAAGTGTGGTTGATGTGGTTATTTATCATGTAGTCACGGAGAAGCTCCATCCACTTCTGGTTTGGACCCTTATCCATATGACCGCCCCACTCACCGATGAGGAGAGGAGCTATATCCTTGTCATTGATATATGCCCATGTATCGTACCAGTAGTCTTTAAGAAGAGTTTCAGTGGTGAAGTCTTTAGCAAACCATGACTGAGCGTAAACTGACGGGCCGTAGTCGTGAGGTGAGTATACTATCTGACCGGACTCAGGGAGTACAGGAAGATCCTTAACACCTCTGAGGTTGCCGCCCCACCAAGCACCGTACCAGCGTTCTTCACCGGCTGCCGGCTGGAATTTATCGGGATCGTCCCATGTATATCCTCTGTCGATCCTTGGTGACTGCTCAATACCCTCGATGAGTATGAGAGTGTGAGGATTTACTTTGAGGATAGACTTAGCACATTCCTCTGCGGAATATTTCCAGTTATTCTTATCAGTTGAGTTGTCCCACTTTGCCATGCTTGCAGGGCAGGTGGTGCCGCTGTATTCACGTTTTCCGTGAGGCTCATTTTTGAGGTCGTAAGCGATGATAGTGTCGTCGTTTGAATATTTTTCAGCAAGCCATGTAATGGAGTCCTTCCAGTCGTCCCAGGTTATCTCCTTCTTGGAGAAATGACCTTTAGCCATACCGTCGCAGTCGTCAGCAGTTGGCTCATAGTACCAGAGATTGTAGTTATGACCAGAGTTGTGTGAAGCTGGGCTGTGAACGTCGATAAGAGCCTTTATACCGTACTTCTTACACTTCTGCATGATAATATCGAATATCTGCATACTGTCTTTGAGAGTTTTGCCGTCGGACTCAACGAAGTCCTTGTTGATATTTCCGTACTTGCCGGCAGGAGTTACAGTGCCGTCCTCACCGATCTCATCTTTCGGAGGATTATAGCTTGCCTGAACAGAAGATACAGGAAGCGGAGCACCGTCCATCCATGAGAGCAGAAGCTCAGTGGAAATAGGGAAGCGGATGATATTGATACCGTGGTCTGCAATGCTCTTCAGCATATCGTCAACATCTCTTGCATAGAGTCCATGAGGAACGTTCTCGGTGCAGTTCATACCGAACCAGTTAGCACCTGTGAGCCATACTTCGTTGCCGTTCATATCGTAAAGGCGGCTGCCAACAGCGTGGAGCCAGTCGTCATTATTGTCATCAGCAGCAGAAACTGTGATGTCCTTTATATAGTCCTTGTCAGCAGGAACAGCCGATATAATGCCGTTTAAAGCGATTATTGAAGCTGACATTGCTGCCAGTGATCTTACTATTTTCTTCATAATTTTTTCCCTCTCAAAAAATTATAATTGATTACTTTGTTGGTGGTGTGAGTGAATTGTATTCCGGAAGAGTTACCTTACCAATAAGGAACTTCTGTATAGCAACAGCGTCCATATTAGTGATGTCGCTGCCCGGATCGTAGCAGTCAGCATTTATTCTTCCTGCTTCGGTTATAGCATTTTTGTCTGTGCCGCCGACATCAAATGTATCACCATCTGCAAGAACCTGCATAACGAGAACAGCGTCGTTCATTTTTACTTCTCCGCTGCAGTTAGCATCGCCGTATGAAGTGTTATCAGGACCATTGCCTTTTTCTTTTACTGTGATAGTAAATGACTTAGTATCATATACCTGTGTAGTATCAAATTTGTCATATACTTTTACGTATACCGGATATTTACCGGCTTTGCTCATATCTACAGCTGAAGTATCAGTTTCAAGATTAAAGATGAAGACCCAGTCAGCTGCCATACCACCAATACTATAACCGTAATCGATATAAATATTTTTATCATTGTCAGTCATAGAAACATTATCTTGGTTTTTAGTACGCTGTGCATCGTTGCTGAAGAGTGCACTTGCTTCAGCACTGTAAGTTCCGCCTGTAAGGTCAAGAGTATCTCCGACTTCATATGTTACTTTCTTAGGCAGCTCATTTATTGTTATTTTTGCAGACTTGCTAACAAGCTTTGGCATAGTCTCGGTGGTTGTTGTTACTGTTGTTGTCTTAGTTGTTGTAGCTGTTGTAGTAGTTGTTGTGTTTGAAGGATTTGGATTTGTAGTAGTAGTTGTGCCGGAGGACTGACCTGCGATAACAGGAGTACCTGTAGCTTTCTTACCGCCGTCGAGGTTGCTTCCCTCTGAGTTAGAGTACTTTGTATAGTACTCGTTGAGTGAGATACCGTTGCTTCCGAGAGCTACCTGATGATCGAGACCGATGTACTTTCCTGAAGTCTGTGTCTGCCAGAGAGCCTCCTCGAAGAGCTTATACTTAGGCTCATTCCATTTTATGGAAGTACCTGAACCCTGCTGGAATCCGAGACCGTCCCAGAGTCCGCCGGTATCACCGGAGTTTGTATTGAGGCACCAGAATGTGTGATTGATGTGATGTTTTATCATATAGTCACGGAGGAGAGTCATCCATTTCTGGTTCTCAGCACCGTCCATATGACCGCCCCACTCACCTATAAGCTCAGGAGCGATCTCCTCAGCGTTGATATAAGCCCATGTTTCGTACCAGTAGTCGTCAAGAAGTGTCTTCTCGGTAAAGTCTTTTTCAAACCATGTCTGAGCGTAAACTGACGGACCGTAATCGTGAGGTGAGTATACTATCTGTGAAGTACCCTGCTTTGGCTTGATAGGGTTATCTCTTGCACCACGGAAGTTTCCGCCCCACCATGCACCGATATATGGGGAGTTATCTCTTCTGTCAGGCATACCCCAGTAGTCGCCCGGCATAGCTCCGCTGAGTGACTGCTCAACACCTTCAACGAGGATAAGAGCATTTGGGTTGACATCGAGGATAGCCTCAGCACATCTTGTAGCGGCATAAGCCCAGTTGTTCTCGTCCTTTGAGTCGTCCCATTTAGCAGCAGCGTCACCCTCCTGACCCTTGCCGTGAGGCTCGTTCTTGAGGTCATAAGCAAGAAGAGTATCATCGTTCTTGTACTTTTCTGCAAGCCATACCAGTGACTCTATCCAAACATCGGTAGTTACGCCAGCCTTGCCGTACCAGAGATTGTAGTTGTGTCCGGAGTTATCGGTATGAGGGCTGTGAATGTCGATGAAAGCCTTGATACCGTACTTTTTGCACTTCTTCATCATGATGTCGAATACCTGCATGGAGTCAACAGGTTTTCCGTCAGGACCGCAGAAATCGGCATTGATAGTGAAAGCAGGATCGTTATTTGCCGAGAAGCTGCTTACCGGATTTGGAGTTCCCTTCATCCATGAGACGATGAGCTCAGTGGAGATAGGAAAACGGATGATGTTGATACCACGGTCTGCGATCTCTCTCAGACAGTCATCAGCATCAGCACTCCAGAGGTAATGCGGGCAAGCTTCGTTACAGTTGAAGCCGAACCAGTTTGCTCCTGTGAGCCATACTTCGTTTCCGTTCATGTCGTAGAGACGGCTGCCCTCTGCGTGGAGCCAGTCATCGTTTGTGTCGTCGATAGCAGCAGCGGATGCTGTTATCGGAGCGTACGTTGCCAGCGGCATTGACGCAGCCACGCCAGAAACTGTCATGGATAATGCGGATGCCAGTGCTACGGCAGCATTTTTGAATTTTTTCATAAAATTTTCCCCTCTCATGATACGTCTTTAGACATATCGATATATACATTATTAATATAACATTAACAAGAGGAAATGTCAAGGATTTTGCCTTATTTTTGCATATTTTTTTCATATACGTATTGGTTTTTTATGATGTTCGTATATAGATTTTACAAAGTTCAGGAATCATAATAAAAAAATGAAAAAGCTGTTGACAAATGAAAAAGTTTGTGGTATACTTAATTCATCGCAAAAAAGCTTTAAAGCGTTACAGTGTAAAAATAAGTGAAAGAGGTAATCAATATGAAAGAGCTTTCTAAGCTTCTCGATTTCAGACCGGACATCAAGGTAGTAGACGCAACACTCCGTGACGGAGGACTCGTTAACGACTTCTTCTTTACTGATGAGTTCGTTAAAAATCTCTATAATGCAAATCTTCGTGCAGGCGTTGACTATATGGAGTTCGGCTACAGAGCTGATAAGGAAATGTTCGATGTTGAAAAGTTCGGACCTTGTAAGTTCTGTGATGACGATTATCTCCGCAGTATAGTAGGCGAGAATAATACCGACCTAAAAATTGCTATAATGGCAGATGTCGGACGCTGTAATTACAAGAATGATATACACGACAGAAGTGAAAGTCCTGTTGACCTTGTTCGTGTAGCAACATATCTCCACCAGATACCTACAGCAGTCGATATGATCGAGGATGCAAAGAGCAAGGGCTATGAGGTAAGCTGCAATATCATGGCTATTTCTACAGCTCAGGAATCCGACCTTAAAGTTGCTCTGGATATACTCGGAAAATCTCCTGTGGATGTATTCTATATCGTTGACAGCTTCGGCTCGCTTTATCCTGAGCAGATCGCAAGAATAGCTGCTGTATATGGTGAGGCTGCTGAAAAATACGGCAAAAAGCTCGGAATCCATGCACACGACAACCAGAAGCTTGCTTTTGCCAACACTATAGAGGCTGTTGGTGACGGAGTTGACTGGCTCGATGCTACATACTCCTCAATGGGAAGAGGTGCAGGAAACTGTGCAATGGAGCTTCTTCTCGGCTTCCTGAAAAATCCTAAGTACAACGTATATCCGGTACTCCAGTTCATTGAAAAGCACATCAATAAACTCCGTGAGGACGGCGTGGTATGGGGATATGACCTCCAGTACCTCATGACAGGTCTTCTCAATCAGCATCCAAGAACAGCTATCCAGTTCACAAAAGATGAAAGAAAGGATTATGCTGAATTCTACAAGGAAATAATCGCACAGGATTGATGATTCTGCTCCCTCTGAACTCAGGGGGAGCAATATTATTGCATAAAATTCACATATAATGATGAATATATAATTTTTTGTTAAAAAATACTTGTATTTTGTGGCGGTAAATGATATAATATAATAGTATTTGGGCAACACCGTATAAAGCTTGTGCTGAAGATACGCAGTCATATTTTTTGTCAGATTGTATAGAAATCCCGCAGGCATACCGACGTATGTCAAGGGATTTCTGTGCAAGATGACGGGGAATATGCAAGTAGATTCAGTGCAAAGCCTTAAGGCGGGCTTTGTGCGGTGTTGCCTTAGTTAAAGGAGGATGCAAATGGACTTTATCGGTGAAAAATGTGCTGCGTGTCATGAAGTATTCACAGCAGATGATGATATTGTAGTTTGTCCGGACTGCGGTTCACCGCACCACAGAGACTGCTATATGAAAGAAAAAAAGTGTGCCAACGCAGACAAGCATCTTTCGGGATATAAGTGGGCGAGAAATAAAAGTACAGATAGTGAAGGTACAGGTGTAAAGCAGCAGGATATTACTGTCAGGGTGTGTCCGGTTTGTAAATTACCTAATCTGCCTGAAAGTGAACGATGCGTAAGATGCGGAGCAAGACTTGAAGATGCATCTGCCGAGAACGGTATGCATCAGGAAAATGAGAGACCTGACATGGAGTACGGACCTAATGCGTACACAGGTATAGATAATACCCTCTCTTTCCTTGGATTTGATCCGAATGAAGATATGGGAGGCTCTACACTCAGCGAGGTATTGCATTTTGTCAGGATAAACACTATTTACTATATACCGCTGTTCAAGAGGATGAAAGACTTTGGAAAAAGAGTCTCTTTAAACTTCGTATGTCTGCTTTGGCCGGAATTATATTTTGCCAGCAGAAAAATGTGGTTCTGGGCATTGCTCGCAGGCATTGTAAAGGTCATACTCGGAGTTCCTTCTACAGCTCTTAATTTCATGGACAGATTTGGCGATAATGATGACTTAAGTTTCATAATCGATACAATAAGTCAGAATAAGGATTTTATATTTCAGCTTCAGGATGCTTGTTATATGATAGACTGGGTCGTGAATATAATATTCTGCCTTTTAGGAAACTGGCTGTATTACAGGTATGTTTTAAAAACCCTTGATAAGCTTCACGAAAGAGGCATTAGCGTTAAATCCGATCCCGCACTTATCACATCAGCCGGAGGATTAAAGTATACAAATATACTTATAATGCTTGCATTTGAGCTTTTGCTTAGTCCGATTTTGGTTTACTTTATGGTTTCAATATTAAAATAAAAAGTTAAACGTCCCGGAGACATACTTCGGGACGCTTTTTTGACTATATATCGCAACAAAAAGGCTCACCTTTGCGGTGAGCCTTAATAAACTATTATTCAACCGGAACTACCCAACCGAATGTATCTTCGATCTTGCCCCACTGGATACCAGTCATTGTATCATAGAGCATCTGAGAGATCTTGCCGATCTTGTTGTCGTTGATCTCCATTACCTTATCGCCCCACTTGAGGTGACCAACAGGTGAGATAACAGCAGCAGTACCTGTACCGAATACTTCATCGAGCTTGCCTGCGTCGTAAGCGTCAGCGATCTCCTGAATGTCGATACGTCTTTCCTCAACTTCAAGACCCTTTGACTTACATACCTCGATAGCAGACTTTCTTGTGATACCAGGGAGAATAGAACCCTGAAGCATAGGAGTAACGACCTTGCCGTCGATAACGAAGAAGATGTTCATAGCACCAACTTCCTCGATATACTTCTGCTCAACGCCGTCGAGCCAGAGTACCTGAGAGTAGTTCTGCTTGTGAGCTTCGTCCTGACCGATGAGTGAAGCAGCGTAGTTACCGCCGGTCTTGGCAAATCCCATACCGCCTCTTACGGCACGTACATACTTGCTCTCAACGTAGATATTAACAGGGTTAAGACCTGTCTCGTAGTAAGCTCCGGAAGGAGAAAGGATTATCATGAAGAGGTAGTGCTCACCAGGCTTAACACCGAGGAATGGGTCAACAGCGATGATGAACGGACGGATATAGAGTGACTCGCCGTCCTTTGAAGGAACCCAGTCTTTCTCTACTTTGAGGAGTTCCATAAGGCACTGCATACCGAGTTCTTCAGGGAGCTCAGGGATAACGAGTCTCTCGTTGGACTTGTTGAGTCTCTTGAAGTTCTCCTCTGGACGGAAGAGCTGTACCTTACCGTCAGCAGTTCTGTAAGCCTTCATACCCTCGAAAACTTCCTGACCGTAGTGGAAGCACATAGCAGCAGGAGAGAGCTCGATAGAACCGTAAGGACGGATCTCAGGATCATGCCAGCCCTGACCTTCGTCATAAGGCATTACGAGCATATAATCTGTGAAGATGTGACCAAAACCGAGCTTATCGCCTGGCTGTGGCTTAGCTTTTAATGAATCAGCCTTTGTAAATTTGATTTCCATTTTATTCAACCTTCTTTAAATAATATTGAGCTTTTTTAATTTACTTCACTGACTGTGAGGTAATTTTTTTCAAAGAGTTTCTGGCAGACTATAGCAGCTGCGGACAACATACCTACGGTACAGATAGTTATAGCTGCAACTTTGAATAGAAATCTACTGATGCTCATAGATATACTCCTTTGAAATTATTTTATATCAATAATTATAGCACATTATTCCATAGATTTCCATAGGACATGGATAAAAATCTGTATATGTACGGCATAGTGTTTTTGTGCATATCGCACTATTCATCGTATGTGCGGACTCTTAGGACAGCTCCGAGACTTTCGGCTATTTTACGGGAAGCATCTATCTGCTCCTGAGGAATAACGTCGACAACGGACATTATTACTTCAGCCTGACCTGTTTTTACGCAGTCAGCAGTGAACTTCTGCATAGCCTCGAAAGCTTCCGGAAATTTAGGGCGTGTTACAGCCATATATTCATCTTTAGTGCCTGCGTTGAGGCTTACTGAAATAGTATCAAGAGCCTGACAAAGCTCAGCGGCGATGCTTCTGCCGTGTATGAGGTCACCGAGACCGTTTGTGTTTATACGCAGTTTAGGACAGCCGGTCTTTGTGCGGAGGTATGCTGCGACTTCGAGGAGCACATCAAGTCTCTCGGTAGGCTCACCGTAGCCGCAGAACACTATTTCATCATAGGAAGAGATGTCACGTTTATCGAGGTCAGCCTTTATTTCTTCCATAGACGGTTCGTGCTCCAGCCAGAGCGGGTCAGAGCCGTATGCACCGTCCGCATTGTTTCTGATGCAGAATGTGCATGAGCACGGACATTTATTTGTGAAGTTAAGATACAGATTATTTCCTACTTCATAGGAGATAGTCATAGCTTTTTTCATTTTCATTCACCTTCGTAGTAATCATTGTTTTGGTCATCATTTTTTTCAGGAGGACATATCTTTTCAGCTATCTCCTGAGCTTTATTACGGTCAAAATTTCCCGATATAATCGCACTTCCGTCAGTAATGGCAGTAGGAACTTTCGGAGAACATAACATTTCGCCTTTGTACCATATTGAGATAGCCTGATTATTTTCAGCAGCTTTACTTGTAGCGACTGCAAAAGTATTACTTCCGCTGCTGTTGAATTTTACATCTATGACATAATCCAATCCATCATCGCTTTTCAACGCTTGTAAAGAAGCGTCCTCTACGTCTTTTTCTGTGAGTATAAGTTCACCGTCTTTTGTTTCGCCCATACGGAATTCGAGCACAGGCTCGGCTGCTTCTGTTGTTTCGACGGCAGTAGCCGGCTCGGCTTTTTCGGAGCTTGAAGAACTGTCGGAGCTGTTTCTGCTTCCACATCCTGAAAGCAGAAGTGATGATAAAATGATTGCGGTCAAGATTTTTTTCATAGTAGTTTACCCCTTTAAATTAATCAATATATATCCTCGGAACTCTTTTGGAGATTCCGCAGACTACTTCGTATCCGATAGTACCATAAATTGAAGCAAGCTCATCGGCGGTTATCATGTCATCGCCGTCTTTCCCGATGAGAGTTACTATATCACCGGACTTAGCTTCCGGTACGTCGGAAACATCTATCATTAGCTGGTCCATACAAACTCTGCCGACTATTTTGCAGCGTTTGCCGTGGACAAGTATCTCGCCTTTTGAGCTGAGCAGGCGTGAGTAACCGTCTGCATAGCCTATAGTGACAGTAGCAATCTGCATTTCCTTTGGCGAGGTGAAGGTCCTGCCGTAGCTTATGCAAGTGCCTGCCGGAACGGTTTTGACCTGAGAGATAACGGCTTTAAGCTCCATAACAGGTTCAAGCCCCTCCGGGATAGGAAGGCTTATATCCGGATGCAGACCATAGATGATGATGCCTGCTCTTGAAAGAGTGCTTCTTGAATTGTTCCTGTAGCAGGTAGCGGCACTGTTCATAAAATGCATATGAGGGAGCTTTATCCCCATTTTTACAAGCTCGTCATATGTATCGGTTATGTATTTTTCCTGTTTATTGGTGTATTCCACGTTATCCGGAGCATCGCTGTCTGCAACTGCAAAGTGAGTGTATATTCCCTCCACGGAAAGACCTGAAATGTTCATCATGTCTTTGATCTCAGCGGCACAGTCGGCAGGGGAGTCATAACGCAGACCTATTCTGCCCATGCCGGTATCTATCTTTACATGGCAGCGGACTGTATCAGGACTGTTGTGACAAAGCGACTTTGCATACTCTGTTGAAACAACTCCCTGAATAATATTGTTCTCGGATATTTCGTGAGCGTATTCCGGAGGTGTATAGCCAAGAATGAGTATCTCAGCGTCCGGACAATACTCTCTTACGGCAATAGCTTCATCGAGATTTGATACAGCAAAATACTTGATACCACATTCGTCTGCCAGACAGCAGACCACTCTTTCGTAGCCGTGACCGTATGCGTCAGCCTTTACGACTGCCATTACTTCGGTATTTTCCGAGTTAAGACTCTTTATTACTTCTATATTTTTTCTGAGCCTTTCGAGAGAAACTTCAGCCCATGCTCTTTTCAGATATGGTTTCATTTCAGTCCATCCTTTCGTTCTGTTAAAATTTAATTACAAGTTTAAAAATGCCTTGAAATGTGTATATTAATATGTTATAATTAACTTCGTAATGCTTGATTATGATAGGAGGCCGTATATATGTTATCATTGGATTCGGGACTTCCCGTTATCTTGCCTGATGAAGTTTCACTTCCACAGGATAAAACGATATGTATATCCGGTCACCGTGAAAAAAGCATCCGTCCGTATAAGGGACTGTCTGTTTATCAGCCGATAACTACAGCGGCTGTGAGACTTATGCTTTATCGCTATATAGATATGGCAGCAGCTCACGGCTATGAGTGGTTCATAAGCGGACTTGCTACCGGCACAGACCTCTGGGCTGCGGAGTATATCCTGAAAAAGAAAGCTAACAACGGCAATATACATCTTGTCGGAGCTATGCCCTATCTCAGGCATTCCGAACGCTTTCCGGCTGATTCAAAAAGACTTCTCAAAGAAGTTGAGAACGGCTGTGATGTGCTTATCTGTGTTGCACCTGACCCCCATATCGTTTACAATAAAGGAGCAGGCAAGAATCTTTATCGTGAACGTAATTTCTTTATGGTCGACCGTTCATCAGCAGTCATTGCTTTTCTGAACGAGGGCGAGGGATTCTCCGGCACTCAGCAGACTGTGAACTATGCCTACAGGTCCGGCAGAGTGATACGCAGATTCGGCATGAATGATGTTTATCATCTCATGGATGAATGCGGTACAGATATACGTTCATTGAGCCGTGAGATAACTTTCATGGACAATGTTTTTGATATGCCGTTCTAAGACTGCTAAGTTATATTATATCACAATTGCAGAATTTTGCAAGTGGTGACGCAATTAATATAAAAATAAAATACGGAAATCAGTACAAAAACAGCCTTTGGAGCATAGTAAAACCTGACCGACACAATAAATTCATTAAATTTTCATGTTTTATAAATAAATTTGATGAATACACGTTCGTTTTCAACAGACTGTTGAATCAGCTGTTTAAACATTCTCCACTCAACATATATGTTGAAAATGTGGAAAACTCTGTTGATAAGCTGTATTTTCGGACAAGTTTTTAACCAGCGGCTATGGAAAAAATTTTTTTGAGGTTTTTTTGACGAATATTTTCATATCGTCTGTTATACGAAAAGTTTATGATAAAAAATAATTACAAAGGAGACATTTGTCATGGCGAAAAAGAAAAGCGGCAGCATTGCTGTACCATTTCTCACAACTATCTTTATCGGACTTCTGCTGCTCGGCGGAGCTGCGTATTTTATCTATAACAAATATCTGAAAAAGGATAATACGCCTCCTACCGTAAAGGCAAGGGACGTTGTTACCGTATCTTACGCCGATAATCACAGTATACTCTTTATACTCGATGACCCTGAGCAGAAATGCTCTTCAACATTCGTACTCATGAGGTCGATACCAAAGGATAAGAGAATAGTATTTCTCGGTATGCCTTCAAATTCTATCGCACTCGTTGACGGAGAGCAGCAGAGCCTCAAGGGAGCCTATGAGCGTGGCGGCGGAGCAGCTGCGGCATCATTCGTTTCAAATATAATGGGCGTTGATATAGAACATTATATGGTTTTCGGTAAAGATGCATTCAAGCGTACCTGTGATATTATGGGATGCGTTTCATATCCTATAGATGTTGATATTGCCGGTCTTAAAGATGACGGAAGTATGCAGCCGCTCGACAGCGAACAAATGGAGACTTTCGTAACATACTCCATGTTCAAGGGCGGAGAGTTTGAACGTGCTTTCAAGGCTGCTTCTGTGCTTTCCTATATGGTAAACGGTGCTGACGGTCAGTATGTTTCCGACAGCCTTGATAACAGCTTCAATGATATAGTAAATATGTCCGATGTCAAGACCACTATAACTTCTGTAAACTATAAAGAGCGAAATAACGCTATAAAGTATATGTTCGAGAATGGTTCGTCTATGGCTATAGCTATACAGATAGACGGAGAGGTCGCAGGAAATGACTTCATTCCAAGTGATACTCTGCTAAAACAGATTGCTGACCAGTATTTCGGTGCGAATGACGACTGATATGTTTAATATTTTTGATACTCATGCTCATTATGCGGACAGTGCTTTTGATGAGGACCGTGAAAAGGTGCTTGCTGAACTGCCTGAAAAAGGCGTGAGATGTGTGATGCTCGCTTCTGCCGGCATGGATGATACCGCAGAAAATGCAAAACTCGCTTCTGAGTATGACTACTTATATGCCGCTGCCGGTGTTCATCCGGAGAATGTTGACAATATCCCCGATAACTACATCGATATACTCCGCCGGACTGTGCTCGGCAATGAAAAGGTGAAAGCAATAGGGGAGATAGGTCTTGATTATCACTATGAAGGCTACTCAAAAGAGCGTCAGGAGGAAGTTTTTACTCAGCAGCTTGAACTTGCCTCTGAGCTTGATGTACCGGTCATAGTACATACCCGTGATGCATGGGAAGATACCCTGAGGATACTCAGACACTACAAACCACGAGGAGTAGTCCACTGCTTCAGCGGCTCGGCTGAGACAGCTTCCGAGGTAATAAAGCTCGGTATGTACATTGGGTTTACAGGACTTATAACTTTCAATAATGTCAAAAGGGCGATACGTGCCCTTGAAGCTGTGCCTATGGACAGACTTCTTCTCGAAACCGACTGTCCGTATATGGCTCCGGTGCCGATGAGAGGCAAACGCTGCGACAGCTCTATGATACGCTATACAGCAGAGAAAGCTGCTGAGATAAAAAAAGTTCCTGTACAGGATCTGCTCGACATTACCTGTAGGAACGCTTACGAATTTTATTGCATAGATCAAGAGGTTAGATAAAATGTATTACTGTTACGGAATTACTGAAAAGGGTATAATGCCCCATAATGAGGACGCTATGCTCATAGGTGAGTCCGTTGTTGACGATGGCAGATGTGAGCATACCATTAATTCACCATTCATAAGTGCTGTCTCTGACGGAGTGTCCGGAGAAAATGCCGGAGAGGTCGCTTCTAAAATGAGCCTCGAACTCATAAGGGATATGCATTATACCGGTATAATCCGTTTGGATATAAGGCTGCACGAGATACACAGACAGCTCGTTGAGTACAGCCGTGAGCACCCTGAGTATAACAATATGCAGGCTACGCTGTGCGGAGTTGCTGTTGATGAGGCTGATAATATACTCGCTTTTAATGTCGGCGATTCAAGACTTTACCGCTTCCGCCGTGGAAGGATAAGTCAGCTTACCCGTGACCAGTCACTGGTGCAGCTCCTATACGAAGAAGGCTCTATAACTATGGCTCAGAGACGTACTCATGTTCACAGAAATATTATTTTTCCTGCTTTTGGTAACCATAAGACGCTGCCGAAGATAGATATAACTCCAATTGAGGGCGGTATGGAGCACGGTGATGTGCTTATTCTCTGTACTGACGGTATCTCAGATTACCTCTCTCCGCTCGATATGGAGGAGATACTCGAACTGCCGAAGAGTCTGCCTAAACGTATCGAACTTATGGTAAATACTGCCCTTGAAAAAGGCTGTAAGGATAATCTTACGGTGTCAGCTATGGTAAGGATATGATGAAAAAAGTCCGGAATGCTCCGGACTTTTTTAACGTTTATCGCCGGACATATTTTATGTCCGGCGATAATATTATATTATTTTGCTGTTGGGATATATTCTGCCAACATTCTTGAAAGATTGGAAACAGGCATTGTCTGGAGCCAAACTCTGCCCGGACCTGTAACTTTGGTATTGAAGAATCCTTCGCCGCCGAAAAGCTTATTTCCGATGCCTTTAACTGTTTCGATCTCCATATTTACACTTGCATCCATTAATGCAAGACATCCTGTATCGATCAGCATTGATTCGCCTGCTTTAAGTTCATACAGCATAACAGAACCGTCTATTTCAAGAATTACTTTGCCGGAGCCTGTAAATTTCTGCATGATAAAGCCCTCGCCGCCGAAAAGACCTGCACCGACTTTCTTGCGGAAAAACATTTCGTTTGTAACAGTAGTTTCGCTTGCAAGGAAAGAAGATTTCTGTGCGATAACTGGATTTGCGGCAACATCTATGACCATTATTTCGCCCGGAAAACTTGAGCCCATTGCTATCATTCCCTCGCCGCCGACAGCGGTATATACATTCTGGAACATAGCTTCACCCTGTAAAGCTCGTGAGAACATTTTGCCGACTCCGCCGCCTTTAGTCTGCATTTCAAGGTTAGGCGACATCCAGCTCATAGCACCTTTTTCAGTGACGATAGATTCACCCGGAGCTAAATGACATATTGCGACTGGTAATGGTGTTCCTTTTACTTCGATTTGCATAAAAGATTCCTCCTTATATAAAGAACCGGTTCACATATAGAACGGTTCTGAAATACATTATTATTTTAAATAGTATAATATGATTTTTATATATTGACAAAAGTATACCATACTCAGTGACAAATGTCAAGATTTTTAAGTGTATTTGCCAGGGCAACCGCATGAAAAGATCAGGATAATTTGTTCAAAATGACAGAACAAAGGAAATCATCGTCGAAAGCACAACGAAAACGCTTAGCTTTCAAACTGATTTTGACAGATGTGAACGATTTGTACAGATTCAGAGAAAT
>JAFRXL010000027.1 GCA_017441505.1 Ruminococcus sp.
AAAAATATCTAAGAGTTCTTTATTTGCGCCACTAGACAGCTTTTCGAAATCTTCCGCTTTAAATTCTTGACTTGTTATTTTTTCGTCAGCGGATTCAGTAATCGCAACCGTCTTATTGCTATCTTCATCGCCTTCATTAACCATGAAACCTAAGCCGAGGACTTCTTTTCTGTATTTATCGTTTGGGAATACGAAATCGAATTCCTTTTCGATAAAGTGCAGGATCTCCATGCCGCGCTCTAATATGCTTTCTGGCGTCCATTCCTTGCTTGGCCATGCAGCTACCATTAATTCGCTCTTGGAACCACTGCTATATCTTTCTTGGATTTTTGAATCAAATGAACGGTTTTGTAGTTTGCTATTAATTCTCGCCGAAAGCGCTAACATATTTCCAAGACTGCCATTAAGTCGCTTTCTCTCATTTGGAGAATACTTATCAAACCTGTCAGACCAATACTTATCAGTGCCTTTTTGCGGATAGATATGTTCGATTGAGCAATGGTCCTTAGGCTCCTGTTTGAAGTACTCATCCGGATTAATCTTCTTCTCAGAGTCGGTTTTCGTAAGGCTTAAGTCATAAATATAAAGAAGATACTTGAGACTTCCCCAGCTATAAAAGCCGTCTCGCTTAGATAGCTTTTCGAATTTATCTATAATACCATGCGACGTAACTACGTTATTGTCAGACAAGTAGTCGATTCCGCCAATGACTTCTAGAACCTCATCAAGACCGATTTTATTATAATAAAGGTCACGAGCGAGATTATAAAAGGTGCTATTGCTATATGTCGCAAAATATCCGTTAAGCCTGTAATGTAGGAAGTTAAATCTCTCGATTAGTTTCAGACATTCTATCTTGTCGACATCGGATATCGTCGACTTTGATAAAATTACTGTTACTAATGGTCTTGAATTAATATAACCGAGAGTATTTAGGCGGAATAAGTATTTAGCGATCTCTGGGTTAGAAACCGAAGAAGGATTAAATGTAGTGTACCAATGCGGTATCAGTTCCTTAAGGCTATTGATGTATCGTTTTATATCGGTAAGACGCAATTCTTCATTACTTGTCAGCTTTATATTGCTTTCAGTAGCATCATTGTCGGATTCGTCATCAAATCCATATTCCTCGTCCGATACTTGATCAACCGTAAAATCATCTTCGATTGCAGTTTCTTTGCCAGAAACTATACTCCTAAAGCCAGTTGTCTCTATATTCTGCTGAATAAAGTATTTATTGAGCAGATATGTATAAAACTGAATAGTTTTATTACCGGAAATCTTTCGGGTATTATAACCGAAGTAAATCATCCAATGATGCTGCAAGAACTCATCGTCACTTAGTGGACGATGTTTGTCTTTTCCAAGATAGCCGTATATCTCTTTCCAGGTCTCATTAATATCATTGCGAACAGTCTCTTTTTCGTCTTCATCGTTTTTAAATAGAGTAGAAAGGTATATTAATCTGTTTTTGAGAAGCTCAAGATACGATAGCCTTTTTCCGCGGTTGTTCATAGTTTCAAAGGCGACAAAAACATTGAAGTCGTCTTCAATATAGTACAAGTTGAACTCTAAATATAACGTAACTTTGCGGAATATACTTTCAACTTCCTTTATATCTGAACCTTCTAGCTTCTTCCTAAAGAATTCTTTAGCATTTGACAAATTAAGGGTATAAAATGTCTCTTCAGCCTTAGTCGCATCGGGATCGTTTAAAATAATCTTTTTGAAGTAAGTATAGCTAGGATTATCCACCTCGTAACCAAATTTATAGGTCCTAATTATCCCCTCATTTTTAGTTTCACGGATGAACTTTTCAGAGATTTTATCAATACTCATGTCATTTAGCTCAGAGATATTGTTTTTTCTGCAATATTCTAGAGTCTCATTAATAAGTATTATGAGTGTAGTAAGTCTCTGCTGGCCGTCTACTATCTCAAAAATCTCATATCCACCATTGATCAGCCATTGCTCATTAATCCATTTATCGGGATTATTATTAATGGTCGAGTTCTTAACTTTTTTAGCGAGATCATTCCAGTATAATGGCGTTGCCCTGGCAGAAGACTTATCAAGTCGTCCCAGAACTCTTCAAGCTGCTGTTCGCCCCACGAATATCCGCGCTGATAGTCAGGGATTCTAAATAATTTATCCTGAAATAGTTTCTGCAGGTTAGTCAAATCGTTCATAGTAATTCCTTCCTCTTCGAGAAGTTGTCGTTTTCGATTATGCTCCGACAATCGTACCTAAGACTTTTCCTGATCCTCACGCTTCATGGCTTCAGACTATTTTCGGCAGCATCGAGCAAATAACCAATGAAGCCAGAAAGTCCATCAAGGAGAAATCTGAACAACATTGCTTTCAGGCATTAATTCGCATTGGTGCAAGCGGTGAATATGCCAGGGGCAATATTAATGGCGTATTGAGCGCCTTAAGAACTCTAGAGTCTGCCGGTGTAAGAATCTATACCGACAGCGAAAAGAATCAAAACCTTAACATGGCTCATGTTCCGTGGCATTTCCCTTTACGACTATCAGTCAAAGAAGTCGCAAGTTTTCTCATGCTGCCAGTCGGAGACGAAGAACTGCCGGGAACAAATGGGCTTCATCCGAAAACCACATTACCGCCGTCATGGTATCGCGAGCCTACAAATCGCATGAATGATAGAACATTCGCTATGAGCAAAGACGGCATTAATAGTAAGAAACTAAGCATATCACCAAAAGACGGACTCGAGCACACGATTCTGCTCGGACCGACAGGCTCCGGTAAATCTACAGCAATGCAAAATCTGATCCTTTCAGATATTTATGCCGGACGAAGCGTATTAGTTATTGATCCGAAAGCAGATCTTGTTAATAGCATTCTGGAACGCATACCCGAGAGCAGATATAACGACGTAGTGGTTATTGATCCGTCGGATCCGTGTCCGGTTGGCTTTAATCCATTATCGCTGCCGGGTAATCCTGTTCTTATTGCAGACGCAATACTTGCAGTATTTAAGGAGATCTTTGCGGAAAACTGGGGTATTCGTAGTCAAGACGTACTGAGCGCAGCTCTATTGACGCTGGCGGAGGTAAAAGGATCCTCGCTGCTCTGGCTGCCGCAGCTACTCACAGACGAAAACTTCAGGCATAGTCTTACGGATAAGATAAAAGATCAGATTGCTTTAAAGCCATTCTGGAACTCCTACGACAATATGCGCGATAGTGAGTGCAAGCAAGAAATAGCACCCGTACTTAACAAGATCAGGCAATTCCTATATCGTCCGGGCTTAAGAGCTATTCTCGGACAGAGTGAACCTAAGTTTCAGCTCACCGATTTATTCTACAAACGAAAAATAGTCCTAGTACCGCTCAACAAGGGCACAGTCGGCGCAGAAAGCGCCAAACTACTCGGTTCCCTTATAGTTGGCCTAACCTGGACACTAACCCTTTCTCGCGCGAATATACCGGCTGAGAAGCGGCATATCATTTCGCTAAGGGAACTTCTTCTATGACTATATACCAATGTTCGAATTGCGATAGTGAGGTTAAAAAAGGAACTCGTTATTGCTCACAATGTGGCAATAAGCTACCAAGATTGAAGAAAATACCACTTCATGGTGGACGGACTATAATAAAATCAAGCACAATCGAACCGAAAAGGATAGCAGTGGTCGTTATAACTATCAGAAGGCAAATCTCAAAAATATTCTTCATGCTATTGCTTCGTTATATATATTGCTACTGCTCATCGGAAAAGAGTTCGGTTTTGATAATACATCACCTGTTTCCTCAAAACTGTTTCAAGACTATATTGTATAAATATTAAGCCGCAGGTCTCCCTGCGGCTGTTTGCATTTTTATTCGTTGATCTCAAGGCACATCATGCTCGTATCCTTGAAGTCGCTGTTGAATTCAAGGGAGTACGACGTCACATTTCAAATAATTAGGCATACTTAGAATAATCAGCCTTGATATACTTGCTCTCCCATACTTCATCACGGTACGAACCATATTCACTTATTTTACAGTCATTGCACAGATCATCCGCTATTTCAAGGATCAGATCATGCAGTTCGAGATTAGCCTTATATTTCTGCGGTATTTTATCATATCCAAGGTAAGCACCAAGAATATTACCCGTGACAGCTCCTGTTGAATCACTATCGCCATTATGGTTGACCGAAACTCTGAGAGCAGTATCAAAATCATCTTTATACTTTAAAGCACAATATACAGCGATCGCAAGAGTTTCTTCTGCCACCCATCCTTCTCCCAACTGGTGGATAGCAGAAATATCGTCATTCTCTGTTTTGGCAAGCATTACTGCTTTTTTCATTATTGCACTGAAATCAGCTATATGCTTAGCCTTTGGAAATAATGTTTGCATAGCATCTATAGCCTCATTAACTGCTTCGTCGATCGTTGCACCATTTTCAACAATGCTCCTGATTATATGCACCAATGCAGCGGCAGGAATATACCCAAGTTCATGACCATGTGTGAGTGCGGCGGATTCTGCACCGATCATATCAGAATCTTCATAGCTAATGTTTTTATCACAGAAATATAAACCGATCGGAGCAACACGCATCACTCCTCCGCAGCCTTTACTGTTGTTGATCGGCTTATGTGTTGAGCCTTCTGCACCTTGCTCAATGGCAGATAAACAAGTCATTCCGGGAGCTCTTCTGCTGAAAAGCTCAGGAATATTCAATAGCCAGGAATTTAGATAATCATCATTTATCGGATAGGCTTCTGTTTGTGTTTTGTACCAGCATTTATACATTGTCTGTATATAGCTTTCATAGCTTCCCATAATGCCTATTGTCATTACTCGGGTCGTACCTAATAATAAACCATTTGCAGTAAATAGAGTCATTTGTGTATCATCTGATATTTGAGCTACACCATTTTTCAATGAATACTCAGTAATACCGTTTTCACCATACTTACTGAATATCTGCTCCTCTCTGAGGAATTCTACGGCGTAACCTAATGCATCTCCGGCTGCTCCACCTATCAAGCAACCACGGAATTTATCAATATCTCGCATAATATCACTCCTAATTTTGTATATGTCTTATTTTTTAATATAGTCAAATATTTCTGGTTATCTAAATAATTAGTCAAGTATTTTTATAGCATCCTCTGATGTCATAATAGCCCTCCAACACAATTTATAATATTATAGCATATATTTTGTTAGGTTTCAATATATTACAGCAACAATATCTGTCATTTTTCGTATATTGACAACTGTGTATCCCCTGCTTTATAATAGAGATAACAAAAACGCAAGCGGAGGTTCATTATAAAGGCACATAGGATAGTCAGGTATCTGCCCGACTGGAACTAATAAGAAAAAAACTGTCTGAGTATTTGTATAAGACAATATTCAGACAGTTTTTATATTATTCACGATCTTAAAAATATCTCTGCAAGACTAATATTTTTTAAAACAACTTCTGAGTAAAGATTACTGATAACTCCCTATTCTCAAGAGAATACTTTACATCTTTATATTCTTATCCGACTTCATTATTCCCTTACTTTCAGCTCACGTTTCACCTCGTCAATAAACTGTCTTCCCATATTGCTGAGGAGATTATTTTTCTTGGTGATATAGCCGATAGTCATAGAACTTTGAATATTATCGTTATCCTTGAACGGGATCACAAGGAACTGGTCGCCGCTGAGCTTTTCGGAATAAATACTTGAACAAAGGGTATATCCGTTAAGTCCTGCCATGAGATTCATCATTGTTGCACGGTCTGTAGCCTTGACAGTCTTCTGGTAGGCGTGTTCGATAAGTATTTCTTCGGCAAAATAAATCTCCGTTTCATTTTCCTGTTCAAAAGAAAGACAAGGATAAGGATCAAGCTGTTCAAAGGTGAGTTCTTTTTCATTTGCAAGAGGGTGGGAACGTGCAAGGTAGACACTTGCCGGACATTCTATCAGCGAATGAAAATCAAGTTCATTCTCACGGAGCAGTCTGTATATCACACGCTGATTTGCCTCGCAGGTATAGATTATACCGATCTCACTTTTCAGCGAGCTTACATCCTTTATCACGTTTGCAGTTGAAGTTTCCCTCAGTGCAAGGTCAAACTGATTCGAGTCATAATGTTTAGCCATTTCAATAAACGCCTTGACTGCAAAGGAGTAATGTTGCATTGACACCGCAAAACGTCTGCGGAAGTTCATTTCCTCGCCATATTCTTCCATCACTTCCTCATATTGCTGATAGACCCGCTTTATTTTAGAAAGGAATGTCTCCCCCTCAACGGTAGTTGTAACGCCTTTATGAGTACGGTGAAATATCTGTATCCCCAGTTCGTTTTCAACATCTCTGACAGCACCTGTCAATGTTGGCTGAGCGATAAACAGCTTTTCCGCCGCTTTGTTCATTGAACGTGATTCTGATATTGTAATAAGATAATTTATCTGTTGTAAAGTCATAAAACACCTCGTAAAAAAACAGCCCCTTCACTACAGACAATAACGCACAAAGCACACCTCACGTTTTTGCACTGGATCTGACAGTACATCTTTTGCCTATAGAAGAAACTGTTTTGTCATTCAATGTATTTTCAGGAGGTTATACACTAAATGTTTCAGCTAAATTTATATTTATTATCGACATCCTCCATCGCCGCACATTCGGTCTGTTCCTCTGACGATCGAGCGGAGCATACAAAGAATACATGATCTTCTGTTTTTCATTTTCACCGCTCCTTTCGTTTGCTGTGATTATATTATAACCTGAATAAACACTCTTGTCCAATGCAAAAAATCCATTACTTATTATAGAAAAACATTATATATCTTAGCACTTTTCTGTATGGTACATTTATCACTCTGCCGCTGGCGGTATAAATACTGTACTTCCAGAAATATTTCTGACAGCACTACACTGTGCTATACTCCGAGTAAAGTTCTGCTGATAAATTTGTTGTATTGATTTTACAAATTAAGTGTGATATAATAAAGGTAAATAATTTAAAAGCCCTTTGCAGATACGTACTGATACACAGTGCTCCCTGCAAATCTGGCAATTACTATTAATAATATTATTAAACAGGAGGGTAATATGCTACAGATCAAAGATATACGTAAGGAATATATCACAGGAACACTGAAGCAGACTGCTCTTGACGGAGTTTCACTTAATTTCCGAAGTAATGAGTTTGTGGCAATACTTGGACCATCTGGTTCGGGAAAAACCACACTTCTGAATATTGTCGGAGGACTTGACCGCTATGACAGCGGTGACCTCATAATAAATGGCATTTCCACAAGAAAGTACAAGGACAGGGACTGGGATTCCTACCGTAATCATACCATTGGTTTCGTATTTCAGAGCTACAACCTTATTCCTCATCAGAGCATACTTTCAAATGTCGAGCTTGCTCTGACTATATCCGGAATATCTCGTTCAAAACGCCGGAAAAAGGCTAAGGAAGCACTTCAAAGAGTGGGACTTGGTGACCAGATACACAAAAGACCTAATCAGATGTCCGGCGGACAGATGCAGCGTGTTGCTATAGCAAGAGCTCTGGTCAACGACCCTGACATCCTGCTTGCTGATGAGCCTACAGGAGCTCTTGACTCTGAAACGAGTTTGCAGGTCATGGATATGCTTGCAGAAGTGGCAAAGGACAGGCTCGTTATAATGGTCACTCACAATCCGGAGCTTGCTGAACAGTATGCAACACGTATCGTAAAACTCCGTGACGGCAAAATAACCGATGACTCTGACCCATTGCAATCCGATGAAGAAGAAAAAGAACCGGTACATAAGAGTATGGGAAAGTCATCAATGTCAAGGCTGACGTCTCTCGGGCTTAGCTTCAATAACCTCCGGACAAAAAAAGGCAGAACTATACTTACCTCATTTGCCGGTTCAATAGGTATAATAGGTATCGCCCTTATACTCTCACTGTCAAATGGAGTTAACAAATACATTAACGATATACAGCGTGAGACAATGACATCCTACCCGATAAGCATTGATGCACAGGCTTATGATATATCGTCATACATATCAGCATCCAGAAACAGCAGTGATAGTGTTGACCATGAAATGGACGGAGTTTATATCGATAATTCAGATTTGGAACGGCGAGCGGAGAGAATGTCGAGCATAACCGAAAACAATCTCACCGCCTTCAAAAAATACCTTGACGATGACAGCAGTCCCATACATGAATATGTCGGTGAAAACGGCATAGTGTACTCATATGATACTAAGTTCGGAATGTACACATATGACGACAACGGCAGATTCGTGAATACTGACGGAAGTACCCTGAGAGACGTGGTCTCTCCAAACTCACAGAACAGCTACCGTCTTGCACGAATGATAAGCAATTCGACAGAATGCAGTCAGCTTATCCCTGACAAAGACGGTGCACAGGTCGGATTTGCGATCGAAAACAATTATGATGTCGTTTACGGAAAATATCCTGAAAAATATGACGAACTGGTGCTTGTAATGGATGAAAACAACGAAATATCCGCCTCAACGCTTTACAAGCTGGGAATACTGCCTACTGATGATTACAAAGCTCTTGTGGATAAGCTGAGCAATGGCGAAAATGTGATCATCAAGCAAAAAAAGCTTGATTACGAAGATATTTGTGCAAGGGATTACTGGCTCATTCCTCAGTGTGATATGTACATAAAAAAGGACAACGGATATTATGAAGATATTTCAGCTAACAATGCCAGACTTGAGGGTGTTGTCAGCAGCGGTATAAAGATGAAGATCGTCGGTATCATCAAGCCAAACGGGAAATCAAAAATTGAACTTATAGACAGTTCTATAGGCTATACCAAGGCACTTACGGATCACCTTATCAGATATACTAACAAGAGTGAAGTGGTCATTGCACAGAAGGCAAACAAGGACTTCAATGTTGTATCCGGTCTCAGATTTAACGCAGATACTGACGAAGAAAAAATACGTGATGCCAAGACTTACATTTCCAATATGAATATAAGCGAAAAGGCAGAGGTCTTCACATCTATTGTTCAGAATATGCAGACTGAACAGCAGTCGGAGTCGGAAGAAAATACCATTACACCTGATATAGACCTTTCTCAGATGAGTGAAACCGAAATGGCATCAGCTGTGGACAGATTCCTGCAATATCCAGATGATACAGTATTGCTGACTTTCTATGAAAGATATATTTCCGGCGGCGATTATGACGATATGCTGTCGACAATGGGCGTGGTAAGTCTGGACACTCCCTCATCCATTGACATATACGCTGACAGCTTCGAGGATAAGGACTCTATTGCCGACTGCATAAACGATTACAATAAGACAGTTAGTGAGGAAGATAAGATAACCTATACTGACTACGTCGGACTATTGATGTCATCAGTAACAACTATCGTAAAGGTTATAACATATGTACTTATTGCGTTTGTTGCAGTTTCACTGGTGGTATCATCCATTATGATAGGTATTATCACATACATCTCAGTACTGGAACGAACAAAGGAAATAGGAGTTCTTCGTGCTATGGGAGCTTCCAAGAAAAACATATCACAGGTATTCAATGCGGAAACATTTATCATCGGTCTTTTTGCCGGACTTATCGGCATAGGAGTTACGCTCGTATTGCTTATACCGGGCAATGTCATAATACATTCACTAACTGAAAATAATAATGTAAACGCTTCACTTCCTTTACTCAGCGGAGGAATACTGATATTGCTCAGCATTGGTCTTACACTTATCGGTGGATTTATACCTTCCAAAAAAGCAGCAAAGAAAGATCCGGTCACTGCACTCAGGACGGAATAAAAATTATGTCTTTGTAAATATATACGCTCAGTGAAGCCGAGTGCAGAAAAAGCTCAAATACAAAATTGTGCAAAATTTAATAATAATCATGATAAAAAAGCAATATATGAAAAGACTATATTGCTTTTTTATGTTATAATTTAATTATCATATATTTTAAAAACGAGGTGATGTCAATGAAAAAGCAGGTTTTTAGTCTATTTAGTGCAGCTTTGATCGCATTTTCATCTGTTCCCTCTGCATTTGCTGTAGAGAACGAAGCACCGGAACTTTCTAAGCAAGGAAAAACTCCGGATGGTTCTTATGATTACAGAGTATGGAGAGATACAGATAAGGGAACTATCTCCTTTGACGGCGATCAGATCAACGGCGGCTCATTTTCATGTAAATGGAACGATGTTGACAGCTGCATATTCTCCAAAGGTCATATTGTAGATCCACTGAAAAAGTCCTACAAAGAACTCGGCGAAATCAGCTGCGATTATTCTATCGAATATTCTCCGAATGGCAGTTCATGGTATGGAATAGAAGGCTGGGTCGAAAATCGTGAAAAGGATTACCAGCAGAATAAGTATGCAGAATTTCTTATCATAGACGGTTACGCTGAATACAGACCATGGAGCGATGAAGAATCACTTGGGTCGATCACTGTTGACGGAACTACTTATGATATGTACCGTATTTGCCGTGCTGCATTTGATGCACCTACTTACTATCAGTATTGCAGTGTTATCTCAGAAAAAGATAATAAAGCTAAAAGCAATAGTCAAGCTGCTATTAGCAGTCATATAAGTATCAGCGACCATTTTGCCGCATGGGAAGATACAGGAATAGATATGAGCGGCTCACTATATGAAGTCGGATTTGAAGTTGAAGGCTGGCAATCTTCCGGTGAGGCAAAAGTTTTAAAGAATGTCCTTGATATAAATGATAAAGCCGAACCTACAGCTAAAAGCGGTGATGTAAATGGTGATAATGAATTCGGTATTGCCGATGTAGTAACTCTGAAAAGGTGGATGCTTAGAGCTCCGAATGTCGAGATCAGTGATTGGAAGTCCGGCGACATGAACAATGATGATCAGCTCGATGTATTCGATCTGTGCCTGATGAAAAAGCAGCTTATCAAGAAAACTGTTACAAAATATATTGAACCCGATTGTCCTGTTGAATTTGGAGCTCCCGCTCATGTAGTGGAAAAAGACGGTCTGGAGTTTTATTTAGGACCCGATAAAAGCTATAGCACCATTGCTACTATCCCAGACGGAACTCGCCTGAGAGAACTGGGCTACCAGAATGGTAATAATAAATGGATGTTTACAGAATACAAAGAGCAATATGGCTGGATAAGAACTGTCAAGGATGATGATAAAACTCCCACGATATATTTTGACGAAGTTGCCAAGAAGCCGGTAATATATCTTTATCCGGAGCAGGAAACAGATGTACACGTTGAGCTTGAACTGACAGAATCAGACCTTTCTACTACATATCCTAAGTACAATAACGGCTGGGATGTGACTGCTTATCCGGACGGTACTCTTCTGAATAAGGCTGACGGTACTCACCACAGATACCTTTTCTGGGACAGCACTAACTGCCGCACAAGATTTGATTTCTCAAAGGGATTCTGTGTTGCAGGCAGTGACACTGAAAGTTTCCTCAAAGAAAAACTTTCGTATATGGGACTTACAGAAGACGAAATGAACGAATTCATTGTATACTGGCTTCCATTAATGGAGCATAATAAGTACAATCTCATTTCGTTCCAGGATGAAGCGTACACAAATTCTGCCAAGCTTGATATTACTCCGGCACCTGACAGTATCCTCCGTATTTTCATGACATATGTTCCGCTTGAAGATCCGGTCGATATTGAACCTCAGCAGCTTGAAAGCTTTGAAAGAAAAGGCTTTACTGTTGTTGAATGGGGCGGCTGTGAGATAAAATATTAAGGTTTATAGATGCACTCTGCTTTTTTTGCGGAGTGCATTTTTTTGATAATGATTGCAAACATGGTCACTGTATGTTATAATTAAGGCAATCTTTATAAAATAACAGGTGAATAATAATGAAATTACTTATCGATGCAGACGGCTGTCCTGTTGTTGATATCGCCGTCAGAACAGCAAGAAAAAATGGAATTGAGTGTACTATCATCTGCGACACTGCACACTCAATACAGCGTGACGGTGCAAAAACAATAATCGTTGACAAGGGAGCAGACAGTGCTGATTTCCGCCTTGTAAATCTTGTCAGCAAGGGTGATGTCGTTATAACTCAGGATTACGGACTTGCTGCGATGTGCCTTAGTAAACGTGCTATAGTGATAAATCAGGACGGAAAGCAGTATTCTGAGGAGAATATATCCGGTCTGCTTGAATTCCGGGCAGTTTCAGCTAAAATTCGCAGAAGCGGAGGACGTACAAAAGGAATGTCCAAAAGAACTTCTCAGCAGGATAAAGATTTTGAAAAGTCGCTTATTGATATAATAGGAGGATGCAAATGAAAATACTGAATTTACACGGCTTCATGGGTGAAGCGGATAATAAGAATTACAAGGCTCTTTGTGAGCTATTCCCTGTAGATCATATCATTTCTCCAAAACTTGATTATATAAATACCGCTCCGGATGAACTTCTTGAAAAGCTTGCGGATATGGTTGATAGTGATGATCTTATCTTCGTCGGACAGAGCCTCGGGGGTTGGTATGCAGATAAACTCAGCCGCAGATTCAGACGACCGTGCATACTCACAAATCCATGCAATTATCCTCATAAGCTGGAGCTGATAGCGACTTCGGGGATAGCTTCGGAATATATTGAGCAGTACCGTGATATGTCGTCTCATGACGTAAATGAACGTGCATATACTCTTTGCAGTGACGAAGATACTATACTGCCGGATAATTATGCGGACTGCGTGAAGCTTTCTCTTACCGTCAAGGGAGTTCACGGCAGTCACAGTACCATTGAAAATGTTGGGGAGCACATCGCTGATCTGCTTTCTGAGATAAGAAACGACCAATTGCTGCTGTTTTTAGGCAGAGGCTCGGCGTTTGCTGATGAGCATAATTCGGCTTTCTTTGCAGAGGATAACGATTTGGTGCTTATTGACTGTCCTGCTTCTTCATACCACAAGGTCAAAAAAATGAACTGGGAACAGTACGATAATATTTACATCCTCATCACTCATACTCACGGCGACCACAGCGGCGGAGTAGGAACAATGCTGCAATATGTCTGGTTTGTAAGCTGCATGAAAAAGAAGGTTACAATAGTTGCTCCGTCTGCGGAAGTTAAAGAGGACATCTTGCTGCTGCTTATGAGGATAGAGGGATGCGAGCAGGAGTGGTTCACTATCGTTACAGCTGATGAACTTGACAAAAAGTGGTTGGTTTCTGCTGTACCAACTACTCATGTCAAACCTCTTGACGGAAAGTGCTTTGGTTATCACCTGAATATCCACGGAAACAATGTTGTTTACACCGGTGATACCGCTTCGCTCGAACCTTTTAAACCATTCCTGAAAAAGAATTCGTTCCTCTATACTGAAGTGGCTTACTACAAAAGCGGAGTTCACCTGTATCTTGATGATATGCTTCCGGAGTTTATTCATCTTGCAAACAGTGGTGTTCATGTGTATCTTATGCATATCGATTCTGAGGATGAAATAGAGAAAATGATAGCTGATACTCCATTAAAGTTTGTGCAGCTTTTATAGTGTGTCCTCTGTAGTTTCCATATTAAGTCGGAGTGCAGAAATCAAAATTAATTCACAATTTTATCAGAAAAATAATTATTTTATCCACTGAATCTTCAAATAGTGGGTTGTTGACATCTTAAAAAAAATCTATACTGTAATAAATACTTTTATTACAGGAGGTCATAATATGAAACATCGATTCACACAGAAGATCATTTCAGTGTTTTCTGCAGCAGCAGTTGTTTTGGGAACTGCCGGACTTCCTCAAGGGGATATTCCACAAGCAAAAGCTATGAAGGCAGATATAGAAGATTTTTCAATATCTGACATTACCATGACGGACGACTACTGCACTAATGCTTTCTCCAAGGAAATGGATTATCTGCTTTCGTTCGATACGGAAAAACTCCTTGCAGGATTCCGTGATAATGCGGGACTCAGCACTAATGGTGCGACACGCTACGGCGGCTGGGAAAATACTAATATTGCAGGTCACTGCGTAGGTCACTATCTTACTGCTATCGCACAGGCATATCAGAATCCGAACATAACCGCTGACCAGAAGTCTGCTCTTAATAAACGAATAAAGACTCTTATTGACGGTATGCAGATATGTCAGCAGCGTTCCCGTGGCAAGTCCGGATTTCTCTGGGCAGCTCCCGTACCGTCGGACGGCAACGTTGAGCGGCAATTTGACCGTGTTGAAGTCGGCAAGGCTAATATCTTCGACGATGCATGGGTGCCGTGGTATACCATGCACAAGCTTATCGCAGGAATTGTCGATGTATACAACGCTACAGGTTATGCTCCGGCAAAGGAAGTCGGTTCGGCACTTGGTGACTGGGTATACAACAGAGTAAGCCGCTGGTCTGCTCAGACTCAGCAGACAGTTCTTTCCATAGAGTACGGCGGAATGAACGACTGTATGTACGACCTGTACGCTATTACCGGTAAGGACAATCACGCTGCTGCTGCACATTATTTTGATGAAACAGCTTTGTTCGATAAGGTAATGAAAGGCGGACGAAATGTTCTCGACGGCCGTCACGCTAACACTACCATACCTAAATTTATCGGTGCATTAAAACGCTATACTGTTCTTGACGGCAAGACTGTTAACGGTCAGAAAATAGACGCTTCTGTTTACCTGAAATACGCAGAGACATTCTGGGATATGGTAACAACTCACCACACATATATCACCGGCGGAAACAGTGAATGGGAGCATTTCGGCAAGGACGATATACTCGATGCAGAACGTACAAACTGCAACTGTGAGACCTGTAACTCTTACAATATGCTGAAGCTGTCCCGTGAGCTTTTCAAGATAACTCATGACAGCAAGTATATGGACTTCTATGAAAATACGTATTACAACTCAATACTCTCCTCACAGAATCCTGTCACCGGTATGACTACCTATTTCCAGCCAATGGCTACAGGTTTTTTCAAGGTCTACAGCACTCGCTGGGATAAGTTCTGGTGCTGTACCGGAAGCGGCATGGAGAGCTTCACAAAACTCGGTGATACGATATATATGCACGAAGATAACACATTGTTTGTAAACTTCTATCAGAGCAGCATACTCGACTGGGCTGAAAAAGGAGTTAAAATAACTCAGGAGAGCAACATCCCTGATGGTACATCTGTAAAGTTCAGAATTAACGGAAGTTCCTCACTTGATCTGCGTTTCCGTATACCTGACTGGATAGACGGAAATATGTCAGTATCAGTAAACGGTGAAAAATACAGCTACAAGACCGTTAACGGATATGCTGATGTTATGAAGGATTTTGCAGACGGCGATGTTGTTGAGCTTACTGTTCCTTCTAAGGTACGTGCTTACCCTCTTCCGGATTCGCCTGATGTTTACGGTTTCAAATATGGTCCTCTGGTACTGAGTGCTGAGCTCGGTAAAGATGACATGGCTACAGGCAGCACCGGTATGTGGGTCACTATACCTAAAGAGAAAAAAGTTGCAAGCGAGACTATCAAACTCGGAAAGGAAGGTCAGTCGGTCGCTTCATTCATGGCTGAGATAGACGAACATCTCGTCCGTCAGAACGGCAGTATGAAATTCGTCCTTAACGATACGAATACGAAGCTCACATTTACTCCGCATTACAAGCAGTATGAGCAGCGTTACGGTATCTACTGGAAGTTCGTTCCAAACGGCACTGTAATCGAAGAAAAACTTCCTCGTGCAAAAGTTACTGCAACTGATACTGTTCAGCCGGGCTACGGTCAGTACGAAAATGATAATCTCCATAAGATGATAGAAACAGGCTCAGTCAGCGTGACCAATGACAGTACCTATCGTTATGTAAAGAACGGCGGCTGGTTCACCTACAGAATGGCAATAGATGATTCAGCACCTATTATGAGACTTCACGTAAAACTGCGTAAGTCCGACAACGGAAAAACACTCCGCATAAGAGTTGGCGATGCAGTATTATGGTCCGGAACTCTCAGCTATACCGGCAATGATGATGTGTATGACCTTCTTCTGACTGTGCCCGACGATGTACGTGAGCGTTGCACATATACCATTACTGCTGACGGCACAGAACACAGCGTTCTGGACGTTACTTTCTCTTCAGACAAAAACGCAACAGAGTCCGCAAAGGTCTGCGATTTTATCTATATGGAAGCAGTACGCCCTCTGTACGAATACGACAGCAGTATTGCTTACTATGTCGACTGCGGTGACCATAATTCAAGTACTGTGACCGGACGTGACAAGCTTGGCATTTACAACAGCTTGACCGAACAGTTATACGGTGCAGATGAAGTTTCCGGCAGAATGTGGGGACTCATCGATGATCCTACAGACCAGTACAACGGCTCATCAAGGAGCAAAGGATTGTACACTGCGAATACATGGTGTGACGAGGCTAACACAGCCGACGGTGCAGACAAATCATACAGTTTCCGTTATACTAAAAATCAGTACGAAAATAATATAGCACGTCATCTTGATTATAGTTTCTCACTTCCAAACGGTACTTACAGCGTTGAAATGTGTTTCTGCGACCCTTGGGGATGCTCCAAGAAACCAACAGCATATACGAACTACGGAAAAAATGACGAGACTATCTTAGTTCAGAATGCACCTACTGACAGAACTGCTGTCAGCGGAATTGCAAAGGTTACAGACGGTGAGCTTACTGTAAATCTCCGCTCTGAGGACAAAGCTATTAATATTTGCTATATCATAATTCGTCCGATAGACTGCGAATCTGCATCGACCGTTGGAAGAAAAGGCGATATAAATATCGACGGCAATGTTAGTATCGCAGACGCTGTTCTCATGCAGAAGTACCTTCTCAGCAAAATAGTTCTTACCGATGAACAGGCTTTTGCAGCAGATATAGCTTCTGATGTTATTATCGATTCATTTGATATGCTTAAACTGAGACGTATGCTGATAAAGTGAGTTATTTAAGGCAATACCTGTGATCTCAGCTATCTAAAAGTCAATACAAAATAAAGGTCAGCTCATGATCCGAGCTGACCTTTTCTTAGCTTAATAATGTTATCGTACATCCGGTTTATTTATGTATCTTTTCATCAAATTTATTCTTACCGCCTGCACCTGAAACATCAACAGGATAATCACCTGTAAAGCATCCGTCACAGTAACCGAATTTATTATCGACAAGTTCTCCAAGACACTCAACAGGCAGATATGCAAGAGTGTCCGCACCTATAAAATTTGCGATTTCCTCTGTAGAACTGCATTTGCCGGCAATGAGATTCTCCTCAGAATCTACATCTGTACCGAAATAGCAGGAATGTAAAAACGGCGGCGATGAAATACGAACGTGTACTTCCTTTGCCCCTGCTTCTCTAAGCAAGCGTACTATCCTTGCACTTGTTGTGCCTCGCACGATAGAGTCGTCTATCATTATAACACGTTTGCCTTCAATGCTCTCACGGACTGCGTTAAGCTTTATTTTGACTGCATTTTCACGCTGATTCTGGTCAGGCTGTATGAAGCTTCGTCCGATATATTTGTTCTTTATGAACCCTATACCGTACGGTATCCCACTTTCATTTGCGTATCCAAGAGCTGCATCAAGTCCCGAATCCGGAACACCTATAACTATATCCGCATCGACAGGACTGTATTTTGCAAGGAGATTACCGGCACGAAGTCTTGCGTGATGTACCGAAATCCCCTCGATAACTGAATCCGGACGTGCGAAATAAATGTATTCAAATATACAAACGTTACTCTTGTTTCCGCAGTTAGTATGTATCGAACGAAGTCCGCAGCTGTCTATAACGACTATCTCCCCTGCTTCAACATCCCGGACAAATCCCGCTCCTATTGTTTCAAGTGCACACGACTCTGAAGCAACAACATAAGCTCCGTCAGCAGTCTTTCCAATACAGAGCGGACGGAATCCGTTAGGGTCACGGAATGCAATGAGTTTAGTAGCAGTCATAAGTATGCAGGAGTAAGCTCCCTTTATGAAAGGCATCGCACGTTCAACAGCTTCCTCAGTAGAGCTGCTTGTAAGCCGCTCACGTACTATTGAATAGGCTATAGCTTCTGTATCGGATGTTCCGTGAAAAATGGCTCCCGACATCTCAAACGAACGTCTCAGCTCCGCCGCATTCACAAGATTACCATTGTGGACAAGTGCCATATTTCCCTTGATATGGCGTATAACAAGCGGCTGGATATTATTATGGTTGTGACCTCCGGTAGTTGAGTATCTGACGTGGCCGACTGCCATATTTCCGCATCCAAGCTTTTCAAGTTCAGTTTTAGTAAACACCTCGGAAACAAGACCGTCTGCACGCTTATGACGGAATACCCCGTCGTCACATACAGTTATGCCGCAGCTCTCCTGTCCTCGGTGCTGAAGAGCATAAAGTCCGAAATATACCGATGCCGCAACATTAGCGGTCTTATTCTCAAAAATGCCGAAAACTCCGCATTCCTCGTGTATCGAATCAAACATTTTTTGCACCTCTATAAATACTGCTCGCTGAGCTTATCAATGATCGCAAGTGCAGCAAGACTTTTCTTTTTTCGCTTGTTCATAGCATACTGCTCAATATATGCATGAGCTTCACTCTCAGTCATATGTCTGTATTCCATCAGCATGAACTTCGCCTTGTCGATAGTCTGTATCTCATTAATTTTTTCTTCAAGACGTGCATTCCTGAGATATAGCTCGGCAGAACGATTTACCGCAATATCTACTGTTCTGAGTATCTGGTAAAGAACGGTCTTGCTAAACGGCTTTCCAACGATTATTATACCTGCTTTTTCAGCCCTGTCAACTATCTTGTCAGCAGTCTCAGCTTTTATCATAAGAACACAGTTAGCTGTCGTATTCTCTGTGACATACTCGGCAAATTCAACACCAGACTCGTCTATAAGCGGAGAGTTTATCATTACAAGCTCGGTAAGCAGATCAGATTCAAGTATCATCTTTGCCTGATACGCTGATTCAACTATCTTAGGAGTACATTTGAATGATCCACGGAGAAAATCATTGAGAGTCTCAGAGGCATTTTTATTACTTGAAACTACAAGTATCTTTTCCAAATTTTACCTCCATTACAGTGAATAGAAATATTTCTTATCAAAGAAAGCTTCCTTATCGTATGCAGAAGTATACTCCTTCCAATCCTCACGGCTTTTTCTTATAAGAACTTCGAGTATATTCTCAGGGATATATTTTTTCAGAAAATCAGATTTTTCTGCTATTTCAATAGCCTTTTCGAGAGTCTCCGGCAGTCTGTCATTTCCTTTATTTTTCTCCGGAAGCACAGCTCCGGAAGCTATACCCTCAAGTGCAGCATATATCATAAGTCCGAGAACGAAATAAGGGTCACAAACGCAGTCGGCTGCTCTCAATTCTACAGAAGTATCGTCACTATCAGGATTCATTCTTATAAGCTGAGCTCCTTCCTCATCTGACCATATTATATCCCTCGGAGCTGTGAACTCTCCGAGCCTTGCATATGAATTTACCGTGGAATTCGTAAACATTGTGAATTCACGGATATGCTCCATAATGCCGGCAGCGGCACTCTTTACAATATCTCCGCACTCAGATGCACGTTCCTCTAAAAAATCACTGTCAGGGAACAAGGTGAAGCTTATGTGCATACCATTTCCGCAGTCATTACGAAGCGGCTTTGGCATAAAGCTCGCATGGACTCCGTGAGTCTCAGCAACAGACTTTACGGCAGATTTGAAACTAAGGAAGGTATCAGCAGCTTTCAGAGCTGATGAGGTATTGAAGTCTATCTCATGCTGACCGCATCCGCTTTCGTGACACGATGAAACAGGATGTATGCCCATTTGTTCGAGCGTAAGGCAAACGTCACGTCTTATATTCTCGCCCTTATCGTCCGGAGCTGTATCACAGTAACCTGCGAAATCATGCGGAGTTTTAGTCGGAAGTCCGTTCTCATCGAGGTGGAAAAGAGTGAACTCACATGATGTTCCGAAACGGAAGCAATAACCGGCTGAAACAGCAGCTTTCATCGCTTTTTTAAGGAAGTAACGGCTGTCTCCCTCAAACGGAGTACCGTCCTTGTAGCGGATATAGCAGAACATTCTTATTACCCTGCCCTGCTGAGGTCTCCACGGAAGAACGGTCATAGTCTGAGCATCAGGGAACAGGAAAACGTCTTTGCCGCCGGCAGCCTCAAAGCCTGCTATCTTTTTAGCTGCGATCCTTACCCCGTGCTCAAATGTGACAGCAAGTTCGGATGAAAGTATGGATATATTTTTCAATCTGCCGTGCAGATCACAAAAAGTCAGCTTTACGAATTTAACATCGTTTTCTTCAATATACTGCAATATCTCATTTTCTGAATAGATCATTTTACCCTCCGTTATTTCAGGTTTGTGTATCCCATAAGGTACTCATCAACTTCCGCAGCTGCATCTCGTCCTTCACGTATTGCACGTACAACAAGTGACTGACCGATATGCATATCGCCTGCGGTGAAAATCTTATTTACGCTGGTCGAATGTTTGTTGACTTCTGTCTTGACGTTTGTACGGCCGTCAAGCTCAACTCCGAATGCTTCCGCAACATAGCTCTGAGAACCTAAGAATCCGGCAGCAATGAGACAAAGCTCGCAAGGGAGCGTCTGCTCGCTGCCTTCTATCTCTTTCATAGTACGTCTGCCTGTCTCAGGATCGGTGCCAAATTCAAGCTTAACAGTTTTTACTGCTGCAAGATCACCTTTTTCATCCTTGATGAACTCTTTTACAGTAGTCTCATAGATACGTGGATCATGACCAAATACCGCTATAGCTTCCTCCTGACCGTAATCAGTCTTGCATACTCTCGGATACTGTGGGAACGGATTGTTCTCAGCACGTTCGTCCGGAAGCTTTGGCATCATTTCAAGCTGAGTTACCGACTTGCAGCCGTGACGTACAGATGTACCGACACAGTCGTTACCGGTATCACCGCCGCCGATGATAACTACATTCTTGTCCTTGGCAGAGATGTATTTACCGTCTGTCAAATCAGAATCGAGCAGACTTTTGGTTGTGGCTTTGAGAAAATCAACTGCAAAGTAAATTCCGTTTGCATCACGTCCCTCAGCCTTAATATCACGAGGATTTGATGAACCGCAGGCAAGTACAACAGCATCAAAATTCTCGGTTATCTCCGACGCAGAAATGTCTCCGCCGACATTTGCATTTGTTACGAACTGCACTCCCTCAGCTTTCATCAGCTCAGCTCTGCGTTCTATGATATGCTTTTCGAGTTTCATATTCGGGATACCATACATGAGCAGTCCGCCAACTCTGTCTGAACGCTCAAATACAGTGACGCTGTGACCTCTCTTGTTAAGAGTATCAGCTGCGGCAAGTCCGGAAGGTCCTGAGCCAATTACCGCTACCTTTTTTCCGCTGCGTACAGCAGGCGGCTGCGGAGCTATTATACCTTTTTCAAATCCGTATTCTATGATAGAATTCTCATTTTCCTTAACAGTTACAGGACTGTCATAAACTCCGCATATACAAGCTTTTTCACAGAGTGCCGGACATACTCTCGAAGTAAACTCCGGAAAATTATTTGTCATAAGCAGACGTTCAAGTGCCTGTTCTTTCTGACCGTGATAGATAAGGTCATTCCACTCAGGTATAAGGTTGTTCAGCGGACATCCTGACACCATTCCGCAGAGCATTTTTCCGTTCTGACAGAACGGCACTCCGCAGTCCATACATCTTGAAGCCTGCTCACGTCTTTGTTCATCACTAAGCGGAACATGGAACTCATTATAATCATTTATACGCTCTAAAGGCTCTTTTGCCATACTTTCGATTCTCTGATATTCAAGAAATCCTGTTGTCTTTCCCATGGCTCACGCCTCCTTTCTGATACGTTCAAAGGCTTCTATTTCAGCCTGTTCATGTGAAACTCCCGACTTTTCAAGCTCGGTTACGGTGCGTTGTATCTTTGCGTAGTCGTGTGGGATTATCTTCTTGAAGAATGGGAGATAGTTTTCAAAATCAGCAAGTATCATATTTGCTTTTTCTGAACCTGTAGCTTCTGCGTGTTCAGTGATAATACTTTTCAGCTCTGCAACATCATCTGCATCTGTTACGGATTCAAGTGAAACAAGAGCTTTGTTCAGTCGAGTATAGAGGTCATGTTTTTCATCGAGTACATAAGCTATACCGCCTGACATTCCTGCTGCAAAGTTTTTGCCGGTATTGCCGAGTATAACGGCTCTGCCGCCTGTCATATACTCGCAGCCGTGATCGCCTACGCCCTCACATACTGCAACAGCTCCGGAGTTTCTAACGCAGAAACGCTCACCTGCGATACCATTGATAAATGCTTTACCGGAAGTTGCTCCGTAGAGTGCAACATTACCTGCGATTATATTTTCGTCAGCTTTAAAAGCAGATTTTTTCGGCGGATAGAGAACTATCTTACCTCCGGAAAGACCCTTTCCGAAGTAGTCGTTGCTGTCGCCGCAGAGTTCAAGAGTAAGTCCCTTTGGAATAAATGCACCGAACGACTGTCCTCCGCTGCCATTGCATTTTACAGTGAATGTGTCGTCTGCAAGTACATTCTCACCGTGTATACGTGTTATTTCAGCACCCGTAAGAGTTCCGACAGAACGGTCTGTATTCACAACGTCAACTGAAATAGTCTTTGGAGTACCTGCCTTCAATGCTTTTCCTATACTCTTTATTATAACACGTCTGTCAACAGTGCTGTCAAGTTCAAAATCGTAAACATCTTCCGGAACGAAATGCTGCTTGTCGCACTGAGCATTTGCAGTAAGGATATTTGTGAAATCGATATTTTTCTTTTCAGCATCTGCCTTTGTACGGAGAAGGTCAGTACGTCCAACAAGCTCGTCAACCGTTCTTACACCGAGCTTAGCCATATATTCACGGAGCTCCTGTGCAATGAAGTGCATGAAGTTAACAATGTACTCCGGCTTTCCTCTGAATCTCTTGCGAAGCTCAGGATTCTGTGTTGCGATACCCATAGGACAGGTATCAAGATTGCATACCCTCATCATAACGCATCCCATTGTTACGAGCGGAGCTGTTGCAAAACCGAACTCCTCAGCACCAAGCAGTGCTGCAACGAGCACATCACGTCCTGTCATGAGCTTACCGTCAGTTTCTATGCGGACTCTTGAACGAAGTCCGTTGAGCAAAAGTGACTGATGTGCCTCTGCAAGACCGAGCTCCCATGGAAGTCCGGCATTGTATATCGAGCTCTTAGGTGCAGCACCTGTACCGCCGTCATATCCGGAAATGAGTATTACCTGAGCTCCTGCCTTAGCAACTCCGGCAGCAACAGTACCTACTCCGGCTTCTGATACGAGCTTGACTGAGATACGAGCCTTATCGTTGGCATTTTTAAGGTCATATATGAGCTGAGCCAAGTCCTCGATAGAGTAAATATCGTGATGAGGAGGCGGTGATATAAGTCCGACACCGGCTGTTGAGTGACGTGTCTTAGCTATCCATGGATAGACCTTTCCTGACGGAAGATGTCCGCCTTCACCCGGTTTAGCTCCCTGAGCCATTTTTATCTGTATCTCCTGAGCTGATACAAGGTATTCGGAAGTAACGCCAAAACGTCCGGATGCTACCTGCTTTATTGCTGAGCATTTATCGGATTTCAGACGCTCCGGACTTTCTCCGCCCTCACCGCTGTTGGATTTACCGCCGATGCTGTTCATAGCTACTGCCATGCACTCGTGAGCTTCCTGTGAGATAGAACCATAGGACATAGCACCTGTTTTGAATCGAGTGCATATGCTTTCCACTGATTCTACTTCGTCAATTGAAATACCGCCGTTTTCAGGGTAATTAAAGTCAAGCAGACTTCTGAGCGTGAGTTCGTTATCTTCCCGTGAAATAGCCGCAGAATAGGACTTGAAAGTCTCATAGCTTCCTGTCCAAGCAGCTTGCTGAAGAAGGTGTATAGTTTCCGGAGTATAAAGATGATCGGACTTTCCGCTGCGGAGTTTGTGGCTGCCGGCACTGCCGATATTATTATTGACTGCAAGTCCGAGAGGATCAAATGCAGAAGTGTGGAGCTTCTCAGTTCGGCAGCTAATCTCAGCAAGACCGATACCACCGATTCGGCTGACAGTTCCGGAGAAATATTTATCGATAAGCTCCTTAGAGATACCAACAGCCTCGAAAAGTTTGCTTCCCTGATAGGACTGTATTGTGGAGATACCCATTTTTGAAGCTATCTTTACGATACCGTGGAGTATTGCACTATTATAATCGTCCTCAGCAGCATAGAAGTCCTTATCAAGAGTACCGTCCTCGATGAGTGAACGGATAGTTTCGTGTGCAAGATACGGATCAACCGCACAAGCACCGTAACCGAGAAGTGCAGCAAAATGATGTACTTCTCTTGGCTCAGCAGATTCGAGTATCATAGCTACTGCGGTACGTTTTTTTGTTGAAACAAGATGCTGCTGCAAAGCTGAAACAGCAAGAAGTGAAGGTATCGGACAGTGGAATTCGTCCACATCACGGTCTGAGAGGATGAGTATTGAAGCACCGTCACGGTAAGCCTTGTCAGCTTCAATGAAAAGTCTTTCTACAGCCTTTTCAAGAGAAGTACCGATGTAATATGTTATCGGTATAACAGCACTTTTTAGTCCCTTTCCGTTAAGGCTCTTGATTTTGAGCATATCCGTTTCTGTGAGTATAGGATTCTCGATTTTAAGCACATGACAGTTCTCAGGACGCTCTTCAAGAATGTTGCCGTCCTTACCGATATAAACGCTTGTATCTGTAACAACTTCCTCACGGATAGCGTCAAACGGCGGATTAGTCACCTGTGCAAAAAGCTGACGGAAATAGTTAAAAAGTGGAGGCAGCTGCTTATCAAGCGGTGGCAAAGGTATGTCACTTCCCATAGAAGCAATTGGCTCTGCACCTTTTTCAGCCATTGGCAGGATAGATGTCCTTATATCCTCGTATGAATAACCAAAAACTTTCTGGAGCTTTTCAAGCTCGTCTTTAGCGTAGGTCTTTATTCCCTTGTTCGGGATATGAAGATCGTGAAGACGAACAAGATTTGCATCGAGCCACTCACCGTATGGCTGACGTGAAGCGTAAGTGGATTTTATCTCATCGTCCTCGATGATACGTCCCTGCACTGTATCTGCAAGGAGCATCTTTCCGGGACGAAGTCTGTCTTTTTTGATTATCTTTTCAGCCGGAATATCGATACAGCCTGTCTCAGAAGAAAGTACAAGGTAACCGTCACTTGTAATGCAGTATCTTGAAGGACGAAGTCCGTTTCTGTCGAGGACAGCTCCCATTACCTCACCGTCTGAAAACAGGATAGATGCCGGACCGTCCCATGGCTCCATCATGGTAGCATAGTACTGATAAAGGTCATATTTCGACTTTGAGATAGTCTTATCATTCTTCCACGGCTCAGGGATAGTTATCATTACTGCCAGAGGAAGCGGCATTCCGGACATTACCATGAATTCCAGAGCATTGTCAAGTCTTGCCGAGTCCGAACCGTTTACATTTATCGCAGGAAGTATCTTATACATATCGTTCTTAAATACCTCGCATGACATACTCTCTTCACGGGCAAGCATCTTATCAGCATTGCCTGTAATAGTATTTATCTCACCATTGTGGACTATCATATGGTTAGGATGAGCTTTCTGCCAGCTTGGATTTGTATTTGTGGAAAAACGTGAATGTACCATAGCAATTGCAGACCTGAAGTCGTCATGCTGGAGGTCAGCATAGAACTTTCTCAGCTCGTCAACAAGGAACATACCCTTATATACGATAGTACGGCTTGAAAGTGAGCACACATATGTATTCTCATTGGACTGTTCAAATTCACGCCTTGCTATAAAGAGTTTGCGGTCGAACTCAAGACCCTTAGAGCAGTCGTCAGTACGTTTTACGAATGCCTGCATTATACAAGGCATACTTTCAACTGCCTTCTGACCGAGAATATCAGCAGAAGTTGGTACAGCTCTCCAGAATAAGAATTCCATACCGTTCTTCTTAATAATGATCTCAAATAATTTCTTTGCCTGATCTCTTTTAAGTTCGTTCTGAGGGAAGAAAAACATTCCTACACCGAAATCTCCGATGCCGCCGATGTCCTTTCCGAGCTTTTCTGCTTCACTTATAAAAAAGCTGTAAGGCATCTGAACAAGTATGCCTACACCGTCACCGGTTTTGCCCTCAGCGTCCTTGCCTGCTCTGTGTTCGAGCTTTTCAACGATAGTAAGGGCACTGTCAACAACATATCTTGTCTGTTCACCTTTGATATTGACGACTGCACCTATACCACAGTTATCATGTTCAAACCTTGGATCATAGAGCCCTTGCTGAGCATATGGGGCTTCTGTTCTGAAATTGTCCATATCATTCACTTGCCTTTCAAAAGTCCGAGCTCCATTGATCGGACTTTAAATAAAAAAGACGTTCATAACGGCAGTTATCCCGTCATGAACGTCCTTGTTCTTGTTTTATATCTTAGCACGTTAAAGCAGAAATGTCAATAGAAAATAAGGGAAAAATTCGCTTTCATTTATTTTTACCAGTTATTTTCAGCTAACTCTGAAATAAAAATGTGAGATACGTCAAATTTTAAAAAAACTATTGACAACTCTCAGCAAATGAGCTATAATGGCATTGTAAACAGCAAGGGAGCTGCGGATGAAAAGTCTGTAGCTCCCTCTTTTTATTTTTAAGCGCTTAATTCCATACACAAAGGGGTGTATGATCTCAGGGTAATTACCTGATGTCATACACCTCTTTTGTATTTTATGCTGTTATAATTATAGTAGGAGGTAAACACTATGGACTCTCAGACAATTTTACAGCAAGCTGCCGAGAACACTGACGCAACGATCTTCGGCGTATGGTTTTTAATAGGTGCTGCACTCGTATTCTTTATGCAGGCAGGATTCGCAATGGTAGAAACGGGATTTACCCGTGCAAAGAATGCCGGCAATATCATTATGAAAAATTTAATGGACTTCTGCATCGGTACAGTTGTTTTCATTCTTATAGGCTTCGGTCTTCTCTTCGGTGAAGACCTCGTAGGCATAATAGGACAGCCTGGATTTGATATTTTCACTTCTTATGGCTCATTTGATTGGTCAAACTTCGTTTTCAACCTTGTATTCTGTGCAACTACAGCAACTATCGTTTCAGGTGCTATGGCTGAACGTACCAAATTCCTTTCATATTGTGTATATTCAGCTATCATAAGTGCGATCGTTTATCCGATCGAAGCTCACTGGGGCTGGGGCGGCGGCTGGCTGGCTCAGTGGGGATTCCACGATTTCGCAGGTTCAGCTCACATCCACATGGTCGGCGGTATCGCAGCTCTCGTAGGTGCAGCTATCCTCGGACCAAGAATAGGTAAATTCCATAAGACTAAGGACGGAGAAGTCAAGGTCAATGCTATTCCCGGTCATAACCTTACAATAGGTGCACTCGGCTGCTTCATCCTCTGGTTCGGCTGGTACGGCTTCAACGGTGCTGCTTGTACTTCAATAGACCAGCTTGGTTCAGTATTCCTTACAACTACAGTTGCTCCGGCTATCGCAACAGTTACTTGTATGATCTTTACATGGTTAAAATATGGCAAACCTGATGTTTCAATGTGTCTTAACGCTTCACTCGCAGGACTTGTTGGTATCACAGCACCTTGTGATGTAACAGACTGCCTCGGAGCTTCAATTATCGGTATCGTTTCAGGACTTCTTGTTTGCTTTGGCGTATGGTTCCTTGACTATGTTCTCCACATTGATGATCCTGTTGGTGCAGTAGCAGTTCATATGATGAACGGTATCTGGGGAACAATTGCAGTTGGTCTTTTTGCAAACCCTGATGTTCCGGGATATTCACTGGTTGACCAGGACGGCAAACAGCTTTCCGGTTTATTCTACGGCGGCGGTTTCGGACTCCTCGGCAGACAGCTTGTTGGTTTCGCAGCTATCGCATCATTCACAGCTGTAAGCATGGCTATCGTATTTGTTATCATCAAAAAGACTATCGGACTTCGTGCTTCCGAGCAGGAAGAGATCCTCGGTCTTGACATTACTGAACACGGACTCATTTCTTCTTACGCTGACTTTGCTCCTTCAATGGGCGATGTTTCAATGAAAGGCTACACAAAAGACGATGCAAAGAGCGTCAAGAAAGTTGGCACACCGGAGGCTCCTGCTGTACCTGTTGACAAAGCAGTTGAAGTTGAGAACTACTCAGTTCCTTCACCAGACGGCAGACCAAAGATGACTAATATCGTTGTTGTGTTCAAACAGCAGAAATTACAGCAGTTCATCGAAGCTATGGAGGCTATCGATGTCAAGGGTATCACTGTTACAAATGTTATGGGATGCGGTATGCAGAACGGTCAGAGAAACTATTATCGTGGAACTACCGTTGAAATGAACCTGCTTCCAAAGGTAAAAGCTGAAATAGCAGTATGTGCAGTTCCTGTCGATAAGGTAGTAGCTGCTGCAAAGGCTGCTCTCTATACCGGAAACTACGGCGACGGAAAAATGTTCATTTACGATATTGAAAATGTTATCAAGATACGTACAGGAGAGGAAGGATACAACGCTCTCCATGATTCAGAGGAATGGGAACGTTCATAAGCAGATAAGGTGCGGAAGCTGAAATTTCAGCTTCCTGCTGCCTGTCATATATAATGTTTCAAGGGAGAAAAAGCAAATGTCAAAATTTATTTTTGTAACAGGCGGAGTCGTTTCAGGACTCGGAAAAGGCATCACAGCAGCTTCACTCGGAAGACTTCTGAAGCAAAGAGGCTATAAAGTCACTATACAGAAGTTTGATCCGTATATCAATGTTGACCCCGGCACAATGTCGCCGTTTCAGCATGGTGAAGTTTTCGTTACAGACGACGGTGCTGAAACTGACCTTGACCTTGGTCACTACGAACGCTTTGTAGACGAAAATCTATCGGTACACTCCAACGTCACGACCGGAAAGATATACTGGAACGTTATCACTAAGGAAAGACGTGGAGACTATCTCGGCGGTACAGTTCAGGTCATACCTCATATCACAAATGAGATTAAGGACAGAGTTTACAGTGCCGCAAATGAAGCAAACGCTGATGTTGTTATCACTGAGATAGGAGGTACTGTCGGAGACATCGAGTCTACGCCATTCCTTGAAGCAATAAGGCAGGTAGGTACTGAACAGGGACGTGAAAACGTCTGCTATATCCATGTAACTCTTGTACCTTATATTGCCGGTTCAGAGGAACTAAAGTCCAAACCTACACAGCATTCGACAAAGGAGCTCCTCTCAATAGGCATACAGCCTGATATTATAGTCTGCCGTACAGAAAAGCGTATCCCTGATGATATGGCTGAGAAAATTGCTTTGTTCTGCAATATCCGCAAGGAGGATGTTATCCAGAACCTTACAGCTCCTTCACTTTATGAAGTGCCGCTATGGCTCGAAGACGAGGGGCTTGCACATTCTGTATGCCGTCACCTCGGACTGACCGACAATGCTCCGGACCTTACAGAGTGGACAGAAATGGTTCGCCGTGCAGAAAATGCACATAAAAAAGTCACTATCGGACTGGTCGGAAAATATGTAGAACTGCACGATGCATACCTTTCTGTAGCAGAAGCACTGCGTCACGGAGGCATAGTGAACGATGCGGCAGTTGATATAAAATGGATAGATTCAGAAAATATAACTCCCGAAAACACCTCAGAGCTGTTTGCCGACTGCAATGGCTTGATAGTCCCGGGCGGATTTGGTCACAGAGGAGTTGAGGGCATGATAGAAACTATCCGCTATGCCCGTGAAAACAACGTACCGTTCTTCGGTATATGCCTTGGTATGCAGATGTCCGTCATTGAATTTGCAAGGAATGTATGCGGACTTAACGATGCTAATTCAGGTGAATTCGGTGAAACACCGTACCCTGTCATTGATATTATGGACGAACAGAGAAATATCTCTGAAAAAGGCGGCACAATGAGACTCGGACTGTATCCGTGCAAGCTTGCTGAGGATTCAAGATGCCGCAGTATATACGGAGATGAGCTCATCTATGAGAGACATCGTCACCGCTACGAGTTCAATAACGCATACAGAAAAATACTCACTTCCAACGGACTGCATATAGCAGGTCTTTCACCTGATGAAAAACTCGTTGAGATAGTTGAGATTCCGGAACATCCTTGGTTCGTGGGAGTACAGTTCCACCCGGAGTTCAAATCACGCCCAAATAAACCGCATAAACTTTTTGCGGATTTTATAAATGCATCTTTAGAAAATAAATAATCGGAGGTTTTTATTATGGAAAAGATAACAGATTTTTACGGTTCAATGGTATTTGATGACAGAATCATGAAAGCTACACTTTCAGAGAAAGTCTATAAGTCACTTAAAAGAACTATCGACAGAGGAACTCCTCTTGATATATCAGTAGCAAATGCGGTTGCCGCAGCTATGAAGGACTGGGCTATCGAGCTGGGAGCTACACATTATACTCACTGGTTCCAGCCTTTGACAGGTCTGACTGCTGAGAAACACGACAGCTTCATCTCCCCTGCTCCTGACGGACGTGTCATAATGGAATTCTCAGGCAAAGAGCTTGTAAAGGGCGAGCCTGACGCTTCATCCTTCCCTTCCGGCGGACTTCGTGCAACTTTTGAAGCAAGAGGATATACTGCGTGGGATCCAACTTCTTATGCTTTCATCAAGGACGGCACACTTTATATCCCTACAGCCTTCTGCTCATATACAGGTGAGGCTCTTGATAAGAAAGTACCTCTTCTCCGTTCAATGGAAGCTATCAACAAGCAGGCACTCCGTATCCTCAAACTCTTCGGAAATGCTAAGGTAAAGAGCGTAAAGACTTCAGTTGGTCCGGAACAGGAATACTTCCTTGTTGACCGTGATATGTGGAAGAAGAGAAAAGACCTTATCATGACGGGCCGTACACTTTTCGGTGCAATGCCTCCAAAGGGTCAGGAAATGGACGACCATTACTTCGGTTCTATAAAGCCTCGTGTAGCCGAGTATATGGCTGACCTTGACCGTGAACTCTGGAAGCTCGGAATCCTTGCTAAGACTAAGCACAATGAAGTTGCTCCGGCTCAGCACGAGCTTGCTCCTATCTATGATACAACAAATATTGCTGCTGACCACAACCAGCTCACAATGGAAATTATGCAGAAAGTTGCACTCCGCCACAATCTTGTTTGTCTGCTCCATGAGAAGCCATTTGCTGGAGTAAACGGCTCAGGTAAGCACAATAACTGGTCTATCTCGACGGATCAGGGTGAGAATCTCCTTTCACCAGGTGAAACTCCTGCTGAAAACGCACAGTTCCTGCTTTTCCTTGCAGCAGTTATCAAGGCTGTTGACGATTATCAGGACCTTCTCAGACTTTCAGTTGCTACAGCCGGCAACGATCATCGTCTTGGAGCAAACGAAGCTCCGCCTGCTGTTATCTCCATATTCCTCGGCGACGAGCTTACAGCCGTTCTCAATGCTATCGAAACTGATACTCCATACGGCGGAACAAAGAAAGAGAAGATGCAGCTCGGCGTTGATGTACTTCCTAAGTTCAGCAAAGATACTACCGACAGAAACAGAACCTCCCCGTTTGCTTTTACCGGAAATAAATTCGAGTTCCGTATGCTTGGTTCTTCAAACAGCATCTCCTGTGCTAATATTCATCTGAACGCTGCTGTTGCTGAGGTACTCAAACAGTTTGCAGATGAACTCGAATCAGCTAAAGACTTCAACTCCGCTATGCACGATCTTATCAAGCGTACAATAAAAAAGCATAAGAGAATAATCTTCAACGGCAACGGTTACGATGATGAGTGGATCAAGGAAGCTGAAAAACGTGGACTTATGAACCTCAAAACAACTGCTGATGCAATGCCGCACATCTGCGACAAGAAGAATGTGGATATGCTCACAGCTCACGGTATCTTCACAGAAGCTGAGATATTCTCCCGCCGTGACATAATGCTCGAAAACTATATCAAGACCGTTAACATCGAAGCTGTAACAATGGTAGATATGGCTCGTAAGGAGATCATTCCGTCAGTTGCAAAATTCGCTTCTGATACAGCTTCCGCTGTTGCAGTAAAGAAGAGCGTTACTGAGGTTGCCTGCAAGTATGAGACTAAACTTGTTTCAGAACTTTCTGTTCTCATCGATGAAATGGATACCGCAACATCTGAGCTTGAATCAGCAGTTTCAAAGCTCAAGAATATAGCTGATATTTTAGAAGCATCCGAGTTTGTACGTGACACTATGATCGCAGCTATGGATAAGCTCCGCAGTGCTGCTGATAAGGCTGAAACAATGACTGCCGAGGATTATTATCCATTCCCGACATATGATAAGCTCCTCTTCGGTGTTTGATAATATAACGATATATACTTTCAGTCAAGAGTCCATATGATAAAAAAAGTCCGTTTCATTCGGACTTTTTTTATTATGTGATTTTCTGCTATTTCGTTGTCCGGAAGCCTTCTTCACAAGCAGAACGTGCTGATTTTCGAGCATAGTTTTGATGCTATGTTTGACTATGATGTTGTGCAGCTCCGAAACTAACTATGTCCCCAAAGGCGAAAGCAGAAATGAAATATATGTAGTAAATGCTTATGTATTTCAAGTTCTCTGACGCATAGAAAATCCGATTTGTGACGCACTTTGGAATGCAGGGGGTATCCGAGTAATATGCATGGTGCAATACCATAAATAGAACGCATTACGTCGTTGTAATGAAGCGTTTGGATATTTTTCGTCATCCGGCTAAAAGCTCCTGATTTTTACCATGAGGATATTACTATTAAACGATGATCTCTTTTGTCAACTACACTAATCATATTGCCTAAAATAAAAAAAGGACGGAACAAGTCCGTCCTAAAACATATTCTCAGATAGAATAATCGATCTTTCTTTCATCAATAACACGTCTTGACTTATGCTCTGAACGAGTATCAAGTCCGCCGTCCTTATGAACTATTACCTTTGCAGGCTTAACACCTATGCGAGCTTTAAGTGCTGCTGAAACCTCAGCTGCTACTGTATCATCGTCCTTAGTATTGTCAGCTGACTTCTCTATCTCAACTGCATACTTGTTTGTGAAGTCCTTCTCAAAAATACGGATGAGGTACTCACCTGTTATGCCGCTCTGCTCACGGATAACAGCTTCGATGTCGCTTGGGAAAACGTTAACGGCTGAAACGATAAACATATCGTCCTTTCTGCCGAGGATATGTATTCTTCCGTGAGTACGTCCGCATTTGCACTTTGTAGTATCGATACGTCCGATGTCACCTGTCTTGAATCTGATAAGCGGACGAGCGTGTTTGCGAAGTGTTGTGAATACAAGCTCACCAGTCTGACCTGGTTCAAGTACTTCACCTGTATGAATGTCAACAGTCTCAACGAGGATGTGGTTCTCAGCAATGTGAAGACCATCGTGATACTCGCACTGTGCTGCACAAGCTCCGAATATATCAGAAAGACCGTAGAAATCGTATACTTCAGCTCCCCAGAGATCCTCGATAGCCTTTCTTGTTGCATCGATAGAACCGCCAAGCTCACCGGCAACGATTATCTTCTTGATATTGAGGTCTTTCTTTGGATCAATGCCGGCTTTGAGTGCCTTTTCACCGAGCTGCCATGCATATGAAGGTGAAGTCCAGATTATAGTTGGCTGGTAAGTTTTGAGTATGAAGAGAAGTCTTTCACTTGGAAGTGTTCCGCCCCAGATACATAATGCTCCAAGATTCTGAGCACCGATTACATCAGGACCTCCAACATAAAGTGAGAAGTTTAAAGCGTGTACATAACGGTCATTTGGTCTCATTCCTATCTGCCAGAACCAACGGCTCTCAGTATCCTGAAACTCATCAAAGTCCTTTTTGGAGAATGGGCTCATAGTAGGTACACCGGTTGAACCTGAAGATGTTGAAATAAATACAACATCCTCCTCCGGAACAGCTGCAAGCTCACCTAAGAAAGAGCCAACACCCTGTGTGTCACGCTGAGTTTTCTTGTTGATGAATGGGAACTTTTCAATATCCTTGAGTGTCTTGATGTCCTCAGGCTTAACACCTGCTTCATCAAATGAACGCTTGTAGTATGGTGCATTGTCGTATGCAAACTTTACGATCTCCTTGAGATCTTCAAGCTGTCTCTTTTCAAGTTCCTCACGAGGGAGAGTTTCAAGTTCCTCGTCCCAGTATTTATTGTTTATATCTCTGCTCATAATAAAATATCCTCCATTTATCATATTTTACATATCTGTTTGGTATGATTATATTATACACCCTATCAGTGTAATTGTCCAATACCAAAGGATTATGATGAGTTATAGTTTAAAGCTATAACTCAAAGTTTTTATTTATATACTCCCATTTCTTATCACGGGAAGCTTCAATGATCTTTATATCCTCATCAGTAAGGTGCTTGAAGCGTCCCTGCTTTCTGAGGTAAGCTTCAACGCTTGAAAACTCCTTAGGCTTATAGTTGAGCCTGAAAGTGCCATTCTCATACTCAGCGAGATACCAGAGTCCGCTTTCAACGACTTCCTTTGCTATAGCTACAGTTTCATCCGGAGCAACTCCCCAGCCTGTAGGACACGGAGCAATAACGTGTATGTACTTAGTACCCTGTATCTGTGATGCTTTCTGCACCTTTTTAATAAAGTCCGGCAAATTACCTATGCTTGCTGTAGCTGCATAAGGGATGTCGTGTGCAGCAGCTATCTCGAACATATTCTTCTTCGGACGTATATTTCCGTGAATATTTTTTCCGGCAGGAGTAGTTGTGGTCTTTGCACCAAATGGTGTCAGACCGCTTTTCTGTATGCCGGTATTCATATATGCTTCGTTATCATAGCATATGTAAATGATATTATCGTTACGGTCAATAGCACCTGAAAGTGCCTGTATACCGATGTCTGCTGTACCGCCGTCACCTGCGAATCCTACTGCTGTAAAGTCCTTATATCCTCTTGCACGAAGTCCGGCTTCAACTCCGGTGAGCATAGACGCAGTACCTGCAAAAGTGGAAATAATAGAGTTATTTGAGAAACAAAGCTGTGGGAAGTTGAATCCTACTGCGGACATACATCCAGCCGGAAGTACTGATACTGCATTGGGTCCGAGCACTTTCAGTGCCGCTCTTACTGCGAGGCTTCCGCCGCATCCTGCACATGCTTTATGTCCGTAGAAAAATTCATCACGGGAAATGCTCTCTGCTGTTTTATTAGCCATTGTTTCCACCTCCTATGCCGATAAAATTCACAATTTCAGTTCCGTTAGCAATATCGCTGTATATCTGTTCAATATCAGAAGCGGAGATATTTCTTCCGCCAAGTCCGCCGATGAAGTTATATCCCTTTACATTTATTCCAGACTTTTTAAGTGCGGAGTTTACATTTGTGAACACAGTACCCTCGTTGCCGAAACTTATATCCTTTTCCAATACTGCATAAGCCTTGACATTACGCAGTACGTCAGCTATTTCATCATTCGGGAAAGGTCTCATGTAGCGTATGCGGACTACTCCAGCCTTTATCCCCTGCTCTCTTAACTTATCAGCAGTTTCACGGCAAAGACCTGCGATACTTCCAAGTGTAACTATCACATAATCTGCATCATCAGTCAGATAATTCTCGATAAGTCCGGTGTACTTTCTGCCGAATATCTCTGCAAACTCCTTTTCAGTCTCGTTGATGACCTTGCGAGCAGCAAGCACTCCCTCGTGCTCCTTAAACTTGAAAATATAGTTAGTATCCGGACCTGCTGAGAATGCCATATTCTTTGGATTCTCAAAGTCGATACGGTTATCAGTCTCATAAGGCGGAAGGAATTTATCAGCCTGTTCACGCTCCGGAATATCAACTGTTTCATATGTATGAGTGAGCACAAATCCGTCCAGATTTGCCATATACGGAGTCGATACGTCCTTATTTTCAGCTATTTTATAGCTCATCAAAGCAAGGTCAAGAGCTTCCTGAGCGTTCTCTGCATAAGCCTGTATCCAACCGCTGTCGAGCTGAGAAAGGCTGTCACGCTGATCGCCGTAAATATTCCAAGGGAGAGCAGTTGAGCGGTCTGCATTCATCATAACGATAGGGAAACGTCCGCCTGACGCATAGTAAAGGCACTCAGCCATATAGAGAAGTCCCTGTGAGGAGGTGGCTGTAAATGCTCTTGCACCGGCTGCACTTGCTCCTATAGCACATGACATTGCTGAATGTTCAGACTCAACATGAACATATTCAGCTTCAAGACTTCCGTCCTCGACCATTTCTGAAAGTCTTTCAACAACAATGGTCTGAGGTGTTATCGGGTAAGCAGAAATGACCTGCGGACGTGCAAGACGGATACCCTCTGCAAAAGCTTCATTTCCTGATAAAAACTTTTTCATTTTCTCTCCGCCTCCATTTCAATTGCACCTATCTTGCAAATTTTAGCACATATTCCGCAGCCTTTACAGAAGTCATAGTCAATAACTGCCTTGCCATTATTTATCGAGATCACTCCGTCCGGACAGTAAAGGTAGCACTGCTCACAGCCTACACATCTATCACCGTTTATAACAGGTCTGATACTTCTCCAACCGCTGTTTACGGTAGTGAGATAGCCTGCCTCAAATGAGGTATTCTCCGGAACATCGTCAAAAGTAAAGTTCTTTTTTTCTCTTATATAAGGTCTCATTTTACCGCCTCCTCTTTAGCTTTCAAAAGAGCTGAAATATTCCGCTCCTGTATTTTCGGAGGCATATATCCTTTTATGGACTCAACTGCATTCTCTGCTGTAACTATATCCGAACGTCCAATAAGAAGTCCGAACATTACTGTATTAACTGTAGGGAGTCTGAACTCCGCAGCAATTTTCTCTGCATCAAATGTAAAAGCTTCATTAATAGTCTTTTTTGAGTTGACTATTATCTGTCCGTTATCTTTCAGAAGTTCCTGAAGCTGCGGACTGTAAAGAGTATCGTCAAGTATCACGATATAGTCAGCTTTTTCGGTCTGACTTCTGTCAACGACAGGCTTTGTATCGAGCTTTGTAAAAGCTCTTACAGGTGCTCCTCTTCTCTCCGGACCAAATGACGGAAAGGCAAGGGCATATTTTTCTCTGCTATCAATAGTATAAGCCGCACCAAGCAGTTTGGCAGCTGTAAAAGCTCCCTGACCGCCTCTGCCGAGCCATATTATCTCATTCATATTACTTCTCCTATCAAATTGATATGAATTAATTATACGCCGAACTGCGTAATATGTCCAATACCAAAGGCTTATGACAGGTTATAGGCAATTCCTATATCAATCGTAAAGTCCTGTACTGAAATAGCGGTCGCCACGGTCAGGGAATACTGTTACAATATTTCCTTTTGCTCCGCTTTCTATGAGTTTAACTACCGCTGCCATAGCAGCTCCGGAAGACGAACCAGCAATTATTCCCTCTGATTTTGCAAGCAAACGAGCTGTATCGAACGCTTCATTATCATTTATTTTTATAACTCTGTCCACAAGGGACATATCCATAGTTTCAGCTATGAAATCATTTCCGATACCCTCTATATTGTAGTCGCTGTGCTCACCTCCGCCCATTGTAGAACCTACCGGATCAGCGAGCACTCCCTTTGCATCCGGAACTCTCTCCTTGATGTAGCGAAGTATACCTGTGTAAGTTCCGCCGCTTCCTGCACCTGCAACAACGTAGTCTATCTTTCCGTCAAGGGATTCAAATATCTCACGACCTGTAGTCTCATAGTGAGCAAGCGGATTGCTCTGATTTTTGAACTGCTCAAGTGATATTGAATCCGGTATCTGAGCTTTAAGTTCTTCGGCTTTTGCAACAGCTCCGAGCATTCCCTTTTCACGGGGAGTGTTTATTACCTCAGCTCCGAGTGCTCTGAGCAATGCCTGCTTTTCAGCTGAAAACTTTGTAGGTACTACAAATATTATACGGTATCCACGGTTAAGTGCGGCAAATGCAATTCCAAGACCGGTGTTGCCGGCTGTAGCTTCAACGATAGTACCTCCCTTTTTAAGAAGTCCCTTTTTCTCAGCATCGTTAATCATGTAAAGACCAGTTCTGTCCTTAACGCTTCCGGAAGGATTGTAAAACTCCAGTTTTGCAAACACATTTACTCCGCTGTTCTGAACGATATTTCCAAGTTTTACTAATGGAGTATTTCCTATAAGAGCCTGCATGGAATCAAAATAATTCATAGTATTTACCTCACTTTATCTCTGCTTTTGCGATAGCCTGTTCAATGTCTGCAAGAATGTCCTCAATGCTTTCAATGCCGACTGAAAGACGGATAAGTCCGTCAGTGATGCCGACCTTCTTGCGGATGTCAGCAGGAATTGAAGCGTGTGTCATTGTTGCTGGGTGGCATACGAGAGACTCAACTCCGCCAAGACTTTCAGCGAGTGAGACAAGCTCAAGGCTCTCAAAAAATACTCTTATATCATAATTCTCATGAAGCTCGAATGAGATCATAGAACCGCCGTTTTTTGCCTGTCTGCGGTTTATAGCGTAACCCTGACTGCTTTCAAGTCCCGGATAATATACGTTCTTTACTGCCTTGTGAGCTGAAAGGTACTCAGCTGCTTTTTGAGCATTATAAACGTGTCTGTCCATACGGACTGCAAGTGTTTTTATACCTCTTATAAGCAGGAATGAGTCGAATGGTGCGAGCACTCCGCCTGTTGAGTTCTGGATGAATGCTATCTGCTCCGCAAGCTCCTTTGTGCTGACTACCGCAAGTCCTGATACAACATCACTGTGACCGCCGAGATATTTTGTTGCACTGTGGACTACTATATCAGCTCCGAGTTCAAGCGGCTTCTGCAAGTATGGAGTCATAAAAGTATTGTCCACGATAACAAGAAGTCCGTGCTTGTGAGATACTTCTGCAACTGCCTTTATATCGGTAACAGTCATAAGCGGATTTGCCGGACTTTCTATAATGACTGCCTTAACATCCTCTGTTATCTGACTTTCATAAACTTCAAGATCAGTTGTGTCTGCAATAGTGTAGTTGATAGCAAAATGGTCAAATACTTTATTGAGAAGTCTGAATGTACCGCCGTACACATTGCTTGAAATGAGTACTCTGTCGCCGCTGTGGAGCAAGCTGAGTACTGCTGTGAGTGCTGCCATTCCGGACGCAAATGCAAATCCTGCAACTCCGCCTTCAAGTTCAGCGATAAGTGCTTCAAGAGCTTCTCTTGTCGGATTTCCTGTACGTGAATACTCATATCCACGCATTTTACCAAGTCCGTCCTGCTTGTAAGTGGAAGTCTGATAAATAGGAACATTAACTGCTCCTGTACGTTCATCGATGGAGATACCTCCGTGTATAAGTGCTGTTTCAGTGTTTGTAAATTTACTCATAATAATTCTCCTTATTCATAATCATAGCCTGCGGTATAAGTTGCCGAGATCAGGCTCACATTTTCAAAAGCTTTCATGCCGTCCTGTCTGCCGCTGAAATATTCAGTCTGCACCTTTTCAGGCGGCATATACGTATCTATCTGGAATCCAAGCGAATAGAGTGCCCGTGAAACTTCATTGTAATCAAATCCGCCTCGCATTACTTCACCGAGAGATTCCGTTATCTCGGCAAGTTTCTGGACCCTTCTTGGAAAATCACCGCTCTTTATCGGATAATCAAAAACTACCGCACTTCCAAGTGAAGAAAGTTCCATCATTTGGCGTAGTGTGTCAGTAAACACGTCAAGAGTGAGGTAATAGGAAACTCCGAGTATACTGAAAAAAGTTTTTTTGCTTGGATCAAAACCTGCTGATATAAGCTTATCACACATTCGCTCACGTTCAAAATCGACTGGGACGAAGTGTATGTTTTTAGGGATATTCCAGCCAAGCTCGTCAATTCTTTCAAGCTTGTAACGCTGTGTATCAGGATGATCTATCTCAAATACTGTGATATTCTCATTTTCGTTGCGGAACGAAAAAGTATCCGAACCCGCACCGCATATCACATATTGTATATCACCATACTCCGCAGCAAATTTACGAAGTCTTACCTCATTGAAATGAATTCTTGAAAGAGGTATCGAAGCAAAATACTCGTTTATTATCTGCTCTGTATCCTCTTTTGAAAATCTATATATTCCGTCAAAACCGCTGCTTATCAGGTCGTAGATACTGTCATATTCTTCCTTACCCATGAAATCATAAGCAAGGTAATCATCATAAATTTTCTGACGTGCCTTGTTAGAGTGCCATGCTCTTACAAAAGCACAGATCTTAGCGGTGACGCTTTCTCTCTCATCTACCATAAATACCTCCGGAAAAATAAAAATGCGGAATGCTCAACACATTCCGCTCTCAGCTAAACAAACTGTTCCCATACTCATTGACATCGATAAAAAGTGCAGTACTGTTGGGCATGGATATGCGAAATATGTTTATATTCTTTCATATTCATACAACAACATATCATGTACTTGAACATCTTTAGCACTCCTTTTTTATCGTTTTCATAGTATTCCTATTGGAACAATATGAATTATATCATACTATTCATACTTTGTCAATAGGTATACTAAATATTTAGCGTTAACTATATTTTTATCCTATAATCAATATAGGTATTTGTGATAATTGACAGTAAAACTTGTTATCTCTTCCACCTGAGAAGACTGCTTTGAAGTTTATTGAACAAGAAAGTTACTCCTATAACTACGGAACCTATAACAAGAAGTCCAGTTATGGTACGTGTATAGTCGCCGAAATCGGAATAATACTTCACATAATATCCCATTCCGTCCTTTGCGGCAATCATCTCTGCTGATGTAAGAAGTATAAACGAAACGCTGAGTCCCTGATTGCAGCCGAGGAATATCTGATGCAAAGAAGCTGGAAGTATAACTCTGAAAAGCATCTCAGGCTTACCTACGTTAAGTACCTTTGCGGAGTCGATTATTTTCTTGTCAACCCCAAGAACACCGCTCATAGTACCGGCAAATACAGGCCAGAATGTTGCGAGGAATATAACAAAAACTGATACAGACTTGAAAGTCGGTAAAAGTGCGATACCGTATGGGATGTACACTATCGGAGGTATCGAGCTGAAAAACTTTGTGATGTATGTTGCGGCACTTCCTATCCTTGCACTCCAGCCGATGAAAAGTCCAAGCGGTACAGCAATTGCTGTTGCAAGTAAAAAGCCCTTGATTATTGTAAGGAGCGAACTTTTGACATTCGTCCAAATTTTATCTCTGTCCTCCACAAACTGATGAACTATTTTGCCCGGTGCAGGGAAAAGTTGAGGATTAAGATAATTATACTTCGCTGTTACAAGCGACCAGACTGCCAGAAACACAAATAGGAATCCGACAATATCAACGAGAAGTGCAAGTGATCCCTCTTTTTTGACCAATGCCGACCCAATGAGAACTACTATTTCTGCTCCTACAGCAAATTTGATCAAAAGTGATGTATATACAGGGTATGCAGCCTTATCCGGAAGTAACTGTATAAACAAAAATGCTATAAAAAGAATATGTACTATACGAAGATACCTCTTTTTAATCGTCATAATACCACCTCATCTCCACCGATACGCTCGGCAATATCGTTGTAGAGAAGTGAGAGGAGCCTGTTGCGGAATTTTGCGTATTCATCAGTTTTTACCAGTTCTGCACGGCTGCGTGGACGCTCGAAAGGTACATTTACGATCTCATTTACTGTTCCCGGATGAGCAGTCAATACGACTATTTTATCTGAAAGAAGTATTGCCTCATCAATATCGTGAGTTACAAATACAACTGTCTTACGCTCCTCTACGCCGTCGCCCTCCCAGAGGTTAAGAAGAAGCTCCTGCAATAATACACGGTTCTTAGCATCGATAGCACTGAAAGGCTCATCCATGAGAAGTATCTCTGTATTCATTGCCAAAGCTCTTGCGATAGCTGCACGCTGCTGCATACCGCCTGAAAGCTGTGAAGGATATTTGCTGCCAAAGCCTTTCAGTCCGACTTTAGTGAGGAATTCCTCTGCTATCTTTCCACGCTCACTTCGTTTTACATCGTGACGTGACTGCTTGATACCGAATTCTATATTCTTCTTTGTAGTCATCCACGGGAACAGTGAGTAGTGCTGGAACACTACTCCCCTTTCTGTGCCTGTTCCGTGAAGTTCTTTACCGTCTATCTGTACAGTGCCGCCTGCCGGAGCATACAGTCCCTCAAGCACGCTGAGAAGAGTAGACTTTCCGCATCCGCTCGCACCTATCACACTTACAAATTCACCCTTGCCAACTCCAAAAGAAACGTTATGCAAAGCGTTAAAGCTCTTTTTATTTTCTATGTAGTTGACTGTAAGGTCCTTTATCTCAATTTTATTCGTAGTCATCAAAATGCTCCTTTAAAGATTTGTATATCTCGTCATCCGGGTTTTCCTTTAATATGCTTTCGAGAGCCTGCTTGTATATATCAGTATTGTAATACGGCTCTATATCGTAATCTTCTGTGTATCCAAGCTCTATTATAGTATCTTTAAGTGTAAGAGTACCCTTCTTGTCAGGGTCAGGACTTGATACGCTGTATCCGCCGTAAACCTCAGTATCTATGAAGTCTTCTTCAATATCTATATACTTCTTTACATCATCAACTGTTCCCTCGTGGTCAGTCTGAGTAAAGTGATAAGCCTTGATGAATGCACGTTCAAGTGCTTTATAAGTATTAGGAGAATCACTCAGTGAAGATGTCTTTGCGACCTGACGGCAGCACGGCTGGTTTTCGAGTGCTTTTTCATGTGCACAGTAGTAAACTACTTTGTAGCCCTGAGACTTTGCAAGTGATGCATATGGTGAGTAAACTGAAGCAGCGTCTATTGACTGGTTGAGCAGTGCAGCATATGCATCCTTCTGGCTGTCGAAGTAAACTATATTAACTTCGTCATCGCCTTCTCCGATCTCAATGCCTGCGTTTTTAAGAAGTATTTGCAGCTCAGCATCCTGAACACTGTTCTTTACTGATGCAACATTTCTGCCTTTGAGTATCTCAACGCCAAGTTCGTCCTCGTCAGCATACTCAGACTTGATAACATAACCGTGACCATTTGTCATTGCTCCGCCAAAGATCGAAACATCATGTCCCTGACTCTGGAAAGTAAGTGTTGGAACTGAACCAATGAAAGCAACATCAAGCTTATCAGATTCAAGTCCGTTAACAAGCTCTGCTGCACTTGAGAACTGTGTAAGCGAAACATCAAGTCCCTCTTCTTCAAAGTAGCCTTCCTCCTCAGCAACAAAAGCAAGAAGATGAGCTGTTGAATTGAGATAACCAATGTTTATATCACTTTTTTCAAGTGAGCCGCCCTCATCCTCACAGCAGTCACTTGAACCGTCTCCGCAGCAATCCGGAACATCTGAACCGTTTTTATCTTCACAGCAGTCTGAGCTGCTTGAAGCTTTTTTAGAAGACGAAGAACTGTTATTTAATCCTGCACATCCTGTAAGTAATGAAAGAGATGCGAGTATAGAAATTATCTTTGCTGTTTTATTCATATTAATCACCTTTTATACCTTTAATCAAAATTATTTTTCTTTTTTTCTTTAATCAACCGAATGCATCAGCAACATCGCATTCGCTCCGAATTGGTGATATATCTGTAATTATTCATTTTTGAATCACTCCCTGTTTTTCTCGATGAATTAATCATACCATACCTATAGGCATTTGTCCAATACGAAAGGCTGATTATGACCAATAGGATTTTTTTATAACCTAACGGTAACTATAAATCACTTTTGATATGTATATTATTGCTCCTCCAACTAAACCTTGCCAACCAATACTCGTCATAAAGAAAATTTCTCAGCGTCAGAAAAACTTGAAATGCGTAAGCATTCCTGCGTTTTCCTTCCTTGATAAATTTCCTTTCTGACTTTGCCTTTTTGGCAAAGTTTAATTGGGGGAGCAATATCAGGCTGGCAAAGCTCTCTTTTCACAGTACATTAAAATATTTTTATTTTAACTTAATTTTTTTGTCCGCTTTGAGTTCTTTGCTCCGAGTGTTATAATTGTAAGGATAAAATCACTTATACTTGCAAAAAAATCTTTATACTTTTATAAATTTAGGAGGAAAAAAATGTACAACAAATCTGATCGCCTTTGGAAAAAAGGCATAGCCGCTGCACTTGCTCTTACAATAATATGCGGTGCTGCACCATTCAGTCAGCTTGGCAGCAATACTGCTTTAAACGGCATAACTGCTGAAGCCGCAGAAACTTCATCCGCATCAAAAAAATCATACATCGAACCTGTTTTCACTTTTAAACAGGATTATGATAATTACTGGGTAAATGCATTTATTCCTGTGAGTGATACCGAAGGTTTAAAAGTAACCATAAACGGTAAGGCAGTTCCGATATACTATTCAGAGGACGGAATCAACGCTCTTATCAAAACTGAACCTAAGAAAATGGGCGACGAATTTACTTTGACCGTAAAAAAAGATAAAAAGGTAATATCCGAAAAGAAAACCACTATCAAAGATATTGCAATGAATATCATCAACGCTGACGAAAATGCTCCCGAAGCTAAAGCTTTTAAATGGATGCTTCATTATGGTGCGGCAGCTCAGAACTATTTCAATTATAAAACAGATTCACTTGTTGATGCTGAAGTAACAAATACCCCGATACAAGGTATTCCGTCTTTAAACTCATGCAAATTCGACAATAAAGCAATGAACGAATATCTGAAAAGTATTGATGCACCTGTTGTTTACGACGGAATGAGCATTATACTTGACGCTGATATTGGATTAAAAATATTGTTCAGTCCTGCTGAAAATGTCGACTTCAAAACAGCTGAAGAATACTTCTATAAAAAAATAAAATTCGCAGATTCTGATTACATAAAAGAAGTAAACGGAAATAAGTTCTGTATTGTAAAAAAGAACATTTCACTGTACGATGTTTATACAAATTATTCATTACAAATTGGAAAAGCTTCAAGAAATGTAAGTCTTATGATGTATATAGCTAATGCTTATACTGAAAAAAAGGATACTGAAGAACATAAGAAACTTAAAGAGCTTTTACGTGCACTTATGATGTACAGAAACTTCACATCCAACGTAAATTTAATTGACAGAAATATAGAGATCGAATACCCAAAGAGTGAAGAAGTTCCGGCAGTAACAACCTCAACCTCATCCCCTGTCATCACAACAACTCTGACTTCAACATCAGGTAACAGCATGGTAACTTCCACTACATCTAAATCCGATGATAAAACTCCGGAAAACATCACTACTACTGTGACTGCTGAAACAAAGGATGCTATAAATTTTGTCCCGACTAAAGACAAGGGCATATATATTTCAGATTACTCATTTGATAAGGACGAAAACATATCCGCATACCACTTCAATGATCCGGATAAAATTTTATTAGTTAGGCACAACCCTACATATACACTCGGAAAAATAGTCGATACACATACTTTTGAAATTCTGAAGGAAATAAACCTTTCTAAAGAATATACACTATTTTCAGAAAATAATTATATACAAATATATAACAGAAACACAGAAACAACTGAATTCTATGATCCTTCATTCAATCTCGTACAGTCATTTAAACAAGAGGAAGGAAGCTATATTGTAGCTCATGATAATGATCTGAACTATTTCGGTATCGAAAATTATAAAAATGGTGAAAAATATATTTATGATTTAAAAAATGATACAAGAATATCATTGCCGGAAGAATTAGCTAATGGCTACATAAGAGGCTTCTGTGACGATCATTTTATAATCGGAACTAATGAAGATATGTATGCTTACTATCTTGACGGCTCTTATGAAATAACATATAATTCACCTGAAACTTATATGCCGGATTATTATAAATATGATATTATAAAAAATAAAAACAATATGACAATACAATCAACTACAACCGGAGAAAACATTTGTGTAGTTCACGATACCGATAAAGATGAATATTTAACAGCATATTTAGGTGACCATTTCATAACAAATTCTAAAAGGAAATATATTACATTCTACGATCGTGTAAACAACAAAAAAAGTCAGAAATATACACTCAGTGATTTCTATCTGATGAATGTTACCGATAATAATACTGTATTTGGTGTAGCAATAATGAACAACATAATGTATTATGTCAAAATAGACCTCAGCGAGATCGATTACAATATTGACTGCACTATTGATATTCCGGAAAATAAAGAACCGGGCTTTGAAACTTACTTCAAAAAACCTGAAACATCCGATCCTGAGCTCCGCTCACTTGTTGATGAACTGGACGAAAAATATAATGTTGCAGTTTCTTTTGAACTTGCTGATGATCTCGATCATTCTATAGATTACTATGATACAGATGATTTCACCGGTGATAAGGTCGCAATACTCAATGACATAAAGGATTATCTCAGTCTCTGGCCCGAAGATATATGCCGTGAGATAACCGGCGATCCTGATATGAAAGTCTGGATATATATATGTGATAGTATAACACCTAACGTTAATGATCCGGAAATAATAGAACCTGCGGCATACGTTACAAAGTACTTCGACACTCCAACTATGGTTACGACCGGTTTCGACAATAATACAGACCGTTTCCTCAATACTTTCTCTCATGAATTCATACATCTTCTTGATTACCAGCTTACATATGACCAAATTATGGAATGGGAAACTCTCTCTCCGGAAGATGCTTATATGTATTCTTATGCTAATTACTTCGGACTTGATAAGTACGTTGATTATTATTCCGGTGACACCGACATCTATTTTTCAAGAGATTACGGCCGCACAAATCCTGAAGAAGACCGTGCTACAATAGGTGAAGTACTGTTTGATTCATATGTTCAGGAAGCAAGAGCAAAGTCTCTTGACTTTGATGGCACAAAAGCTAAATGCGAAGCTCTTTGCAGATTCATCCGTGAAAATTATCCTTGCCTTGCTTCTGTACCTGTAGGCGAGCTTTACCTCGAAAAGGCTATGAATATGCAGGCTGAGGATTTCGTACCAATGAATTATGAAGATTACGATTATAGCTATGGCTTCGGTCAGGGCTGATACATACAGATAGGAGAATTATTATGTTAAATTATATAAAACCAGAACTCGATATTATTCATTTCGATAATGAGGATGTTATTACCACTTCCGATCCTAACAGCGAGGTAAATTCCTCAGCTTACGTACCATACGATAACGAGACAAGTATCCACTGATAACATTTGCCTCCTCGCTTTGTCTGAATATTTATAATATCTCAGACTTAAAATATTAAAAAGCTCCGTATGTGAAATTTTTCATGTACGGAGCTATTCTATCTCATAAAATACAAAAAACTTGCCGCATGAAAAATGCAGCAAGTTTTGTATATACTATTATATTTTTATAACGACCTTTATTTCACTGTCTACCAGTTTACGGAAATTTTCGCCGTCCTCCGGACTGCCTGTAACACTTCCATAATGTATCGGCACAGCATACTCAGGCTTGATGATATTTGCAAGCTTTGCAGCTTTCTTGAAATTCATAGTATATGTACCTCCGACCGGAAGCATTGCAATATCACACTTTACACCTTGATTCTCTGATGTAATATCAGTATCTCCGGCAATATAAATTCTTCCGTTATCTGAGCTGTTTATTATATATCCTACCCAGCCATTTGACTTTGGATGAAATGGTTTAAGCTTATTATATGCCGCTACAGTCTCAATACTTATCCCAAGCACCTCTATTTTGTCAGAAACAGAAACTCGCACAACTTCAAGTCCCATTTCATCGACTTTTTTCATACCCTCAGGACATACCAACACTGTTTCAGGCTTCATGACCTTTTTGATGTCATCAGGAGAAAAATGGTCGTAGTGACTATGAGTGATAAGTATTATGTCAGCATCGTGACTTTCGTCTGTTATCCTGAAAGGGTCAATATAAATGACCTTCTTATCGTTTATGCGGATACTGCTGTGGGTGTTTACTGTTATAAAATCAAGCATTTTTTACATCTCCTTTTTCATTTTACTTCAAATTCATAGTCCCCGTGAACAGGGATATTTTCAGCTTCCATACGTTCGATACTGCCCCATGAATGATTTTCAAGAGCTTCTATCATATCCTCTATATCACGCACAGTTCCCTCGGCTTCCATTTCGACTGCACCATTATCAAGATTTCGCACCCAGCCGGAAATACCTAATCGGCGTGCAGTATTTTTTGCTTTCCAGCGAAAACCAACGCCCTGCACATAACCGTAGAAAATAATATGTCTGCGGATCTTATCCATTTTCTCCTCCTGCATCAAGCTATCTTTTTCTTTTGAATTTCGGAGCAAGACGTTTTATATATGTATTATATATAAGGTCGAGATCAATATCGTAAAGAATGAACAGTATATTACAAAGTCCGAGAATGAAATATTCCCCGTATTTACCGTATTCATGCAACTCATCGACCATCTGGTCAAGTCCGAAAATATACACCGTGACAAAAAAATACCCAAGTATACAGCTATTGAAAACTGCAAATTTTACTATCCAGCTTATAAGCTTTGGTCTCAGCTTTATTATGTACCGCCTTAGTATCGGATAATGTCCGAAAAACATAATGAATATCAAAGCTGCTTCTTTGTCAAAGGTTATTATCATAGACAATAAACTTACTGATATGTAGGTCATCACAGCCCAGCTGCTGCTGACCTCTATTGCTATCATCATCATGAGTATACCAGCTATCGCCGGAAGCAAAAGATACAGTGCAGGCAATATTCCTGCAAGGAACATAGTAACAAGACATAAAGCTGAAACTATTCCGCCCAAAGCCACACGATAGCTTATGTCCCTCATATGAATTTCTCCCCTTTAAAACTTTTTCTTTGCTTGCTGGACGTTGTAAACTAATGCTGAAAGAAGCTTATTCGGAATAAATCTCTGTCCTATCGCAGCAGCCTTTGCTGTCAGCCCCGGAATAGCAAAGAATTTTCCGGCAAGTGCCTTTTCGAGTGCATATTCAGCTGCGTAGCTTGCGGTTATAGGCTTTGCACTGAAGCTTACTCCAGCACGATTATTAAAATTAGTGTCGACAGGTCCCGGACAAAGCACTGTTATCGTTACATTTGATCTTTCACGGCGGAGCTCTTCATATATAGCAAGAGAAAGTCTTAAAACGTAGTTCTTGGATGCATAATATGAGGAAAGCAGAGGACCGCTCATGAATCCGGCTACTGATGCTACATTCAGAATAATACCTTTGTCACGTTTTTTGAAGTCACGCAGAAACAGTTTTGTCAGAATATGGAGTGCTGTAATATTGACGTTTATCATGTTGAGCTCATCTTCAAGGTCAGTCTCGTCGAATCTTCCGAATATACCGTATCCGGCATTATTTACCAGCATATCAATATTTTTGTCACGGCAAAACTCATATACCTTTTTTACCTGCTCACGGTCGGCAAGGTCGGCAGCTATTATTTCAGTATTTCCGAGATACTCTTTCATTTTCAGAAGTACTTCTTCATTTCTGCCTGTAAGGATAAGTTCCCAGCCACGCTCGCTGAGTTTTTCTGCCATTTTTTTGCCTATACCAGATGTTGCTCCCGTTATCAATGCTTTCATAAATTAACATCCTTTCTATTATTTATTCAGTAATTCAAACAGATCACTGCTGCTCATGCTGTTTACGCCCATTATAAAAAGAGTCTGCTCATAAGAATCAACATTAACTACACTGCTCAAAGGAACTCTGAGTGCTTCCGGTGAAACAACAGCTATCTCACTGTAATGCTGAGTAAGGAATGGTATAAAGCAGTCACCGAACTTATCCTTTATAACGAGCAGTTTCCTATTATTATTAACTGTTGTTTTAATATTCAGATACGGTTTTGTTTCTCCCATATAAACATCATACTTGTATGGAGAATCAAGTCGTTCCTTATCACAAAGCTTTAGCTTCTCACGCTTTCCGCTGTTATTATAGCTAACGCAGCTTTTTATTTTATCACCGCTTATACATTTGTAGATGTCTATTGTATCTGGGACAATATCTTTATACTGTGTGATGTCATACAAGTCTCCTCTGAAATCAAAGTCAACGTGTTCAACTGTATATTTACTGTAAGGTATCGGACTGAATCCAAGCTTCTGTATGACCGTTTTATACACACAATAAGCTCCGTATGTCGTCCACTTGTTGTCATTTCTGTAATAGATGTAATTCTCGTTGAGCATCTTCAATATATTATACGCATCTATCCTGCGTATATCCGCCGACAAACTATTATAAAATGATGTTATCTGACGGTTTTCTATATTTTTCTGATAGTACTGCGGGAATTCATCGCCGTAAACTCCGGATGAAGTAGGTACACATACAAAGTATGCAGCACTGCTGTGATCTTCACAGAATTTGTTTATCAGCTCTGCACTTTTATCAGTCGTGTCTCTTTTCTCAGCACTCATATCCAGCAATCTGTCTCCTGATACATAAACTCCGTTGACTATACTTTCGCTTACAAGAGTACTGAGTTTTGCACTTCCTGCAATAAAGCGGTCTCTGAAAGGAAAATGATCCGTAAAATACTTTTCGGCATTTTTAGTCAGCTCACCGTCAGCTGCATCAGATATGCTGAACTCCGGTGTATCAGCAAGTTCACGGTTTTCATTTTCAGAGAAAGCTTTTTTGTTCCCGAATACAAAGAAAATACCAAACAGTATCATAACGCCGAGAACAAGTACAGCAGTTATTTTGCTCATATTTTCAGCCAATCATTTTCCCTCCCTTACAGTTTCATCAGTATCATTCCGGAACTTCCGCTGTACGAGATCATTACTGTACATACTATCAGTATCCCTGTTACTGCTATCGGAGAAAGAATACTAAAAGCTGTGCTGAGCTTATTCTTTCCCGACCTCATCAGCATATTTCTGAACAAGCTTGTAGATGTATACAGTCCTATCAGAAGAATAACTATATAAGATTTCAGCAAATACAATGAGATCGTATCGGCAAATATTCTGTTGCCTCCCAGCATTGCAAGAAGATACCTGAAAGCTCCTGAAAAACTTTCCTCTGCTAAAAATACAGTACATACAGCCGCTATCAGGAAAGTATATATCACTCCTGATATGACCATGATCCTTCTTTTGTCAAGTCTGCTCTCTATGGTAATGGCTGTACCGATAAGAATTCCCCATATAAATCCGTTCATACTGAATGTATACCAGAAGCCGAATACTCCCCATACCGCAATGAATACTCCTTTTCTTGCATACATATTCTTTATGTTTCTTGAAACAGGTCTCGTAACATACTTCCTGAACCAGTGAATAACATCGATATGCCATCTTGCTGCAAAATAACGTATCTTATTGCTTGACATGGGGTAGCTGAAGCTCTTAGGCAGTCTTACTCCGAAACAGTAGCTAATCCCCACACCCATATCCGAAAAGCCTGACAGTGTAAAATACAGACATAGTATATATGCGGTTATACCTATCCAAGCTGTAAGTGCCGAAAGCTCACCATAATCCACACGTCCTACCGCAGTATAAAGCATATAGAGATTATCAGCAGCAATTATCTTTTTAGCAAGTCCCTTTACAAATATAGTAAAGCCGACCCCCATTTCGTACAAACCGTCCTTACGCTCCCTTACTGCTTTATTAAAGCTTCCGTACCTCATTACAGGACCCATGATAAGTCTCGGGAAAAAGATGATATACAAAGCAAACCTCAGTACATTTTTATCAGACTTCATCTTTCCTGTATAAACATCTATAAGAGTGCCTATAGCAGAGAGCGTGAAAAATGAAATTCCAAGCGGAAAGAAACCATTTGGCACTCCTATACTTGATAATAAGCTGACAAAATATTTAGTTCTGAATATCAATATAGCCGTGAGGTCGAAGCAGACTGCCGCTGCAAATGGTATGGACGCAATCTCTTTTCGCTCGCTGAACTTATCTATAGTCCGCAGAGCAATATAGTTGACTGCAACATATACAAGGATAAATCCAAGGAACCAGAGATTTATCATGCCGCAGAAAATAATGCTCAATATAAGCAGAGTTTTTTCACGGTGTTTTGTCGGAGTTACATAATAAAGCAGTATCGATACAGGCAGAAAAATGTATATGAACAAAAGACTGCTATATAGCATCATTCTCCTCCTTCAATTCCTTCACCATCTGTTCAAGTCCGGCACTGTCTGTCATAGTACAAAGAACATCTACAAGTGCAGATGCTGACATAAGTGAGGGAAGTCCGAGTTTCTTCTGCAATTTCACTCTGAGTTCACTGCTGCACTTTCCTCCGCTCAGTCCGAGCTCGTATAAAGTCTGCTTTGTTATATCAGACCTTTTACCTCCGGACGAAGCGGTGATACCGGCTTTTCTGAATGCTTCAAGCAATATATTCGTATCTATGCCTTCAACTCCGAGCTTGCCCTCTGCTGACGGCTTTTCCTTACGTTTTTCCTTTCCGAATATATCGGGGATATACACGTTCAAGACCTTGCCTTCTGGCACAGCTCCCTTTATATATCCACGTATTTTTCTTCCGGCACTGTCCGAATCGGTCAGGATTATTATACCCGTTTTTTTAGCATAATATCTTATAAGTCCGAGCTTTTCCTTGTCACGGAATATCCTGAATCCGTTGGTAACTATAATTATGCCGTCAATTACAGAATCGAGCTTTATCTTATCATATTTTCCCTCAACTATTATTGCCTGATCTATTTTTATCATCTTATCACCATCAGTTCTTAGTCATCAGCATTTTAGTAAGCATTTGTTCCAATACTATCTTCTCATCACCGCTTGTGGAATTGAGCTGTTCAGATGTATCACGTATAATGCGTATGCAGGCTCTCAGGCGGCGTATACTTATCCTCTGACCATTTCTGTAAAGCTTATCAATAATGAATGAACGGCTGAAATATCCGAAATCCCTGATGACAGTTTCAGCATTCAGTCCGGACTGTCTTGCAAGCTGTACTCTGTAGAGGTCGAGGAAAGAATTGGTAATATTGGCAAGCACAGAACCTCGGTTATCCTTATCCTGCATAAGGTCATCAAGAGCCTCAAAAGCTTTGCGTCTATCAAAAGCAGCCACCGCATCAGCAAGCTTGAAAACGTTTACATCACTCTGATGATGCACCATGCTGTCTATCATTTCAGACGTTATTTCACGTCCGGCAGCATATGCACATAACTTGTCAATTTCATTTTTAATGGTCAGTGGGTCGGAAAGGCATATCTCAGCTATAAGACGTGCGTTATCTATAGATATAGCTCCGCCCCTCGCAGAAACACTCGCAGCGATCTCCTTTGCAAGCTCCTGCGGAGTTTTAAGTGCAAACTCAACTACAGCTCCGGTTTTTGAAATAATATCGGCAATCTTTTTATTCTTGTCTGATATAACACGTCCGCCGGCTTTTCTGTCGTACTTTGTCTTGACCTCAAATCCGGTTATATTGAAGATCATTACAGTCTGAGAAGGCACATTTTTAAGAGTATCGATCACCTGCTTAGTGACCTCCTCTCTCTGTTCCTCGCAGTTATAGTCGTTGACAAGAATACAGTTGTACTCCGACATCATCGGCATCAGCTCAGAAATGTCACGCAGCTCGGAGGGATCAAGATTCTTGCCGGCAATGCGGTTAAGTGCGAACTCCTCATTATCTCCGACTGCCGCTTTTATTATTTTCTTTGTGAGCTTTTCAACTCCGCTGACATCAGCTCCGTAAATATAATAAAGGTTCTGCAATTCGCCTTTTTTGAGCTGAGTTTCTATCTTTTTTGCGTCAATATACGGCATCAGAGCCTCCTTATCCTGTATCCGCCTTTTTCCGGCAGTTTTATCTCGAAATTATTCATACTGTCCTCACGCTTTTTGTCCAGATATATCACTTCATAATTTGCACCAATATCCTTTGCTGAGGAAGAGCTTCCGTATATCACCAGCAGGTCTGTATCATCAGGCACGTCATCCTCACTGACTGATGCAGGTGCAAATACTATCTTCCGTCCGTCATATTCGATACTCAGCAGCTTATTCTCATACCTGACAGTGTGATGAGGCGACTCTAAAATATATCCCTCGTCACCATAGCATATTACCGGTTTATCGCCGTATATGGATGTATCGCCTGCCATTATCCATGAAGTGTTATCATTTATATCAAGCTCATGTAAATATGCTGAGTACTGCGAATGTACCTTTTGAGTGAGCACGACTGTATCAATATCATCGATAGCATTCTCGGTCAGGTACTTATGTACATATTCCGGAGATTTATAATTGCCGCTGAGGTCGACTATATCAGTTTCACCTTTATATGTTATCACTATCGCACTGTTGCTTCCCTTGCCAAGCTCAGCGATAACAAATGTATCGTACATTCTTGCTCCGTACAGAGCTGATACAAGCATCACTGCTCCGAACGAAAATGCAGCAGAGAAACCTGTGATATGACGCTTCTGAAATATAATATGGACTAATATGACTGCACAGAAAAGTCCGAATGCAGCGTTCATGACCCTTTCGCTTCCGCATGAAAAGTATATCCCATTTATCTTACTCAGCCTGTCTGTCAAAAAGGTCACGGTACTAAGACAAAGGTCAGCAAACCAAAGCACAGGCAGCACTCCAAACGAAATGACGTACAATGCCCCCGCTATAAGTGATGCTGAGCATAACGGAAGCAGTAAAATATTTGTTATCGGTGATATGAGCGATGTTTCGCCAAAATATTTCATGCTGAACGGCATTATGAACAACATAGTGCAGAGCATGATAATGAAGCTTTTCCACACACGCTGAATAATAGTCTTTGTTTCAAACTTTGCCGTCATATACGGTCCCCAGACTCCTATCCCGAATGTTCCGGCAATAGACAGTATAAAGCCACGGCTGTATATGCAGTCCGGATCAAAAACAGCTATCAACAGCACCGAAACTGCAAGCGAATTAAAGGTATCATTCTGCCTTCGGAAGATACCGGCAGCATAAACAAAATTCATCATTATTGCTGCTCTTACAGCTGACAAAGGCACGTCCGCCATTAATATGAACAATGCAGTAATGAGGTCGGTAACGATCAGAGAGTATGCTCTTTTCATCCTGAGCAGACCTAATATCCTCATTATTACAATGGCTATGATCGAGATATGAAGTCCCGATACAGCAAGGATATGACCTATTCCGCACCGATACAGACTTCGCTTCACGCTCTCGTCCATATTCTGCTTAACTCCGAAAAGCATACCTGCAAGGAAGTCGCCGTTTTCGTCACCAAGCTGAATACGAAGCTCCGAGATAACCTTATCACGGTACTCCATAAGAGCATTTTTCAGTTTATTGCTATTATTGTGGACTACCTCTGTTCCCTTTGCAGACTCTATCCTGAGGTATATTCCATCCGACTTATAATAGCTTTCACTGTCAAAAAGGTAGTCACCCTCCGGTACTGAGAATATACAGTCCTTGACTGTGATCGTATCGCCGTACTTAACGCTGAGGTCGGATGTATAAAAGCTTACTTTAGCTTTCTGACTCTCATTGATCCTGCCTTGAAGTGTGTAGGCAGCCTTATCACCATCATAGTGTTTTATGTCTTTTACTGTTCCGCTGAACGTACCGCTGCTGCCATTATATGCAGTGAGCTTCTTGCAGTAAAATTCATTTCTGAGCAGAGTTGCTCCGCATCCGACAGAAAAGACGGCAACAAGCAGAATTATGTCCTTGACGGAAAAGCCGTTTTTTCTTCCTATGGTCAGTAAGAGAGCGGCTGATGCAATAAAGATGGGGATATATATTCCGGTAAAAAAGGAAGCGAAAAATAATCCCGCCATATACGCTGCCGCAGCTCCAATCATTTTTCGCTTCATATTATTTATTCCTTACTTAAAGAAGAGCGGAAGCTTTTCAAGGAAGATTATATCGTCCCTGTCAGCTGCGTCACCCTCGGCGAGGACTGCCGCTTCTCCTGCAATATTTCCCTCAGCAGCTGCTGTAAGCTTTTCAAGTGCTATAAGGGACTCACCGGTGCTTATTACGTCATCGACTAAAAGTACTTTCTTGCCCTTTAAAAGCTCAGCCTTTTCCTTAGAAAGGTAAAGTGTCTGTTCTGCTGCCGTAGTTATTGACTTTACAGTAACTGAAATAGGATCAGTCATATAAAGCTTTACGGACTTTCTTGCAACCACATAATTCTTACCGCTCTGTCTTGCCATTTCGTATGCAAGCGGTATTCCCTTTGATTCTGCTGTGAGGATCATATCGAACTCGCCGCATTTTTTCAGGAGCTCCTCTGCACAAGCCACAGTAAGCTCAACATCAGAGAACATTATGAATGCTGCGATGTCTATCTTGTCGTTGAGCGGACAACGCATAAGCTCACGCTCAAGACCTGCTATTTTCATTTTATAGGTATCTGCCATTTTCTTCTCCTTACTCAGTCTTGCCGAGAGACTCAGGTCCCCAGCCCATTTTTACTCCTGCGAGCATATGGAAGTGGATGTGCTTTACAGTCTGACCTGCATCATCTCCGCAGTTATTGATTATACGGAAGCTCTCAATGCCCTCGTTTTTAGCGATCTTAGCAGCTGCCTCAAAAACCTTTGCGATAAGACCTGAATTTTCTTCAGTTACCTGATCTGCTCCGCTTATATGAGCCTTTGGTATAATAAGGTAGTGTACAGGTGCGATAGGAGCAATGTCCTTGAATGCGAAAACAAATTCATCTTCATAAACCTTTGTGCTTGGTATATCTCCGTCGATTATCTTGCAGAATAAACAGTCCATAATAATTCTCCTTTGCATTTTATATTTACGTGACCGTGGTCACATATAAATTACTTTATAGATCCGGCAACGATCTCTTCAGCCTGAGCAAGTGCTTCATCGATCTTAGCAATATCGCCTGCACCAGCCATAGCACTGTCAGGCTTTCCGCCGCCTTTACCGCCTGTAACAGCTGATACATTTCTGACTATCTGACCTGCATTTGCACCCTTCTTTACAGCTCCCGGTGTACATACGCAGAAGAATGTACCCTTTTCACCAACAGTGCCAGCAAAGAGAGCAACGATGTCCTCGCCCTTGTCCTTTACACTGTCTCCGAGCTTTCTGAGTGCATCCGGAGCAGTACCGTCAAGTCTTGCTGCAACGAACTTAACACCGTTTATATCCTTAGCATTATCGAATAATGCTGCTGTCTTTGAATTAGCTATCTGCTGTGTAAGACTTTCTATCTTCTTGTCCTTATCCTTTGACTCAGCTGCAACTGCTGCACACTTCTCAGGAAGCTCAGTGATATTTGCAAGCTTGAGTGCCTTTGCTGATCTGATTATAGAATCCTTGAAACCGTTGAGAAGCTCAAGTACACCAAGACCGGTAACAGCCTCGATACGTCTTACTCCGGCAGCTACTGAGCTTTCGGATACTATCTTGAAAAGACCTATCTGCGAAGTATTTGATATATGAGTACCTCCGCAGAACTCTACTGACTTATCAGCTGTAACAACTCTTACGGTTGAGCCGTATTTTTCTCCGAACAGAGCCATTGCTCCGAGCTTTCTTGCTTCTTCGATAGGCATTTCCTGCATTGTTACAGGTATCGCACTCATTATCTCAGCGTTGACTATCTCTTCTACCTTTGCTATTTCTTCATCAGTCATAGCACTGAAGTGGTTGAAGTCGAAACGGCAAGCCTTCTCATTAACGAGCTGTCCAGCCTGATGAACGTGATCGCCAAGCACCTGACGGAGTGCATACTGAAGAAGGTGAGCTGTTGTATGGTTACGCATAATTGACATTCTGCGGTCTTTTTCAATTTCAGCGTATACATGGTCACCCTTTGAGATGCTTCCCTGTTCGATAGTAGCGATATGGAGGAAATGTCCCTCTGACTTGATAGTATCGTCAACAGAAGCTATGCTTGCATCCTTGATAAGAGCACCTGTATCGCCTACCTGTCCGCCGCTTTCAGCGTAGAATGGAGTTACGTCAAGAACGATAACAACATCATCGCCCTCAACAGCAGTCTCTATCTCTGCACCGTCTTTATATATAGCAAGTACTTCTGCATCTTTAGCAGCAAAATCAGTATATCCTGTGAATATAGTTGCAGGAGCATCTACCTTTATGCTGTTATCAGCCCATGATGAACCAGCCTTTGCAGCGTGGTCAGCTTTAGCTCTTGCTCTCTGTTCTTTAGCGAGTTCAGTAAAGCGGTCACGGTCAACTTCAAATCCCCTTTCCTCACAGATCTCGACTGTAAGGTCTATCGGGAATCCATATGTATCAGAGAGCTTGAATGCATCGTCACCTGAGAGTACTTTCTTACCCTCAGCCTTTAAAGCATCAGTGAAACCGTTGAGAAGTTCAGTACCCTTATCGATAGTCTTAGCGAAAGCCTCTTCTTCAACGCCGATTATCTTCTTGATGTAGTCACGCTTCTCAGCGAGTTCAGGGTAAGCATCTGCATTCTCGTTGATAACAGTATCGCATACATCACAGAGGAATGGCTTTGTGATACCTAAGAGTCTGCCGTGACGAGCTGCTCTTCTGAGGAGTCGGCGAAGAACATATCCTCTGCCCTCATTTGAAGGCATGATGCCGTCGCCGACCATGAATGTTGTGCTTCTGATGTGGTCAGTGATAACACGGAGCGAAACGTCCTTCTTAGCGTCCTTTTTATACTCAACACCGGCAATGCGTGAAATGTGCTTCATGATATTCTGAACAGTATCGACCTCGAAAATATTGTCAACGCCCTGCATTGCACAAGCAAGTCTTTCGAGTCCCATACCTGTATCGATATTCTTGTTCTTCATTTCCTCATAGTGACCGTTTCCGTCACTGTCGAACTGGCTGAAAACGAGGTTCCATATCTCGATAACACGGTCTATCTCACTTGCCTGCTCGAAGTTCTCGAAAGGACCGTAAGCTTCACCACGGTCAAAATGTATCTCTGAACATGGACCGCATGGACCTGAACCGTGCTCCCAGAAGTTATCCTTCTTGCCAAGACGGATTATTCTGTCGTGAGGGATACCGATATGGTTTTCCCAGATCTGTTCAGCCTCGTCGTCGCTTTCAAAAATAGTGATCCAAAGACGCTCAGCAGGTATCTCAAGAACCTTTGTAAGGAATTCCCAAGCCCACTCGATAGCCTCGGTCTTGAAATAGTCACCGAAAGAGAAGTTACCGAGCATCTCGAAATATGTACCGTGACGAGCTGTCTTGCCAACGCTCTCTATATCAGGAGTTCTGATACACTTCTGACAAGTTGTAACTCTCTTGTTAGGAGGTGTAGCCTGTCCGAGGAAGAATTTTTTCAGAGGTGCCATACCTGAGTTGATAAGAAGAAGGCTCTTATCCCCCTGAGGTACAAGTGATGCACTTGCCATTCTTGTATGATTTTTGCTTTCAAAGAAGGAAAGATACTTTTCACGAAGATCGTTAAGTCCTGTCCACTGCATAAAGATTTATCTCCTTTTGATAATATAATTAGCCCCAGTACGCAAAAAAAGCCCCGCCGCCAATGGGACGAAGGCTTTCGTGGTACCACCCAAATTCAAAAGAGCAAAGCTCTTTTCTCATACTCTTTAACGCAGAAATACGCTCCGGTTTTCCGGAGAGGCTCCGGGTAAGCACCTGTTTTGCACATGAAAACTCGCACCAGCCGCTTTCTCTCTGAAATGTGCTGCTGAACAGTCAGTCCCATCAAAGCCGTACATTATTATTATACCAGCTTTTGAGGAAATGTCAATGGTTTTTCGTTAATTTCTTTCCTGCCGTCCAGCGAAAAATGTGCAGCTGCTTTCAGAAACAGCTTTCTCAGACATATAACAGTCTCCACCAGATGAGAAGCTTTTCTGTCATATATCATTTTAAATTCTCCGGCATAGCCTGCTACTTCACCGCCGAAACCGCTCTTGAACCTGTATACGCCGTAGTTCGAGTGATTTTCGTCATAGTAGTGCGGAATCCCCTGAAAATCATATACATCGCAGCCTGCATCTATAGAATCACTTATCATAGTCCACTGCATGAGATAATTCGGCATCACCTTACGCATATGCACAGTTGAAGCTCCGTAGACATATGATGCTACTTTGCCGTATTTTACGTAAATAGCTCCGGAAAGCGGAGTACCGTCACAATAGGTCATGTAGAGTTTAGCATCATCTCCCAGATTATCAAGGAAGGCTTCAAAATAGCTCTTATCCCTCACGCAGAATCCGTCTCTTTCACCTGTCTCACGAACGAGCTCGCAGAAATCATCAAGAGCTTCTCTGCCGTATACTCTGCATTTTACACCGTGACGCTCCGCAACACGGATATTATAACGCCACTTCTTATGGAATCCTGCAAAGACATCATCCTTTGTACGTCCATAGAAATTCAGCTTGTAATTGTACTTTGACTGTATCAGCCTGTCCTCTGAGATGTTTTTGTAAGTAAAACCTGCCGCTCTCATTTCAGCTATGGAAGCTTCGTCATTTTCAGATATAAAGGGATCACATTTAAACTGACAAGCCCTGTGTTCGGCAGCAAGATCACGTATAGCGTCCAACAATTCCTTCAATGTATCAGTGTCGCCGAATGTAAATACCGGACCTCTCGGACAGTAAAAAAATGTTCTGCCGATAAACGGGAGTCTTTTTATAAGTATCAGTGCAGTACCTTTGATATTGCCATTTTCGTCCTTTACCGCAACTGCTTCGTGTCCCCAGCCCTCTTTAACGTCAGCCCATTTAAGTGACTGTGTGAAACTGCCGTTTTCATGTCCGCTCACAAACCTTTCGTACTCTTCTCTTTCTATATCATTATTGAAATCTATTATAACTTTCATAGTGATGCCTCCAAAGTGTTTTCTTTAAGGCAATACCGCACAAAGATTGTGCTGAAGATGCACCGTGAGATTTTTCGTCAGATTGTATAGAAATTCCGCAGGCATACTGACGTATGTCAAGGGATTTCTGTGCAAGATGACGGAAAATATCCAAGCAGATTCAGTAC
>JAFRXL010000028.1 GCA_017441505.1 Ruminococcus sp.
ATTTACCTTTGTTTGAGGCGGGTGACGGTAAAACTGAGGGTGACGGCATTTGTGGTTCAGGGTGACAGTATAACGCTCTCGGGTGACGGTAAAACAGCGCACAAAACGCGCCGTTTCTGTCGCCGATGCCAAATTCGGGTAGTTATCCTACCTGCGGCGGTGAAAGCGATTGTCGCGCAACGTGGAGCGAGTGTGGCGATACCGCACAGATACTATCGACAGAGGAGAAAAGTGGCAGTACCCGAGAAAAATCTTCCCTTCTGGGAAGGCAAGCATAGCAGCTGGCATTCCGCCTGCCGCCTTGCTTGTCGGGGCGAACCCCGAACCCCCTTTAAATTACAGGCATACACAAACAAAAGTCAGGAGGTAGATAACATGAGAAAAAGAAACACAACCATAGCGATACGCTGCACAGAGGAAGAAAGCAGGCGTATCCATGAACTTGCTGAGCGGCACGGACTGAGGCTCAATGACTTCGTGATGAGGTGTGCTCTCGGCAAGAAAATCGTCGTCGCAAACGGCGTTGACGAAATAGTTCGGCAGCAGAAAGCTATCGGACGCAACCTCAATCAGATAGCTACTCTCGCCAACATGGACAGGCTGACTGCCGTGAACTTCCAGCCGCTCCTCGATGAGCACAGAAAGGTCACGGAGATGATTGGTCAGCTGCTTCGGGAGGTGAAATAGTGGCAACGGTCACAGCGATAAGCACTAAGTACGGCGGCGGTGGCAAGAGAAGTCTCGACTACATTTGCCGCGACGACAAGACCGAGGGCAAGAAATATGTGACGGCTCTCAACTGCTCGCTGCCCACTGCCTATCAGGAGTTCAAAAATACAAGAGAGATGTACGGCAAGACTGACGGCGTGAAATACTATCACTTCGTCCAGTCTCACCCAAGCGGCTACAAGATAGAGTCTGCACTTGCTCATAAGATAGCTGTTGAGTTTGCGGAGAAAGCATTCCCGGGACACGAAGTTGTGGTGGCAACTCATACCGACGCAGACCACATACACTCACACTTCGTACTCAATGCAGTCAACGCAGAGACCGGTCTGAAGTACCACTCAAACAAGTTTACACTGCAAGACCTACGACAGCTCAGCGATGAAATATGTCAGAAGTACGGAGTGACAACGCTCAAACAGCCCGAGCTTGGAAAGCAGACTCACGGTGTGACCACAGGCGAGTACAGGAGTGCAATGCGCGGCGAGAGCTGGAAAATGAATCTCAGTAATACCATTGACGCAGTCATGAAAAGAGCGAAGTCGAAGAAACAATTCCGCTTCTATATGAAGCAGTACGGCTACGATGTCAAGTGGGAGGACAGCCGCAAGTACATCACATACACCTGTCCCAACGGCAGGCGTTGCCGCGACAACAAACTACACGAAGCAAAATACAGGAAGGAGAATATGGATTATGAGTTCAAAATACGAAGAAATGAAAGCAGCCTCCAAAGAGAACTTGCAGGAGGCACAGGATATACCAACTATGGTCTGCGTCCCCGACAGCAACTGGCAGGCGGTGATATCACAGCTGAAATTGTTGTCGAATCTGGCAATCGAAACGAAGGCGAGAGTCGACGCGACTATGACATTCGAGGATATGAAAATGCACTTGGAGAATCAACAAGTGATATTCGATCAGGTGCTGGAGAGTGCAGAAAAGATACGGGATCTGACGTCGCAAAACGTGACGGCAGAGGTATCGAAGCTGGAGAAATCAGCGGAGAACCTGTCCTCACAGGCTGGGAAGCTGAACGGGCAGACCTTATCGCAGCTGAAATGCTCCGACGAGCAGAACAGGAAGCGCGGCATCAAGCTGCTCATAGCAGTGGCAATGATAGAGCTCCTGCACCTGATATCGTCGGTGGCATTGCTGCTGTGGTTTCGATAATTGAGGACGAGCCTGCTGACGATACCGAGTACGCTCGAGAACACGTTGACAGCAAGGCACTCGCCAAGGAGCTCAGGAAAAAGGAAGAACTCGGTATTCATATGGGTTAACCAAAATCTATAATGAAAGGAATCTTTAAAATGAACAATTCAAATCTCATAGGAAACATGAACAAGACAAATAGAAGGAGTATGATCGAATGGCTGAAAAAGAGAAAGTCAGATATTATTCAGAAAATAAAATTAAAGTTAACGGGAAGGTGTATAACGTGACATTTACGTTTCCTCTTCCCGAAAACGAAACGGAAACTGCTTACGATAAGCTGAAACATTTGATAAACAGCGAAAAAGTGAACTAAAAAAGTTCTGGACTTTCGAGCCGAGTAGGAGTATACTGTTGGTAGCTCCTATTCGGTTTGATTCCAGAAGCATCAGCTTCGGAACAGGAGGATAATAATGAAAGAATCAAACACGAATCAGATAACAGCACTGTACTGCCGCCTCAGTCAGGAGGACTTGCGTGCAGGAGAGTCGCTGTCAATTGAAAACCAAAGGCTTCTGCTGAAAGAATATGCAGATAAAAACGGCTTCAAGAATTGCCAATACTACATAGATGACGGTTACAGCGGAGTCAACAAAAACAGACCTGAATATGTTCGTATGCTGAAAGACATAGAAAGCGGACTTGTCGGAACTGTCATAGTCAAAGACCAGTCGAGACTTGGACGTGACCACCTTGAAACAGGCAGACTTATGGAAATACTATTCCCGTCATATGACGTGCGATTCATAGCTATCTCCGACGGCGTTGACAGTATAAACGGCTTGAATGATATGTCGGGCATTAAGAATTATTTCAATGATTTCTTTGCACAGGATACGAGCCGCAAGATCAGGACAATACAGAAAGCAAAGGGAGAACGCGGCGAGCGTGTCGGAGCTTCACTGCCTTACGGGTACATGAAAGACCCGAATGACTCAAAGCGAATAATCCCCGATCCTGAGACTGCACCTGTTGTAAAGCGTATCTTTGAGATGTACGCGAGCGGTATTGGTATGAAAAAAATATGCAATACTCTTGAAGAGGAAGAAGTGCTGTCTCCGAGCGTATACGCCTTTAATAAGACTGGCAGCCGTTCGGGAAATCCAAAATTGGATAAGCCTTATGCATGGTCTATTGCGTCCGTTCGCAGTATGCTTCTGAATCAGATGTACTGCGGTGATACAGTCAATTTCAAAACTTATACCAAGTCGAACAAACTGAAAAAGCGTATCAAGAATGATCCTGAAAAGGTTCTCATATTTGAAAATACTCATGAGCCAATTATCGACAGAGGATTGTTCGAGCTTGTTCAAAAACACTTTGTCGGCAGAAAACGTGCTAACGGCAACGGAGAAATGGACAAATATGCAGGGTATCTCTACTGTGCGGAGTGCGGTTCAAGGCTCTATCTTCACCGAAACAAAAAGACATATAACAACTTTATGTGCGGTCGATACGAAAAGAGAAAGAGTAACTGCACCGCCCATTATATCAGGGAAGAAGTGGTAGATGCGATCGTACTGGAAGTAATAAAAAGAGTTACAACGTATGCAAGAGAGCATTCTGAGGAGTTCTATGAAATGGCTATGAGCAAGGGTGAAAACGAAGCAATGTCCCAATCTAAAAACAACGAAGCTCTGCACAGCGAGTATGAAACAAGGATAAATCAACTTGAAAGCGCTATCAGTATGCTGTACATGGACCGAGTCACAGGCAGAGTGACTCCCGAACGCTACGACAGCCTTGCATCCGGCTACGAGAAGGAGCAGTCTGAACTGAAGGAAAAACTTCAGGAGCTTGATTCGCATACAAGCTATCTGGCGATAAAAGAGAAATGTGTCAGAGAGTTCATCAACAACGCTAAGAAATACGTTGATGTGACGGAAGTTACTCCACAGCTTCTTCGAGCTTTCATAAAACGTATTGAAGTCCACGAAAAGGCTGAAAAGCGTTCGAGAACCTGCATGAACGATATAACGGTACACTTCTCATTCTTAGCTGACAAGGATATCAAATTCGACGGTGTAATGATACAGACATTTGAAATGTGATGCAGAATAAAACAAATCTCCGAGGGATCACTCCCTCGGAGACATAATAAATAATATACTTCCCTAAGAATATGCTTATGGTTCGGGGAAGAACCTTTCCTCAGAAAGGTTTGCCCCGATAAAATGTACGTATTACTATAAAAGTCCCCAAAAACGCAAGGGAGCATTTTGTTATATCCTGAAATTATTTATATCGGCGTTTGGGGCGACGTACTTACGGCAATAGAGGTAGCACATTTCTTTGATAAAGCTTCGTACAGTCATTTTTTCGACATTTCGTTTAAATATCCTTGAAGCCTGACCGCTTTCGACTGCATTCACGACTGTCAGCCGGACAAGTCTTTCGACCGACTTCATTGAGACATTAAATTCCTCTGCAACTCCGCCATACACTTTCTCATACATATGGCTCAGGCACGATGAATCGCTGAGACAGAGCTCAATTGCCTTGCAAAGATAGATAAAGCCTTTTGTATCGGAGCACAGACCTTTGTCCCAGAGAAAGCAGGGGATACTTGTTTCAATATTGCTGTTTTTGCTGAATATAGCGTAGCTTTTTACAATACGTACTACCCTTTGTATTGAAGTCGGGAGGTAAAAACACAGGTCTGCACCGGCTTGAAGGTAGTCATCCTCCTCATTTCCGTGAAACGAATACACTCCTACAAATATGCATATATCTGGGTATTTTCTGGATATAAGTCCTATGAGCTCTATAGTTTTTCTGGCTTTTATAGAAAATATCAATATTCCGTCGCATTTTTCTGAATCAAGTTCTGCTGTTACTGCTGCCGTATCGAGCGGGAGTATCACAGGTTTGATGTCTGCCTCTTTCATAAATTTTGAAACAGCAAGATCAATACCTGCACCGCCTCCGACAGCAAGCATTCTGTATTTTTTACTCATTTTACCTCCTGCTTTAAGGCAATACCGCACAAAGTCCACTTTGCGGTATTGCCTTAAATTTGGTCACCCTATTATATGCGGTAGCTCCTTTGAGATATGCCGCTTATCTCGCTTACTGCCCAGTCAAATTCGTCAGTAGTGAGGACTGAATCGCAGTATTCACAAACTGCTGAGTGATTTATGTCGACATGAGCACCGCAATACGGGCATACCTTAGCGGAAGTACCTGTTGAATTCCTTGTAGTAACTCCGTGAGTCCTTACAAGCTTCCATTCATAGGTCATGAACTTCTCTATACTGTCGCTGCCCTTGACGATAGCACCGCTCGCATCGTCCTTAACGTAATCGATTATACGAGTCCTCAATTCAACGACCATAACGTCCATATTGCCGTCATTATACCAGCCACGGACATGAACGTTAAGTACCGCAGGATGATCCACATAATTCGTAGTATGATTCCGACGGTAGTTATCGAGCTGTCTGTCGAATTTAGCAAAAGCAGAGTCGGTGAGATATGGTCTCAGCGAGGACAGATCCTTTGCCTGCCAAGCCTCCTGAAACTGTATATAAAGGTTAGACACCTTATCCTTGAATTGTGTTTCAGAGAAGTCCGGATCTATATGCAGATATTCTTCGATATTCCTATACGTAAAGGAATTAGTCCGGCGTACACTGGTATTTGGTCGGTTTGAGGACGTGCTTTTGCTATTTTTGCTTTTATAGATGATAAAGATGACTATAGCTATAATTATTACAATATCGACCAGATCGCCACCGCCGCCGCTTCCAGACCAGTCACTGTCGTCATTTCCGCCGGAATCCCAGCCGCCGCCTCCTCCGGAATCTCCGCCGCCGTAATCGTTATCGCCGGCATAGTCTCCGAAATCCGCTTTTACCCCAGTCGGAGCGGAAATAACGCACATCATCATTATTATTGACAGTAAAATTGCAAGTATTTTTTTCATAATTATTCCCCGATCTATACCATTTTATAAAGTTTTATAAAGCTGCCTTAGTTTGCAGCAGAAACTCCCGGAACTTCATCAGCCCTGTGTGCAGCAGAGTCCATACTTGCTGCAAGGTGGACTTCAAAAAATGCGATAGCAGTCATTATCTGCGACGGAAAAGCTGTTCCCTCGTATTCTCTTATAACACGGTCAAACTCCCCCGAACGGCGAAGAAGGTCAGCTTTCAGGAGCTTATAGTTATTATCCCCCTTGAAAGCGGCAGGGTGCTCATCCATTATCTGAACAGCTCTTTTTCTGCATTCTTTTGCAAGGCGGTCATCGTTCTCGTCATCGAACTCCCACGCTGCACTAAGATAGCCTCTTACAGCGTCCTTGTAGTTATGATTCTTCATGAACACAAGAGCATTCCTGATAAGCTTTGCAGCAGATTCATTTGCTGATACTATACCTCCGCAGGACTTGTACTCCTCGCTTTCGAGGTACTCACGGGTATCGTCGAAAGGTCGGTCAAGTGAGGGGGCACAGTAGCCGCAGTGAGGACACTCCATTACCATGTATTTCAGATAATGGCGAGGTTCTCCGGCAGGTCTTATATCGAGGTCAGGAGCTCCCGTTGCAGGCTTTGATTTGGCTAAAACAGTCTGTACGGACTTGTTTCCGCACACACTGCATACAATTTCGGTATTTTTTGTCTCTATCATGTTTATATCCTTTCTTTATGTTTTTATTTATAATAAATTATACCATTCTGACGAAACTATGTCAAGAAAAATGGCGAATCTCGGTGAGGTTGACAAACTGCACATAATGTTTTATAATTTAAGTCAATACCGCACAAAGATCCGATACAAAAACGCAAGGTGTGCTTTGTGAGGTATTGGCTTAATAAAATGATATAAGGAGAAGATCCGGATAAAGTTCGGAGCGTAATTAAAATGGATAAAAATAAGAATTTAGCGTATCTGCTGCCGATACGGTGCATCATCTTTCCGCTTATATTTATAGTCGGAGCCTTTATCACAAGGAAGGACATAGATGATATAAGCAACTGGTGGTCGATAGCGGCAAGTGCTGTCAATATACTTCTGATACTTCTGTTCACAGTTCTGACTAAAAGAAATAACAGCAGTTACTGGGAACTTATCAATTTCAGGAAAGGTCAGACCAGAGCAAAACAGATAGTGCTCATATCACTTATGATATTACTTGTAGGAATGTCGGGAATGTTCATCGCCGGAGCTGTCTGTTACGGAGTTATACCATACGCACCGCCGATGATAATAGCTCCAATACCGGTCGTACTGGCTGTGCTCAACGTGCTGATACTGCCTGTATCAACTGCATTTGCCGAGGACGGTCTGTACCTCGGATGCGGCGTAAATCAGATAAAAAACAAGTACGCAGCAATATTTATACCGGCTTTCTTCTTCGCATTGCAGCATTCTTTCATACCTACTCTGTTTGACTTTAAGTTCATTATCTACAGATTTCTTTCATTCCTTCCGCTGACTATCATACTGTGCTGGTATTATTACAAAAAACGTGACCCTCTGCCGATACTGATAGGTCACGCTATAATAGACGTTGCAACTGCGATGCAGATACTTGCAACCTCAGCTATCCCGGGATTCTATGATAAAATGTGCAGTATGCAGTAAAACGGAGCATAATAATTCCCCCGGAGCAGTCCGATAACGACAGCTTTGGGGGATCACCATTTTTTCATCTGTATTTCATCAAAAAACGCTTGACACTGTAGTATTGCCGTGTTATAATAATCAAGTCAGAAATGACCGACAGTTCGTTTGCACCATCCTGTCGCAAAACAAAACCAGGGCATCCGTAAGTACAGGGTAACCGTACTTTTATTCTGATACAAGGATGCGTCTGTCTTATGGCAGACGCTTTTATTTTAACAGATGCAAAAGAAGGAGAATATGCAATGTATTATCTGAAAACTTCTGCTGCTTTCGACAGTGCTCACTTTCTCGCAGGATATGTGGGGAAATGTGCGAATATCCACGGTCACCGCTGGGTGATAGAGGTACTGCTGAAAGGCGATAAGATACAGGAGACCGGAGACAAGAGAGGTATGCTCATGGACTTCGGTGATGTAAAAAAGGTAGTCCGTAAACTGGCTGACAGCTACGACCATTCACTTATTTATGAAAAAGATTCATTGCGTCCGGCAACTCTTGCGGCACTCAATGAAGAGGGATTCCGCATGATCGAAGTACCATTCCGTCCTACAGCTGAAAATTTTGCTGAGCATTTCTACAACAGGCTCGCAGACAAGGGACTTCCGCTAAAAAGCGTTACGGTGTATGAGACACCAAAAAACTGTGCCATATATGAACCGGAGGTATGATTATGTTTTCTGTAGCTGAAAAATTTGTAAGTATAAACGGCGAGGGCGTGCGTGCAGGTGAGCTTGCTGTATTCATCCGATTTGCAGGATGCAACCTTAAATGCGGATACTGTGATACCAAGTGGGCAAATGCAGTTGATGCTCCTGCTGAAAAAATGGGAAGCAAGGACATTCTCGAATACATACTCAGTACCGGAGTGAAAAACGTAACTCTCACAGGCGGAGAGCCGCTTCTAAGACAGGAAATGGGCGAACTTATCGACACTCTTATGAGTGCCGGACTTCGTGTTGAAATAGAAACAAACGGCAGCATACATCTGCGTGAATTTGCCGACAGAGTGTACCGTCCCGTATTCACTATGGACTATAAACTGCCTTCAAGCGGTATGGAGGAATATATGTGCAGCGATAATTTCGGCTGTCTCGAAAAGCACGATACAGTTAAATTTGTCTCCGGAAGCATGGAAGACCTTGAAAGAGCAGTTGAAGTGATAGAGTCGCATCATCTTACAGAGAGATGTCATGTATATATAAGTCCCGTTTTTGGAAAGATAGAACCAGCGGACATTGTAGAATTTATGAAAGAGAAAAAGCTGAACGATGTAAGACTTCAGCTTCAGCTCCACAAGTTCATATGGGACCCTGACAAGAAAGGAGTTTGAAAATGGATACAAAAGCAATTGAATTTCATGTAAGAGGGCTTCTTGAAGCTCTCGGTGAAGACCCTGACCGTGAGGGACTTAAAGATACTCCGCAGCGTGTTGCAAGGATGTATCAGGAGGTCTTTGAGGGAATATCCTATTCAAATCACGAAATAGCTCAGATGTTCGGAAAGACCTTTGAGATGACTCCTTCTGAAAACTCCGAAACAGCCGTTGTGATGCGTGATATATCCATATTCAGCTACTGCGAGCATCATCTCGCACTGATGTATGATATGTACGTGAACGTGGCTTATATACCGAGGGGAAGAGTCCTCGGACTAAGCAAGATAGCCCGTATATGCGATATGGCAGCAAAGAGGCTCCAGCTTCAGGAGAGAATAGGCAACGATATTGCAGAGATAATCTCTGAAGCCGCAGGAACTCCGGATGTGGGAGTGCTCATTCGTGGCTCACACAGCTGCATGACCGCAAGGGGAATAAAGAATGTCCCTGCACAGACCGTCACACGCACCTACTGCGGAGCTTTCCGCACTGACGGTGAACTGAAAAAAATGATAGAATAAGTTTTTAAGGAGTTATATTATGAAAGCACTTGTACTTCTCAGCGGCGGCGTTGACAGTGCCACCTGTCTGGGGATAGCTGTTGATAAATACGGAGCAGAAAATGTCATCGCTCTTGCAGTATACTACGGTCAGAAGCACAGCCGAGAGCTTATGGCAGCAGAAAATGTTGCAGAATATTACGGAGTAAAGCTCAAAAAGCTCGACCTCGCACTCATCTTTGCTGATTCAGACTGTTCGCTGCTCAGCTCGTCAACTGAGGATATACCGAAAGAATCCTATGCTGAACAGCTCGAAAAGACCGGCGGAGCTCCGGTATCTACCTATGTGCCGTTCAGAAACGGACTTTTCCTTTCGTCCGCAGCAAGTATCGCTATAGTTAACGGCTGCGGAGTTATATACTATGGTGCTCACAGCGACGACGCTGCCGGAAATGCCTATCCGGATTGCAGCACCGATTTCAATGATGCTATGAACAGAGCTATATACCTCGGAAGCGGTAAGCAGCTCCGCATAGAAGCTCCGTTTGTGAATATGACAAAGGCAGACGTGGTCAAAAAGGGACTTGAACTTAAAGTGCCGTATGAGCTTACATGGAGCTGCTATGAGGGCAGCGATAAGCCCTGCGGAGTATGCGGTACCTGCCGTGACCGTGCAGAAGCATTCCGCCTGAATGGTGTTGAAGACCCAGCCCTGAAAGGAGAATAATATGAGCAGAGATATGCAGCAGGAAAAGGGTACTATATCCCTTCTTGGAAATCAGAATACAAAATATTCGTCAGACTATTCTCCGGAAGTACTTGAGACTTTCCCGAATAAGCATCCGGATAATGACTATTTTGTAAAATTCAACTGTCCGGAGTTTACAAGCCTTTGTCCTATAACAGGTCAGCCGGATTTTGCAACTATATATATTTCCTACATACCCAACGAGAGAATGGTAGAGAGCAAGTCGCTCAAACTCTACCTGTTCAGCTTCCGCAATCACGGCGACTTCCATGAGGACTGCGTAAACATAATCATGAAAGACCTTATAAAGCTCATGGACCCGAAATATATCGAAGTATGGGGAAAATTCCTGCCTCGTGGCGGTATCTCCATCGACCCTTACTGCAACTACGGTATGGCTGGTACAAAGTGGGAGAAGTTAGCTTGGGAGCGTCTTGCCAATCACGATATGTATCCGGAGCAGGTCAATAATCGCTGAGCTATTGCAAATTCCGCATTTTTCTGGTATAATATTATAAAGTCAACGTTACAAAGGAAGTGATTCAGCTATGCAGGACTGCGAAAAAAATTTATGCTTTGCGGATTTTGAGTTTACCTGTGGAAGTCCCGCACATAGGCTGAAAAGCGAAATGCTCTCTGTGGGACTTGTAATATGTGACAGTAACTATGCTGTCAAGGAAAGCTTCTACTGTACGGCACGTCCTAACCGTTTCCCTAAGCTGACAAGTCAGTGCAAAAGGCTGACAAAGCTTACTCAGGCGGAAATAAATAACTCCCCTGACAGCGATGACGTTCTTGGCATCGTTTCAGGACTTATGGAAAAATATTCTTTCAGCGAGTTGTTTGTATGGGGAAATTTCGACAAACCCGGTCTTGTTTCTGACCGTAAACAGCATATACAGTTCCGCAAATCACATAAAAATATCGATATTGTCTGTTCGGCTATAACCGATATACAGGACGGAATGGTCAGAAAAATGCAGCTTCCGCAAGCTGTCCGCATCGAAGATCTTGCCTCTGCTTTTGGCTATTCTCCGGCTTCCGGCAGCTTCCATAACGCTCTTAATGACGCTATGGCTCTTTATACTATCCACAAAGCTGTACATACGAGCGATTTTCAGAACTGCGAGGGATTTATCGCTCTTAAACAGGAACGTATAGAGCGTATCGCCGCAGTAAAAGCTGCTCAGGAGGAGAAAAGGCGTGAACTCGCACTATCCTCCGACCTTTCTCAGGAGGAGAAAAAATACTACGAGGATATAGTCGCTGCCGGCAGTGAAAAGGAGCAGAAGAGGTTTATATATCTTCGTTCAAAGCTTGTAAACTCCTATAAACGCTATCCGGACGAACAGGATTTTGTGATGATAGTTTTCGATCAGCCAAAGCGTGTAAGGATCATACCAAAGGTCAAGTACACAAAACTGAAAAGTCAGGGAGCTGTGAAAACGGAGTTCTTCTCCCGTGATTCTGCCGGAAAAATGATCATAAGCGAATCAAAGCAGGGATGACATTCCTGCCCCCTTTTCACGGCAGCGTGACGCTGCACCCTTTTCACGTTCCCACTCGCAAGCTCGTTACTCTGTTCGGGTCGGGAAGTCTGCTTTCGCATACACGTATAAGTCCGTATCCGGTAATATAAACTTGAAGGTCTGTATTTTGATCAGCAACGATCATTAATATATCGTACACTTTATTACAATTTGTACAATTTACACTATTTACAAATTTTACCTGATGTGATATAATGATACTGTAGAATGAAAGGCTATCGCCTAAATAAAAAGAAAAGGGAGAGATGCTGCTATGAAGAAAATGTTGAGCCTGTCGTTTGCGGCGATGTTCATAGTCAGCTGTGTTTCCGGATGCGGAAAGAAAGACGATTCTTCTTCAGAAACAAAAAAAGAAAGTAAATTCGTCGGAAAATGGGAGTGCGAAAAGCTTGCATGGAACGGTAAAGAGATGGATAGCCTTCTCGGTACACCGGCAAATGTCCTGCTTCAGGCAGAGATAAAGGATGACGGAACTTTTGTTGCACATTCCGCTATGGAAGACAGTGTTGATGCCTCAAACGAGGGGTCATGGAAAGAAATAAGTGATACTAAGCTTGAAGTTAAAGGAAAACTTCTTGGCGAGGACAGAAATATCGAAATTGAATACAAGGACGATAAGCTTGTTGCCGACCTTACTGAATCCGGTACAAATGCTGTGATATATCTTGTAAAGGTCGATGAGTTCACACCTATGGATTCAGAAGATGCTACCAGCGAGTTCAACCTCAGTGATGTTGATTTCAAGATAGCTCCTTCTTCTGATATTAATATGGATTTCGAGCTTAAAGAAATAGACTTCAATTTCGATGAGAGCGATTTCTTCGCTTGATAAATAACTGATAAATAAAAAATGCCTTTGATCGTATGACCAAAGGCATTTCATTTTTTATGTTCAGCACTTTCTGAGATAACGTGAAGTCTTTTTGCGTTTCTTTCTTTCATACATAAGGCTGTCAGCTTTTGTAATTAGGTTGAAAAGCGTTACTTCATCGTCTACACCGGTAACGATAGTACCGATACTTGCTTCTATTTCGTATGGCTTGCCGATAACATTGTTCACGCTTTCAAGCTGTTTCCTGAAAGCAGTCTCAAGAGCCGCTATATCCTCATCAATAGCTCCGGCACCTATGATAATGAATTCATCACCGCCAAATCTCGCACATATCCTGCCATTTTTGCAGCAGTCGGTTATTATTGATGCGAGACGCTGAAGAGCGAAGTCGCCCTCTTTGTGACCATAGTTGTCGTTGATGAGCTTTAGTCCGTCCATATCGATAAACGATATGAGAAGTTTTTCACCTGTTTCAAGACATCTGTTGAAAAGTGTATCCGCAGCTCTGATAAATCCGTTTCTGTTATAAATATTGCAGAGCGGATCGTTGACATATAGTCTGTCAAGCTCGTGTATCATGCTGTTAAGACTTATGAGCTTGCGTATATTTTCAATAGAGTTGCTGACATTCAGCATAAACGAATGACAAAGCATACTTTTCAGCGGAAAATCACTGTTTGTTATTATATAGTATCCCAGACATCTCTCACGGAAGTGCAGCGGAAGAAAATAGCTTATGTTACCGCCTGTACTTAGCGGTTTAGGGTAAATATCGCAGCGATCAAAACTGTCTGATGAGCTGTACTTTCCGTTTTCATATATCAGCGGTGCGATCATTTTTTCTGTATATCCGTTAACTATTTTCTGAGTTTCCAATTTCTTGTTCCACTCATTTTTCAGAGGTCTGTCCCAGTTATCGCAAAGGCATATAGAGAAATGGTCGCAATTTATCTCGTTTACGAATTTTCTCATAGCGTTGAACTCTTCCTCAACTGTTTCTGTTTCGGCAAGTTCAGTAGTAAGCCGGTTAAGAAGTGAGATGTCTGAGCGGCAGTTGTTTATAAGTTTATATGCTCCCCTCTTAAAATCATCGGCATCATCTGTACGATGCACTGCACATCCGCAGCTTCCTGAGTAAACCGGTGAGGCTTCAAGAGGTACATCATTATCATATGGTTCGCCATTGATAACATCAGCGATAAGCTTGCAGGCTTTATAGCCGGCTTCTTCAAGCGGTCTCTTGACACTGGTAAGTGCCGGAAGGTGGTGTCTTGCATTGTAGGTGTTATCAAATCCGGTAACAATGACATCTTCGGGAATTTTATATCCTCTGGCTTCAAGTTCTTCTACAGCGGCAAGAGCCATTGCGTCGTTAGCACATATTATGGCATCCGGAAACTGAAGTCCATATTTTTCAAATGCGTTTATAGCATTCTTTCCGTCTATCGCACGGAATTCTCCGAAATAAACCCGCCTTGCGTCGACAATGAGCTTATTGTCTGCCATTACTTTAAGGAAAGCCTGGTATCTGTCCTCAGCTTCCGGATTGGCAGTAGGTCCGGATATATAGTTTATCACTTTAGCTCCGTGATGATTTATTACATGATCCACTATCTGGGACATTGCTTTTTTGTTATCTATGCGGATGTTATAAAACTCCGGATAATCGTCACAGTCAAGAACAGCAGCAGGTATACCGGAGGCACGTACACGCTCGATTATCTTTAGCTTTTCTACAGGATCGCTGATAGTATTGGTGAGCAGTATCGCTCCGTCAAGCTTATCATAATTGATAAGATCATATATGCGGTACTCCCCTTCGTCATATCCTCTGTTTGATATGACTCCGCCGAATGCGGCAAAACATGAAATATTTATGTTCTTTTCACGTGCACATGAAATTATTCCATTAATTACATCGTTTTGATATTCTTCATCAATGCCTGCAACAATTACAGCTATCTCTTTTATCTTGCTCATATTTATGCCTCCTTTGCGTTCCGTATCAAATGCAATAGTGTTTTATTGCTCCCCCAACTAAACCTTGCCAACCAATACTCGTCATAAAGAAAATTTCTCAGCGTCAGAAAAACTTGAAATGCGTAAGCATTCCTGCGTTTTCCTTCCTCGATAAATTTCCTTTCTGACTTTGCCTTTTTGGCAAAGTTTAATTGGGGGAGCAATAGTCACTATTATTATAACGCTATATTGCAAAAAAATCAAGTGCTTATCGAGAAAAATTTGTGATATTTTTATAAACTTATCAACCTTGTAGGAGCTGTTGTATTTCATCAATTTTGTCTGATCTGTATGGCTGATGTGCTGATATTTATTGCGATTGTTTTGTCCTATGTTTTCGTGGATATTTGGGCATAATAGCTTGACTTATGATTATGGAACTGTTATGATTTAGCTATCGAGTAAATCGGATAGTGTATAGTTAAAAAATAAAAATATATTTTGAAGTGCTACACTTTCATTTTTTCTTTGAATATATAAGTGAATGCATTCATATCGGAGAGGAGTGGAGCGATGACTCATAATGAGTATCGTCTGTTATTGAATACGGACAGGAAAAAAGCACAGCAGACGCTGTTTAATGAATATCTGAACTATGTTTACGCAATTGCTTACAATCGGCTTCACAGCTGCGGAAGCCGAGAAGATATAAATGAATGTGTTATGGACGTGTTTATGGACGTTTTTTCCTCCTATGACGATAAAGGTGATGTCACCGGCGATATAAAGGGTTTTATCGGAGTTGTTGCATACAGAAAGTCTGCAAATTATTATCATAAACTATGCAGAAATGGCTTTGATGTAGCATTGGACGAATATGAGGAAGTCATTCCGTCTGATGAAAATATAGCTGTAACTACTGAAAAAGCTGAAATACGGAATATTCTGCTTGATCTGATCGAGAGTCTTGGGAAACCTGATTCTACGATAATAATGGAGAAATACTACTACGGCAGAAACTCTCTTGAGATCTCGAAGATCGTACATATATCGCCCATAATGGTAAGAGTGCGATGCAGCAGAGCATTAAAGAAACTGCGGAAGCTGCTCGCAGACAACGATATTATGATATGAATGGAGGAAAGTATGAAAAAGCTTGATCTTAAAATTCTTGATAATGCCGACAAACAGACAGTCGAACGAATTGCAGAAATGTATCCGTCGGCAAGTGAAAGTGAGCGTAAAAAGATATGGAGCAGGGTAAATCTAAGTAAAGAATACTATAAAGACAATTCCTGCTCAGAAAGCGGTGTTGAAATATACAGCCGACCTGTATGGCACAGATTTGCACAGTTTGCCGCAGCTGCACTGGCTCTTGCAGTTGGACTTGGCGGAACAGTATATGCTTTCAGAAATAAAGGTACTGTTTCCGAGCCGGCAGCAAGCGTAATTGTTGATACAACGGCTGAGACTGAATGTATCGCAACTGAGCCTTCGTCAGAAGCTGAAAGTATTGTGATGAGCGACAGTAGATTTTATAATAAGGGTGAGACTTGTGAGTCTGACGGTTTTCAGTACTGCGTGAATAATTTCGAGGTCACAAAAAGCAGCAGCGGTATGACCTTATGGCAGAATGGGTATTACCCGTGTGATGAAAACGGTGTCTTTACCTGCGATTATTCCTATATGATCGTTGATATAACCATTAAAAACCTGACCGATAAGCAGAGAAAGTTCTATACAAATTCTTCTTGGATAAGCTGCTATAATTATGACCAAAATGGAAATTACAATGAAATGTTTCCGGATTACGGTGCAGATGTCTATAATTTCAACGGAGAAAAGTCAATATTGGATGCAGATTTCTTTGCTGTTGACCTACAGCCCGGGGAAACAAAAGACTTCCGTATAGGTTATATATTAGAGGACAGCAAACTTGATAGTATTTATGATCTGTTGTGTATAGAGCTGACAGGTCAGTTTGATACCCATAACAGAAGATTCTGTATTATTGGCGAGAATACCAGCTTTAGTCAGTTCAGAGCTTTAGGTGACTTACCCAAAAACTGAGCAGCATCGTGTATAGATGAATATTCATATTATTGTGTTATTACTTCGGCATTAATATGAGCTGTCTAACTTTAGAATAAGTCCATTATTTAATTGCCAAAGTAATAATACAGTATTTTTCGGTGTGAAGTCCGATAAAAGCAGGGGGTATTAAATTGTCCCCAAACTTTTTTGTTGCGATTGTTTTATCCTACCTATTGACTTTTTATTTATAATATTGTATAATTATTTATGTTATAGTTCCGTAGTCGCTTGTGTAGCACAGCTCTACGTGCAGCGAATTTGCTGAGCAGACGACCGCTGCCAGTGGCAGATTAAGAGAGTCTGCGAAGGGATGAAATATGGAGCAATGTGAGCGAACAGCGAAACAGTGTGACTTATTTCTGACCGACAATGAGCAGGTCTCGGACTGATTATAAAGCGACAGCCGTGCAGCACCTTACAAATTCAAAAATTTAATAATGCTTGTGTAGCACAGTTGGTAGTGCAGCTCATTCGTAATGAGCAGGTCTCGGACTGAAAATAAAGCGACAGCCGTGCAGCACTCTTACAAATTCAAAAATTTAATATGCTTGTGTAGCACAGTTGGTAGTGCAGCGCATTCGTAATGCACAGGTCTCGGACTGATTATAAAGCGACAACCGTGCAGCACCTTACAAATTTAAAAATTTAATAATGCTTGTGTAGCACA
>JAFRXL010000029.1 GCA_017441505.1 Ruminococcus sp.
TAACTGAATTTAGCCCCGACAGGGCGCTCTCAGTATTATTACTGATTTTCACATTTTGTGAGGCGCGCTCTGTCGGGGCTAAATTTAATGCTGAAAGTTTTAGGAAAGGAGTTTGAGGAAGAACCCTTTTTCAAAAGGGTTTTCCTCAATATCACCTATAAAACTGCTGTACGAGTATCACGGTTATGGTGAGCTTTTTCGTCAAAATCTGTCCTTAACACTATTGTTTTACAAAAAAATACCCGTTCACATTCAGCTTCCGTGATGCTATAATAATGATACGGAACAAAAAGCAGAACAGAAAGGAGAGTAAAAATGTTCGGGATTGTAAAAAGAATTAAACATGAGGTGATAGACAGGACGCTGTATATGGAGATATTCGGTGATAATAAGGTCGCGTATCGTGTGCTAAGCGGCAGGATGTCTGTCTTCGGGGACGAAGTCATTACATACGGAATAGAGGTTCTTGATCACAGGAGCGGAGAAAAGGAGTGTATTCCTGATTTCTCCCGAAACATAGAGGATGCAGTATGCTTTGCGGAATCTCTTATCAACGAAAAGAGCCGTCCGCGCCAGCTATACAGCAAAGCACTTGATTTCCTTCGTGTTTCTATTTGATAACAAAATATTTTTGATTCAGCGGTTGCATTTTCCGAAATAGTATGATATAATGTTAACTTGAAACGGCAGATAAGCCGTAAACCGAAAGGAGAGGTCGAATATGGCAGAGTTAAAATATGAGATAACCGAGAAAATAGGTGTACTGTCTGAAAATGCAAAGGGCTGGACAAAGGAGCTGAACATGGTCAGCTGGAACGAGCATGAGCCTAAGTATGATATCAGAGAGTGGTCACCCGATCATTCAAGAATGGGCAAGGGCGTTACCCTTTCAGCAGACGAGCTTGCAGAGCTCAAGGAGCTCCTCGCAGGCATCGATCTTGACTCATTTGAATAAAAAATCAAGGCAGCTCAATGAGCTGCCTCTTTCTTATTTAATAATAGCTTTAGCTCCGAAGTAGATCAGGACAAGTATTCCCAGAACTATGCGATACCAGCCGAACACCTTGAAGTCATGCTTTTTGATGTAATCCATGAGGAATTTGATAACAACTACGGAAACAAGGAAAGCCACGACCATTCCTGTGATAAGGACCGCGAGCTCGCTACCTGTGAAGTCAAAGCCGAACTTTACGAGCTTCAGCAGGCTTGCTCCAAACATAACAGGGATAGCCAGGTAGAATGTGAATTCAGCGGCAACAGTTCTCGATACACCTATAAGGAGTGCGCCGACGATAGTTGCGCCTGAACGCGAGGTTCCGGGGAAGATAGCAGCAATAAGCTGGAATACTCCGATAATGAAAGCAGTATTGAAGCCAAGTTCAGCAATGGTAGTTATCTTGGGCTTCTTGCCTTTGTTCCAGTTTTCGATGATGATGAACGCAATTCCGAAAACGATAAGCGCAACAGCGACAGTCCATGGATTATAGAGGTGTTCGTCTATCCAGTCATCAAGAAGAAGTCCGATAACAGCCGCAGGCAGACAGGCTACAAGCACCTTGAACCACATCACAAAGATATCAGTCTTTATCATCTTGCCGAAGGGCGTCTTGTTGAGAGGATGGGCATTGCCTTTTCTACCGAATGGCCAGAGCTTTTTCCAGAAAATTACAACAACAGCCATTATGGCGCCGAGCTGTATGACAACATCGAACATTTCCTTGAATTCATCCGACTTGTCGAGATTCAGGAATTCCTCCACAAGGATAAGATGTCCCGTACTGCTGATGGGTAGCCATTCTGTAACTCCTTCGACCACGCCGAGTATTATAGTTTTGATTATCTCCCAGATCATATATTATATAGTTCCTTTCCGTTAAAATACAAAGTCAATTATAACACATTTACAAATGTATGTCAATTGTCAGAGTCATGATTTCTCATTAGTTTGAATTTCCTTTTGGATATAGTAAGTACTCCTGTGTTTTTCAGCCTTGTTATCTCGCGCTGGAGAGCACTTCTGTTGACACAGAGGTAGTCTGAAAGAGCTGTTGTCGAGAACGGTATCTGCGGACTTTTCCCTTCGGGAGTCTTTTCCTCGATTATCCTTAGACAGCTTATAAGCTTATCCTCTATGGAGCGCTGACTGAGCACTTCTATGCGTTCATTCAGCGATATCGCCTTTTCCGACATGAGGTCGAGCAGGTTTTCAACCACCTTTGAGTGACACTGGCAGGCGTTTTCACATCTTTTTGTAATTTCAGAACGTCTCACGAACATTATATCGCAGTCTGTCTCAGCCATTATCTCGATGCCGCTTCTCTGTGAAGCTGTAAATGTAAAATAAACGCCGAAAACGCTCTGCTCGCCAAGGGATTCCATTATGGAGCGGACGCCGTTCACATCGTACCTTACCATTACAGCTGTACCGCTTAAAACGATACCGAGCTTGTCGGGATTATCAGAATAGTCCATTATTCTGCTGCCTGATTTGAATTTCCTTATATCAGCGTTAAAGCAGCTTATCATCCTGCGGCAGTCATTCTGGTCTATGCCTTTGAATAATACGTTATCTTCCGGTAACATAAAAATATCCTCCGTTGTTGCATATGCAACAGATTTTTCTTTTTCTTTATGATACAATATATTCAGACAAAAGTCAATACTATTCTAAACGGAGGTCATTACAATGAATGTAAATGTTATAGGCGAACAGCTTTCTCAGGATGAGATCGACGCATATATCGATTACGGCAGAAAAAAGTACAGCGATAGGGAAATTATCGGTATGACTGTAAAGACTGACGGCGA
>JAFRXL010000030.1 GCA_017441505.1 Ruminococcus sp.
CTTAATAAAGCAGAAGCTATATATCACACAGCTGCCACATCACCAAAGTACAGTGATCAGGAATTTGAGAAGCAAATGTCCTCGGACAACCTGTACAAGCTGTGCAATATTGAACCACCAAAGCGTGGACGTCCAAAGGCGGTGAAAGATGAAAACGGATGACCTTATAAAACTGTATTACAACGGCGACGGCTCTGCTCTTGACAGGCTATACAAGCAGAATACAAACTATATCCATAACATAGTCACCGATATTTCCAAGCACAGCGGATTGAAGCTGTCTGAGGATATACAGCAAGACTTGGAACAGGTCGGTGCATTGGAGTTCATTGAACGTATTCGCAAGAAAAAGTTTGATCCCGAGATAAGCAAGCTGCAAACATATCTGTATCCGTTCATTTTAGGTAAGATGTGGCGGTATATAGAGGAATACTATGGAATAGTCAGCATACCTCATGGTACTATGACGCAGATACGCAAGTGTAAGAAGCTTCACAAGGACGGGTTCAGCATCACGGATATATCTAAGGAGCTGAATATAAAGGAAAAACTGGTCGTTGACTGCCTTAACTTCTCTTTCCGCTACGAACAGCTTATGGTTCTCAGTGATGACGAGTCCGACGAGGATCAGAATCCACGCATTACTCCTATCGGCGACAACGTCAGCAAAAGAGCTATACAGCGAGTAGTATATCCAATGATAAGAGAGAAATATAGCAAACTGAAAGCCGAGCAGCAGCACATTCTCGGCTGCTGCTTAGGTATATTCGGTTATGCTAAAATGCCCATATCAGATATTGCCGATATTCTAATAGTGACAAGAAGCGCAGCCAATAAGAAGATAAACAAGGTGCTTGAAAAGATGTATGAACTTATATGGGATAGTGAGATAAAGTATTGGTTAAATGCTTATTTATGTTTATTCAAATATGATATATAAGGAGTACGCTGTCTGCTGCAAACCTTTCGTGCAACAAAACTTGCTTTTATATCGGGAAAGCTTTCTGAGGAATAGTTTAGAAAAGTGATTTATAGAGTGAATTTATAATTAAACTAATGTGTGTAAAAAATCTCGTAAATTTATACGCTTTTAAAAATCATTACTGATTGACATATAAAAAAATATATGTTATATTTAATATTAATTATAGGATATAAAATATCAAAGGAGATCAATTATGAACCAAATTATTCAAGCAGCAGCAGTTACTGTTGCTACCACTTCCTTAAATAAAGCTCTTGAAGAACCTATAAAAAGGTTAAGCAATATGTTTTGCAACGCATTTTCAGAAAAGAAAACTTTTTTTAGTATTAATAAAGAAATAGAATCGGACATATTTCTTAAAGATTATATAATAAAATCTTACGACAAAATTGGTCGCACCAAAACATTATTATATAGAGATAGTCCTCAATTAATTGAAAACTTTTGCATTTGCACTGATCTTTCTTATACTGAATCAAATCTCCATAAAAAAATCATAAAAACATCAAATATAAAAAATATACTTGATTATTCGCGTAAAATTGTCATTACAGGATATGGAGGAATGGGCAAAACTATTATGATGAAGTTTATTCATATTAATTGCATTAAGCAACTTGAATTAATTCCAGTTTTTGTTGTTTTAAGAAATATTACATCTAAGGATAATAAAATAGATATTTTTGAATGTATAAAAAATTCACTTTCAGAATACAGCAGTAACATCAATGATGAAATGTTAGAAACAAGCCTTAAGAAGGGATGTTATGCTATACTTTTTGATGGCTTTGATGAAATCAAAAACGAATTATCGGATACAGTTGCACAAGAGATTATAAAATTCTCAAATATATATGATCAAAACTATTACATTGTTTCATCAAGACCATCAGACATATTTATTAGCTGGTCTGATTTTAAAGAATTACACACAGAACCTTTAACAAAGAATCAAGCAATAAGCTTAATTGATAAACTTGAATTTGATATAGAAACAAAAAGTAAATTCAAAAACGAATTAATTACAACACTTTTCAATAGACATAAATCGTTTGCAAGTAATCCACTGTTATTAACTATAATGCTTTTAGTCTATAGTGATAATGGATTTATTCCTTATGACTTTTTTGAGTTTTATGGTGAAGCATTTAGAGTTATGTTTTATAAGCATGATAAATCGAAAAATTTCAAACGTGAAATACATTCTAAACTTACTGAATATGATTTAGAAAATATTTTTGCATATTTTTGCTTTAGAAGTTTTTTTAAGGAACAATTCTCTTTTAATGAAAAAGAACTTATAGATCTTATAAATTTATCGATTGAAAAATCAGGAATAAATGTACAAAGCACAGATGTTCTAAAAGATTTTTGTGAAAATCTTTCTATGCTTATAAAAGAAGGTCTTGAATACAAATTTGTTCACAGAAGTTTCCAAGAGTATTTTGCAGCAATTTACACTAAAAAAATACCAGATACTAACCAAAATAAACTGCTTACGCAATTTATAAAAAACAAACCTCAAGCAACTTTTTCAGAATTTTTCCCAATACTACATAGAATTGATGCTGAAAGGCTCTATAAAAACGTTATTAATGGTTTACTTGATGAATTGGAATCTACTTATAATTCTGTTAATCGAAACGATTATGATTTCCTTTTAGAATTATTAAGTGATTACACCTATGGACAAACAACAAATCAAACAATGTATAAAAGAGATAACTATTCACTTTTAACTCCTATATCTTTTTTGATGGATTTATATAATAACAAAAAAAGCTACAATTCCTCATATTTACCATACCGTATTGAAATATGTGATGTTCTTTCATCGTTTGGTTTTGATCATGGTGAATTAGTTGAAGATATTTTAGATAAAAACGGAAATAACCATACAAATCATTTTAATAAAAGTATAAAAACATTAAATGCTGCAACTATTATTAAAGAGTTATATATACGTATGGGAAATAAAGACATTATAATGAAGTACTTTGAGCCATATCTAAATGAAATAAAATCATGGTTTCAAAATAGATTATACCAAGATTCATCCATTGATGATATGCTTGATAATATGTAATAATTATTAATAGATTCTATTGCTTAAAGTAAAGCTTCAATAATAAAAGTATTACTAACATAATAAACCACTATCATGATGTCACCCTCAGGTCCATATGAACGCAAGTTCATGCAGGTTCAAGTCCTGTTATCCGCACCAATAGTCCAAAGGGAATAATGTAAAAAAAGTCCGAATCATCGGACTTTTTCTTTTTATATTCGTGTAAAAACACACTATAGTGGTATATTAAAAATATATGCCTTATTAAAGTCATTATATTGACTATTTCAGGAAAATATGCTAAAATACGTAGTATATCAATGATAAAGGGAGTGATCTATTTCATGAAAAAACAAATCGCACTACTTACCTCAGCAGTTCTTGCAGTATCAATGGTAACGTCGTGTGGAAAAAACAACAGCAGCAGTCAGACCGGACACAAATGGGAAAACTCAGAAACGCTGAACGAATGGCAGAAAAGCTTGCTTGAAGCACAAGGGCTTCCAACTGACATCGAACAGCTTTCACCAACGCAGAAACGTTCTATCCAGCATATTTACGAAATGATAACGTATCTCAACGAGAAATATGGGGAAGAGTTCGTTTATGCGGGGTATGTTGAGCCCGGGGTTATGGACGAAGAAACGCTTTATGCACGTTCATTGTCCGACAAAAAGAAAAGAGCTGTCACTGTAAAAATCGATTCAGATGGTGATTTTACAGACGACTATATGGGCAGTTCTGTAGCAGATTACTGCGAAAATCTGATAGGCGATTATGTCAGGTCTTATTTTGATTCAAAAGATGTAGCGTATTTTATGTCAGTAAACGCCAACAGATTAGATAGCATTAAGGAGGTTGAAGACGGGGATTTTAATTGGGATATTGGTGTGTAGAATGCATTCTTTTTATCGAATGATCAGATTACAAAAGAAGAAATTGCAGCTTTTATTCCAGAATTGGCAAAATGGTTATTTGATCATAAAATTATTGCTAGAAACATAATCAAAATAGTAAAAAATGTAGATTTAAAAAAAGCAACATACTCTAACAATAAAGATTGTTATGTATATGAAAATACCGTATACAATTATAATGTAACAATTAATGAAAAAAATGTTATAACAAGCAGTACAGACGATAACCCTGAATATTTTAATACTAATGAATATATAAATAAGGAGTTAAATAAATAATGAATATAAATGATATAACAGATGAAGAATTATGTATGCTGGAACAGCTAACATACTTAAATGAAAATGTTACAGAAATTGCTGGAATTCAAGATGATTTTTTTAGAATTAACAACAATAATATTACTCACAATATTTCTAAAATTCTTGAATCATTCACCACAGAAGCCCTTGACAAGCTCCGCCTTCACACTGAGCCAATAGACGGTTTTGAGATAAGCGGTCTTGAATGGGCGAATATTATCGAATATTTAAAAGATACTAAAAATCGTATTTCACAGCTTGTTTTGACTGATAGTGAAAGATGCATAAGATATGCAGCTTAAAGGTACACTAAAACGCTCCCTATGTCGTGATACTGTGAGCCTTATTTCGTCCCGACCGCTCCCCTGCTCTTTATTCCCGTAGGAATTGGATATAAAATTCTCAATTAAACACACGCCTGTTTATCGCACTTTAGGCTTGTTCATAATATGCTCCGTAACAGTAACCATATCAGAATCATAAAATGTATATGGGTGTACAACACTCAAAAACTATGAATGGAGTAATAATATGAGATCTGATATATATGGTTTCGATAAATACGGCTGTGAAAATAAATGCTGTTGTTGTCAAGGACCTCCCGGGCCACAAGGACCACAAGGCCCAGCCGGAGAACGTGGACCAGCTGGTCCACGAGGTATGACAGGTCCGCAGGGACTTCCAGGTCCTCAGGGACTTCCGGGCGAACGAGGTGCCACAGGAGCACGTGGTCCTATGGGTCCACAGGGCACTGCCGGAGAACAAGGAGCAACAGGCGAACGTGGTCCAATTGGTCCAAGAGGCTTGACAGGTCCTCAGGGTGAAGTAGGTCCTGCCGGTCCTCAGGGTGAAGTGGGTCCTGCCGGTCCTCAGGGCGAAGTTGGTCCTGCCGGTCCTCAGGGTGAAGTAGGTCCTGCCGGTCCTCAGGGCGAAATCGGTCCTGCCGGTCCTCAGGGTGAAATCGGTCCTGCCGGTCCTCAGGGTGAAGTAGGTCCTGCCGGTCCTCAGGGTGAAACTGGTCCTGCCGGTCCTCAGGGTGAAGTAGGTCCTGCCGGTCCTCAGGGACCTCCTGGCGTTATATTGAATTACGCTGATTTCTACGCAATAATGCCTCCTGATAATTCTGCTTCAATTGCCCCGGGAGCCGATGTTGATTTTCCGCAGAATGGCCCTACCAGTGGAACAGGAATAACTCGTGCAACCACATCTTCATTTAATCTTGCTGATATTGGTATATACCAGATACAATTTCAGGTAAGCGTGACCGAAGCAGGTCAGCTAATACTGACCTTAAATGGTGCAGACCTCGAATACACTGTTTCAGGACGTGCGACAGGTACTGATCAGATAATTGGAATAGCTCTCGTTGAAACAACAGCAGCAAACTCTGTATTAACAGTTCGTAACCCGTCTGGAAATGCAGCAGCATTGACCATAACTCCCCTTGCCGGCGGAACACGTCCTGTTTCTGCACATCTTGTAATAACACAGATCGGATAATATGAACAAGGCTCCCAGAATACTCCGGGAGCCTTGTTGCGTTCCTATGGATCAAAACAAAACATTCGGGCAGGCCTTGTGCGGTGTTGCATTAAGCCTTTGGATACTCTTTTTCGACAAAGGTCCTGCCGTAATAAGCATTGAGATATATCTGCTTTATCTCACTGATAAGCGGATAACGTGGATTTGCACCTGTACACTGATCGTCGAAGGCATTTTCTGTCATTTCGTCGAGAGTTGCCATGAAGTCCGTTTCAGTAACACCGTAATCGGCAATAGTATCCTTTATTCCGATCTTGTGACGCAGTTCTCTTATAGCTGCAATAAGCTTTTCGAGCTTGTCCTTAGGAGTTTTACCGCCAAGTCCGAGATAGTCCGCAACCTCTGCATAACGTTCAAGAGTATGGGGATGAGCGTACTGTGGAAATGTTCCCATTTTTTCAGGAGTTTCCGAAGCGTTGAAACGCAGTACATCTTCGATAACAAGTGCATTTGCGATACCGTGAGGAATATGGTGATAAGCTCCGAGCTTGTGTGCAAGAGAGTGGCTTACTCCGAGGAATGCATTTGCAAAAGCCATACCTGACATTGCTGCGGCATTAGCCATTTTTTCTCTCGCTGCCGGATCGTTCGCACCGTTATCGTAAGCACGAGGAAGAAATTCAAATATTATTTTAAGTGCCCTGAGTGCAAGTCCGTCTGTGAAGTCGGTCGCCATTACGGAAGCATATGCTTCAAGAGCGTGCGTCAATGCATCTATACCGGAAGCGGAGGTAAGTCCCTTAGGAGCTGTCATTTGAAGATCGGTATCTATTATAGCCATATTCGGCATAAGTTCATAGTCTGCAAGAGGATGCTTCACACCAGTGCTCTCGTCAGTAATAACAGCAAAAGGTGTTACTTCAGAACCGGTTCCGGCAGAAGTCGGGATAGCCACAAAATAAGCTTTTCCACCAATTTTCGGAAACGTGTACACCCTCTTTCGTATATCCATGAAACGCATCGACATATCAGCAAAATCAGCCTCTGGATGTTCATAGAGCACCCACATTATCTTTGCGGCATCCATAGCCGAACCGCCGCCGAGAGCTATGATAACATCCGGCTTGAATGCGGCTATCTGTGCCGCACCTTCCTTAGCACAGGCAAGTGTAGGATCAGGATCAACGTCAAAGAATGAAGCGTACTGTATGCCGAGTTCAGCAAGCTTGTCGGTTATAACCTTTGTGAAGCCGTTTTCGTACAGGAACTTATCAGTTACGATGAATGCACGCTTCTTGTCCATAATATTCTTTAATTCGTCAAGTGCCGTTGACAGGCATCCTCGCTTCATATATATCTTTTCGGGGACTCTGAACCATAGCATATTTTCCCGCCTTTCTGCAACGATTTTGATATTTAGCAGATGCTTAACTCCTACGTTATCGCTTACGGAATTCCCTCCCCATGAGCCGCAGCCGAGGGTAAGTGACGGAGTAAGACCAAAATTATAAATATCGCCTATGCCGCCCTGAGACGAAGGAGTATTAACAAGTATGCGGCAGGTCTTCATTCTGCTGCGGAATTCCTCCAGTTTATCCTGCTGAGTAATAACGTCAAGATAAATCGAAGACGTATGACCATAACCGCCGTCTTCAATAAGTTTTTCAGCTTTATTCAGAGCATCATGCATATCCTCAGCTTTATACATTGCAAGAACAGGTGAAAGTTTTTCGTGAGCAAATTCCTCTGAAAGATCGGTGCTTTTTGTCTCTCCTATGAGTATTTTTGTGCCATCAGGAACTGAAACTCCTGCAAGTTCTGCAATTTTAAAGGCACTCTGACCAACTATCTTAGCGTTGATAGCTCCGTTGATAAGGATAGTATTACCGACTTTTTCCTTTTCGGCTTCTGAGAGAAAATAGCAGCCTCTTGCAGCAAATTCAGCCTTAACTTCATCATAAATATCCTTGTGGACGATAACCGACTGCTCAGAAGCACATATCATACCATTATCAAATGTCTTAGAGTGGATTATTGAATTTACAGCAAGGATCATATCTGCGGATCTATCAATTATCGCAGGTGTATTTCCCGCACCTACGCCTATGGCAGGTTTGCCGCTTGAATAAGCAGCCTTTACCATTTTGGCTCCGCCTGTCGCAAGTATAAGATCAGCTTCCGCCATAACAAGATTTGTCATTTCAAGACTCGGAACATCAATCCATGATATTATGCCCTCGGGAGCCCCTGCTGCAACAGCTGCTTCAAGTATGACTTTAGCCGCTTCAATGGTAGAGTTCTTTGCCCTCGGGTGTGGACTGATTATAATACCATTTCTCGTTTTTAAGGCAATGAGAGACTTGAAAATAGCTGTTGAAGTCGGATTTGTAGTCGGGATAACAGCCGCTATAACACCTATAGGTTCAGCAATTTTGGTGATGCCGGCAGCCTTGTCTTCTTCAATAACACCGCAGGTCTTGACGTTACGGTAGGTATTGCAGATATACTCAGAAGCGTAATGATTTTTGATGACTTTGTCCTCGAATATTCCCATTTCGGTTTCTTCAACCGCAAGCTTTGCGAGCGGTATCCTGTTCTTATTTGCCGCAGCCGCAGCTGCAAGGAATATCTTATCGACCTGTTCCTGAGTAAATGAAGCAAATTTTTTCTGTGCCTGTCTGACATTTTCAATAGCTTTTTCAAGCTTTTCTGTGCTGTCAACTATCTCATAATTCCTCTTATTCATATTTACCTCCGTCTTATAGTTATTCACCGGAAATATAGCGAAAAGTGCCGGAAGATAACATAAAACTACTATTATCATCCATATCTGTCACACCGCATTGTTGATTATCTGGCAATAAATGTTAGCAAAACAAAACGACGTCAATAATTATATTATTTCAATTTTTAAGAGAATTATTCTTTTGCATAAATGCTCAGTTATATCACCGTCTTACAAGTGATCTCATGTCAGTTTTTATCACATATATATTTCACCTGAAAACATATTTTTCATCTTAGCGGATAATAAAAAATGCTCAGGAACAAACCTGAGCAGTTTTATTAATCATACATCAGAAAAACAACTTAAAAACTCATCGATACAATCGTTTTTAGACATAGGTGCGGACTGCCACACAGGGACGTCCCCGCATTCAAGACTAAGCACATAGCCGTCACACTGATCCCAGCCATAAAGAAGGTAATCTTTGTCATTGAGAGTAAACCTGAACTCATTTTCTGAGATAACAGCAATTCTCATTTCATCAATATTCATGATAATTCTCCGTAAATTCTTTAAGTTTATTTTTCAGATAGACGTATCTCTCATATTTTTCAGTTTTAGAAAAGTGTACTTCTCTCAACTGTTCGGGATTATCAGTATAGTTCAGCTTTTCATCACCGAACTGCTCGCTTGTTAGGTCAAAAACTGCATCTCCTACAACGTTATAGCAGTGGTAATTTCCGCCCGGACGGAGAACTCCGTAAACCTTTCCGCCGAATATATCCTGTACTAAAAAAGCTGTTATGGAGCATTGTCCCAAAGTCACATTATTCTTGCTCCACTTATCACGCAGTCGGGGAGCACAGGTATACTCACACCATATTTCATTAAGAATATCATATAGCTTCTGCGGAGAATCGATCCCCTTATAAATGTTGTTTATCGGCGGTACTACCGCAGTTTCCCAGCCATAAAAACTATAACTCATAAAAACACCTCATATATACATTGCATCCATAGCGGTGATATACTCCAGTGAAGGCACAAAAACTCCTTTATGCCTGTCACCACGATAAACTTCATGTCCATTTTTATAGGCGATCACCTGTGCCATTGGAAATGGTATCCATACGCCGCTGTCGAGAGGCTTTGTTGAAAAAACGATACCGTCATCAAGTCTTTTGAAGCAAAGAGTGTTCTTCAGATTCTTGTGTACATAAAGCATATCACCGTCATATATCATAAGGTTCAGCTTATTTCTCGGAGCATTTTCAACTATGAATTTATTGATTATCTCGAATCGTTCACGTTCATTCGGAACTGCTCTTGAAATATGCTCATTCATAACATCGATGAGCGAAAGAAAAAACCTCTCGGAGTCTGTATTGCCGGATTGAACAGCACAATAGCGGTGACTATGCCTGCTGTTGAATATAGTTCCGTTATGTATAAGAGTCCACTCTCTGCCGGAAACGTCAGTTCCCGTGAAAGGGTGGCAGTTTTTCTCGTTGATCGAACCGACTGTGGCAAATCTTATATGTGCGAGCAGATTTTTCTGCGAACCAAGACTATCTACAACATCACTAAGAAAACTGCTCTCATCAGCACTGACGGGTTCTTTAAGAATTACCCTGCCGGCATTTTCGTACATAATTCCCCAACCGTGAGGATTTTGTCTGCTGTGAGTAAAAAATGTACGCAGATAGCTTGATATATCCGTATTATCTTTAGAAGTAAAGCCAAAAAGCTCGCACATTTATGTCACCACCTTTGCAATTCATTATATATAACAATTTAAATTTATTCGATTCAAACAGGAATTACCGATAAGCTTTTCTTTTTGAAAAGCTAAGATCTCAAGGGCATTCTCGTTATCAGAGAAGAATGTCTCCATGCTGTCGATAATACTGCATCCACGTTCCAGAAGCTGCTCATCAGGTTCAAGAAGTGCGGCATTTTTATGTTCACGGACCGCCTTTTCCTGTAATTCCGTAGTAAGATCAAAATCAGGAATTGATATGAGAAAAAGCATAAGCAGATGAGCGAATTCAAGGTCTCTTCTGTCTATACCAAGAGGAGCGGAAGGATTCAGATCGAACATTCTCAGTTCAATATGATCCACACCGTTTTCAGCAAGATCATCAAGAGAATTTATTCCCTTTGGTTTGAGACGTATCGGCATATAAAGCTCGCTTGCTGAATAGAGCGTCCCCTCTTTTATATAATTTTTTATGCTGTCAGTAAAAGCTTTAAGTCCGCTGTGGTCAAGTATCGGGATGAACTTGTTCCAATAGCCACGAACGCTGTTTCTCATGGACGAAAACTCACTTTTTATTATACCTTTTTTCCCGGTTTTGTCAAGCGACTCGTCATAGTAAGGACTTGCCGCTGTAAGCAGGACCAACAGCCAGCTGTGTGATATGAGCTGTTTATAAAGTCTTAAATAAAGACTGTCTTTGAAGCTGTGAAGATCCTCATTTTCGGTATTTATCTCATGCAGGAATTCCTCAGCAAATGAAAAGTTGAAGTGTATTCCCGAAAAAAGCATGAGTTTTTTGCCGTATTTCTTTTCAAGCACTTCACGGTAAGCACGTTTTGAAGAATGGTCACCTGTAAAATCTGCTATCGGTATTTCGTCCTCGCTGTCAAAGTGAGGAGGATTGCTGTACAACCAGATTCTTTCATCGTTTTCAGCAAGAATGTTCTTTGCCTTTTCATCAAGCTCAGCAAGAGCTTCAATTGCTTCATCTATGCTGTTACAGACCGGAGTAACAAGCTCTATCTGATTCTCACTGAAATCACGGGTGATATGTTCATCGCTGCCGAATGGATGAGCAGTCTGTGCAAGTCTGCCACGACTGTCTACACGAAGTGTTTCACGTTCAATGCCGAATTTACCATTGAAATAATATTTGCTTGTGGTCATAACTTTCACCTCAGATAGCAGCATACTGCTCAATATAGTTTATTATAGGTACACCATTTTTTATTCCGTCAAGCATAGCTCTGGCAGGATTTGTATGTTTATAAGCCCTTTCATATAGCGGATCAAGCAGTGATTCTTCACCAAGTCCACGTTTTTTCAGTCCCTCAGAGGAAAGATCAAGAATGCGGATAAGCTGTTTTTCGATTTTGTTTTCATCTATAAAATAAGGTCTGGTATTTTTTGAAAGCAGCTTTTGCAGTTCGATCGCATTGAAACCATGAGAGTATATCACATCATCGTTTTCAAGTATCTCTTTAAGCTCGTAAAGCTTTTCTTTTAGACCTGTGTGGAAAGCGGCAACTGTCATTGATTCGGAAAACGGCTGGCAGCACGAGCTTCTGTATTCAATAGTTCCTCTGAACGTGAGGTCTTCAAATTTGAAAGTACGCAGGAATTCAAGATCGGAAATATCGGGAGTTATTTTTATCTTCTGATAGCTGTTTCCATCGAAGTATTCTCCTTCAATAGAGTCACGGGAGAAGTATTCATCAACTGTAAGCGGAGTAAAGTCCACATATTTTCCGTCACGCATCGTGCAGTAAATGGACTGCGTTCCGATATAGTCTATAAGTTCATCGATGCTCGATATTTTTTTGCCGAACATTCCGACATTATGCGGATTATATCCCTGCATACTGTGCTCCCAGAGCATATTTCTAACGCATAGGAAGTCGGGATAATCCGGAAGGTAGGAATTTGCAAACAGAAGAGCCTTATAAGGTTCGAGAAGTCCGAAAACGTTGATAACATCGGTCAGTTCGTCATACCTCACATCAAGCTGTACCTGCGAGGCACTTGTGAAAGTACCGAAATCCGGACGTTTATGGAATCGCATCGCTACTTCATCTTTATGCTGAGGATACGAATGCAGATAGTGATAGAGCATACGGTATCTTTCATTCGGGATAGGCTTATTGTGATTTATATCGGCATTCGGATTAACTCCCATGCCTGTTAGAGTATAACCGCATCCAGCAAATTCTGAATTGAGAAAACGACAGTATTTTTCAAATCTGTCTTTTATCTCAAACAGTCCGACAGCCTTGCCAAAGGAGAGTTCAAGGTTTGAATACGAGCAGTCAAATGACAGTATATCGCCGGTCTGCTCATGCTTTGAAGATGTAATATTTCCGTCTGCATCTCTGCCGGATTCTATAAATCCGAAATGCTCGGAAAATTTTGAAGCTGCATCTATAGAAATTTTTTCATCTACAGGTGCTCCATTTTTATTTACTACCGGCATCTCTATCTCAACGCCTATATAATCAGTACGCTCTTTTTTTGTCGGAACGATGTATTTATCATATATTGCTTTTCTTACGCTTTCATTCATCAATATCACCTCATAGATCAATGATCCTGACTTGTTTCACATTTTTTATCCTGCGTATCCTGCGTGTAACAGTCTCGTTTTCGGATAGGTCATCAAAGTGTACATCAGCCGAAAAATGTGAAATTGAAATATTCTTTTCATCTGTCACAACATTAGCTGTATGAGTGATTATGTTCCCGTTCAAACGCCTTATTATGTTTGATATTTCGCCAACAAGTCCTATTCTGTCAAGAGATATTACCTCGATTCTCTTCATGCTGATCCCTCCGGTAAATAAAAATAGAGACATTTCTGTCTCCGCAGCAAACTATTTATTTACAGGCAGAAAAACCTTTCATTCAATAGGTGCGGAGCAGTTTTTTATACATATTTTTTCATTCATCTCACACATAGACATTTGCATTATAAACACCTCCACCAAATCATACTTATTAACTAAGTATATTATACTACGTAAATCTTACTTTGTCAATAGGCATTATCTATTTTACCTATTGACAAATGCTTTTAGCAGATATATAATCATACTATAACTATGTTATTGCTCGGAAATATATATTCAAGGTGAGATCTATGTTGAATCAATTTTCAAGAACACAGCTTCTTTATGGTGAAGAGGCAATAAAAAAGCTCTCTGGTTCGAGAGTGGCGGTATTTGGTATTGGCGGAGTGGGCGGATACGTCTGTGAAGCTCTTGTACGAAGCGGAGTGGGTCATTTTGATCTTATAGACGATGATAAGGTCTGTCTTACCAACCTGAACCGCCAGATACTTGCGACCAGAAAAACTGTCGGGAAATATAAGGCGGATGTCATGGCAGAAAGAATGAAAGAGATAAATCCTGATGTTGACGTGCGGATACACAAATGCTTTTTTCTGCCTGAAAATGCCGATGATTTTCAGTTTGATGAATATGATTATGTAGTCGACGCAGTTGATACGGTGACTGCTAAACTTGAACTCATAATGCGTTCACAGAGCCTTGGTGTACCGATAATCAGTGCAATGGGAGCCGGCAACAAGATAGATGCCGGACGAATGCAAATTGCTGATATTTACGAAACTCAGGTGTGTCCGCTTGCCCGTGTTATGAGACATGAGCTTAGAAAACGAGGCGTAAAAAAGCTGAAAGTCGTCTATTCCGACGAACAGCCTATAAGACCTATTGAGGATATGTCAATAAGCTGCCGTACTCATTGCATCTGTCCCCCCGGAGCACAGCACAAATGCACCGAAAGACGTGACATCCCCGGCAGTACAGCTTTTGTACCTGCTGTTGCAGGTCTGCTCATAGCCGGAGAAATAATCAAAGAACTTACTGCTGTCTGAGTGAGCAAGCCTGCTGTTCTTCATCGAAAAGTTCAGTAATAGTCGGAGCATCTCCGCATACCTGACAGGCTTGAACTCTTTTGGGCAGTCTGACCTTTCGCCATTCCATTTTTAGTCCGTCAAAAACGAGCATATTTCCTGTGAGGAGCTCCCCCTGCCCTGTGATATATTTTACAGCTTCAAGTGCCTGCATTGAACCGATAATGCCTGCCATAGCACCGATAACTCCGGCTTCACGGCAGCTCGGCACGGCATCTTTCGCCGGCGGAGCTTCAAAAATACAGCGATAACACGGACCTTGCTCAGGAACATATGTCATGAGCTGTCCCTCAAAGCGGAGTATGCCTGCGTGACAGAAAGGTTTGTGCCCGAGCACACAGGCATCGTTTATAAGAAACTTGGTCGGGAAGTTATCTGCACCGTCGATTATGAAATCATAGTCCTTTATCATATCAGAGATATTCCTGCTGCTGACATATTCATGGTAAGTTATCACCCTTACATTCGGATTGAGTGCTTCTATCGTCTCGGCAGCGGACTGCACTTTTGATTTGCCTGTATCTTTTGTAGTGTGGATTATCTGTCTCTGTAGATTTGATAGTTCCACATTATCGCAGTCGGCAATGCCTATCGTACCGACTCCGGCAGCTGCAAGATACATCGCAGCAGGAGCTCCAAGTCCTCCTGCACCGATTATGAGCACTTTGGCTTCAAGGAGCTTTTTCTGTCCCCTTACGCCTATCTCTTTTAAAGTTATATGTCTTGAATAGCGTTCAAGCTGTTCGTCTGTTAAAGCCATTTTTTACCTCCTGAAAGGAATTATTATGAAAAGTATAAATGCATCAGAATTATGTGACCTTGATACCGGCAAAGCAACTCTCGTTGATATTCGCAGCGAAGAAGAATTTGAACTGAAAAATATTGACGGTTCTATAAATATACCGTTTGACAAGATCTCGACCGGTCTTTCAAAACTCCCTGAAAATAAGCCTGTGTACGTTCTTTGCAGAACAGGCGACCTGAGTGCGGAGGTCGTAGAGATACTTGATGACAGAGGCTATGATGCCTATAATATAGAAGGCGGATATGCTGCATACACCGCCTATTTAGCTGCTTCTGAGATGTAGATCATTTTCTGTTTTTAAATAAGTATACCATGTACGTTCTCCCTTTTCAAGCTTTTCACATATAGCATTTTTTTATAATCTGCAATTGAATTTTAGCATTGGACAAATCACAAAATACAGGTTATAATATAAACATACCAAACAGGAAAGGAGCTGTACAGATGGTAACAAGTAAGGATTCCATACAGCACATTTTCCGCTCAGTGCTCATTTGTACAGAGCGGATGTGGAAAGCAGGACGATGTTGAACTAAACGTCTGCTGAATGTCTCTCCTAATAATATGTGCCGTAAAAAATGCAGAAAGGTGATAGTTATGATCGTTAAAAGTTCCATTAGCTTTTTAAGTAAACTGTTTGAAAACAGTATGTATTCCATTAGTACAGAGACCGGGAATGTAGTGTTTCATCCCGAGACAGTTTGCGAAAACGAATCCATAACCGAAACCGAAGAAGAATAAAATCCGTCCGGACTTTCATTTGGTCCGGACGTTTCTTTGGACTTCTGATAAATAATTTCAAATTTTTTTGAACAGGGTATTGACAAATGCATTTCTTTGTGATATAATCCAATCATAAGCTGTGAGGAAGACAAGCATGGGATTGCCAATGTCTACAGAGAGCCGATAGTTGGTGTGAGTCGGTGATAAGCAATGCTGTGTATCCCTTCTGAGCCGAAGTGCTGAACGTATCAGTAAGTGCTTCCGTGATTCTGCGTTAATGAATAGGACTTGCTGGAGTCTGAAGTGGTGTTACGCAATAGCGGCACAATTTGAGTGGTACCGCGGGTAATCAAGTAATGATACTCGTCTCAAAGTTTTTCTTTGAGACGAGTTTTTTGTTTTTACACAAAAACAGCAGTATTTCTCTGCGACTGTTTCATTTTCCAGTAATTATTATTTTTAAGGAGAGATTATTATGAGTAAAATGACGGAATTACAGAATGCAGAAGTAAAAATAAAAGAAATAGCAGAGCGTATTTCAAATCTGCGTGAAGACCTCGATATTTCTGTGGAGAAAATGGCTGAAATTACTGGATATTCAGTCGAGGACTACAAGAAATACGAATCAGGTGAAAAGGATTTCAGTTTTACATTCATCTACCAGTGTGCTAACACCTTTAATATTGATATAACCGACCTCATGGAAGGCAGCAGCCCTGAACTCAGCGGTTATACTATAACCCGCAAGGGCGAAGGCGTGCCAATAGTCCGCAGAAAGGGATTTGCCTATAACCGTCTTGCTTCAAAATTCAAGAACAAGACAGTTGAGCCATTCCACGTTGTTATCCCCTACTCCGAAGAAGCACTCTCTCAGCCGCTTCATATGTCAAGCCATGCAGGTCAGGAAATGGACATCGTCATAAAGGGAACTCTGCGTATGACTGTAGGCTCACATACAGAGATACTTCACGAGGGTGACTGTATCTACTACGACAGCTCCATGCCGCATGACGAAGTAGCTTTGGGCGGTGAAGACTGTGAGATATACGCATTTGTAATGGCTCCCCGTGGTACAACAGGTATGGCTGAATACAAGGAGCACGTTGCAGAGCATCATCTGACCAATGTCGATAAGGCTGGTCTGCTGCATCCTGTTGCTGATAAATTTGTAAAATGTGAGACTAATGAAAACGGGATCCTTAGTGCGGTACATTTTGTTAATGAAGATAAGTTCAACTTTGCTTATGATATAGTTGATGCAATGGCAGAAAAGTGCCCTGATAAAACTGCTATGATATATGTTGATGTCGACCACAATGAGCGTCATTTCACCTTCAAGGACATCAAGAAGTACTCATGTCAGACAGCAAACTATTTCAAGTCACTCGGCATCAAAAAAGGTGACCGTGTAATGCTGATACTTAAAAGACATTATCAGTTCTGGTTCTCGATAATCGCTCTTCATCGTATCGGAGCTCTTGTTATCCCTGCTTCCAATATGCTCAAGGAGCACGATTTAGAGTATCGCTTTAACTCAGCTGAGGTATCTGCTATCGTATGTACTTCTGACGGTGATGTCGCAGACGAAGTAGACAAGGCTTGTGCAGTATCACCTACACTCAAAACAAAAATAGTCGTCAATGGTCAGAGAGAAGGCTGGCATGATTTCAATGCTGAACTCCCTGCATACAGCACTCATTTTGAGCGTACAGACGATACTCCATGCGGAACTGACCCTATGCTGATATTCTTCAGCTCCGGAACATCAGGCAATCCTAAACTGGTACTCCACAGCTATCAGTATCCGCTCGGTCACTACGTAACTGCACGCTACTGGCAGAATGCCGATCCGAACGGTCTGCACTTCACTATCTCTGATACTGGCTGGGGAAAAGCTCTCTGGGGCAAGCTTTACGGTCAGTGGATGTGCGAGGCTGCTGTGTTCGTGTATGATTTCGACCGTTTCCACGCTGACGACATCCTCCCGATGTTCAAGAAATATAATGTCACATCATTCTGTGCACCTCCGACTATGTACCGCTTCTTTATCAAAGAGGACCTTTCAAAGTATGACCTTTCTTCACTGAAATATGCTTGTATCGCAGGTGAAGCTCTTAACCCTGAGGTATTCCACCAGTTCTACCGTGCAACCGGTATCAAGCTAATGGAGGGATTCGGTCAGACTGAGACTACACTTACAATCGCAAACGTTGTAGGCATGGAGCCTAAGCCCGGAAGTATGGGCAAACCAAATCCGCAGTATGATGTACAGGTGCTTCTCCCTGATGGTACTCCGGCAGGTGTCGGTGAGACAGGTGAGATATGTGTAAAGCTCAAAAATGAAAATGCCGCAGGCTACGGTGTTCCCGGACTTGCACTCTGTTACTATGGTGATGAAGAGAACACTGCCGAAACATGGCGTGAAGGCTACTATCACACAGGTGATACCGCATGGGTAGATGAGGACGGTTACTTCTGGTATGTCGGCAGAGTCGATGACGTTATCAAGTCATCAGGCTACCGCATCGGACCATTTGAGATCGAAAGCGTTCTTATGGAACTCCCATATGTACTTGAATGTGCTGTTACAGGTGTTCCGGACGAGATAAGAGGTCAGGTCGTAAAAGCAACTATCGTTCTTACAAAGGACAAAGCTGCTTCTGACGAGCTTGTAAAGGAAATAAAGGATTATGTCAAGGAGCGTACTGCACCTTACAAGTATCCAAGAGTTATCGAATTTGTACCCGAACTGCCCAAAACAGTAGGAAGTGGAAAGATACGCCGTGCCGCTATCCGTGAAATGGACAAGGCTAAGTATCAGAAATAACTGGATAAGCTGATAAAAAAAACGTCGCTGCATTGAACAGCGACGTTTTTTTATATTATCCTGCATTGCATCTTCTGCGTACTTCGGCAGTAAGTTCATCAAAGTACACCTGAGGATCAGTTTTATTATACGCTTCATAGTATTCGTTCCACGTCTTTTCAAAATCATTGCTCATTACCATAAGCGGCATATACTTATGTTTCACTTCCTGTATCTTTTTCATGACCTTACCGTAGTCAGTAGCTTCTGTGACTGAATTGTCAAACGACCACATTGGATACCACGGCGGATTTTCAGGTGCAGGATTAAGCAGCTCGGTATAGGTTTTTACGCCATAAGCATCAAAACATTTCTTTATTACCGGATCGAGATGATCATAGAATATTATAGGCTGATTAGTGGAAGTATACGCATTGATACCGTCGGGAGCCATACCGTAGAAACGTGGCATATAGCTGTATTCGCAGACGTGTCTGGCTTTGTAGTCCTTATTTCGCCAGCGGTCATACTGCTCGTCAGTCTGATCGAACAGACCGTCTTCATTTATGAAATAGTCAACTCCCTCAACTCCCCACGAGCGTAAGTTCTGTACATCCGGATCAAGAAGACTGTTCATAAATTTCACAGCACCTTCGGGATCTGAGCAGCTTGTACTTACTCCGACACCTGTAGAGGAATTGAACGCAGTGCGGTCGTGGTATCTCTCTTTTATCTTTCCGTCAATTGTAAGTCCGAAAGGAATATATTTGCATTCCGGAGGAAGTTCACGCTCAGAGCTTCCGAAATTCCAGTGCTGATCCACCATTCCGAGAACTCTTCCTGTTGAAAGCTTATCATAATAATCATTAGTTTCCATAACAAAACATTCAGGATCGATGATACCTTTATGGTACTCTTCATTCAGCTTTTTGAACCACTTCTTAGCTGTCGGGAGCAGATTATAGTCCTTAGCTTCAAGTGTATCCGGATCTACCAGACAACATCCGTCATTTGGATAGCCGTCAAGGAACATAGGCGGATTATCCAGTGCAAAGAAGCGTGTATCATTTGCCTGCATCTCATAGCCTATGTAAGGTTCACCGTTTTCATCAACAGGATTTGCAGCTATATAGTCTTCAATTAGTCCGAAATAATCGTCAAGTGTTTTCAGTTCGGGATAATTCGCCCATTCAAGAACTCTTACCTGTATCCAGAACGCTTCACCGTCGTGAACGGTGCTGCAATCGTCGAGATAAACTGCCGAGAACAAAGGTATATAATATATATGACCGTCTTCTGAGCGGACTATATCCCACTGTGCATCAGTATAAAGTGATTTCAGTGCAGGGTAGTCATCCCAGTAATTATCCAGCGGAATAAAAGCGTTCTCCTTTATCAGACGCTGACAGTTCACAGCATCGGGTGAAATGAAGTCCGGATATTTTCCTGAGATCATCATGTCGCTGAACACCTTATCCAGATCAGACTGATCCTCGATCCACTCTTCATTGAGGATACAGCCCGTTTTTTCAGCGATCAGTTTTTGTATCTCGTTATCCTTGGCTATACCATCACTGCGTGTAGCATAGAATCCCGTAAAAACCTTGAATTCCTGCTCTTTATCATCCTTTTTTAACGAGCAGCCTGATGATGAAAATATCATAACTGCTGCTGATAAAGCAGATAACAACTTTTTTCCCGTCATACTTATTCACCCTTTTCTTTTTTAAAATATATCCTGAACGTTATATTCATATCGTTATCAGAACTTATATCCATATCTATATTTCTGCCGAGACAATGTCTGATCCTGAGATACGGATTGAATCTGTAATTCTTTGCGAATGAATATTCACTGCTTACATTCTCATCTTCAAATACTGCCAGAAGTTTCAGACTGTCAGCTGAACGTGGTTTTCTGCTGCCTTTAAAAGTTATGACAGCCTCTTTTTCTGATGCGTTTATTTCTACAGATTCACCATTGAACTCATTGAATATATCATCTGATATGAGTACCAGAGAGTACGCTGGGATTATCATATCACGGTTAGCATCGCCGGTAAAACTGTATTTCTTTCCGAGCTCTCCGGCAGCTCTTTCGATCATTTCCGCCTCATCTGTGAGAGATATGCAGTCGCTATCGAAATCTTTATGCAGATACGGCATCTTGTTCAGAACAGAAAGTTCGGCATCAAGTCTCAGAGCGGTCGTGAAGAGCGAGTTATATTCAGAGCTCTTTTTCATAAGCGAGTCGCTGCTTTCCTTATACTCACTTCCCTTCTGCGTAAGACGTTCCGACATTTCAGAACATATATCCAGCAGCTTTCCTATCTCATCACTGCCGTTATTTCCTTTTATAAGAGTGGGTACTCCGCTTTCACTTTTAAACTCTTTCAATACCGGTCGGATGCGTCTTAATAAGCTCCTCGCCATGACGATAACAAAGATATTGAAAAAAACTATGATTATAATAAGATATAGAACAAGATGATCTTTCCTTAAAATTGAAGCGATCCCTTTTTTATTTGCATATGAGTAGAACTCTATATCGACCGTATAATAATTACGCTTGATGCACTCAAATTCCGGAGTTATAGTGACATCCGATACGGAGCTGATATTCTTGTCACTGCTGTAAAGCAGGTCACTTCCGCTCATGATATATATACTGCCGTCAAAATCAAGACTTTCTACGAACCTGTTGATAAATTCGCTGCTCAGCTTCAGATACAGATAGCTTTCACCGGTTTCAAGCTGAATATAATCAAGCTTTCTGATAATGTTCATGGACTGATCTCTGTGGTCGATATTCAATATAGTCGGTTTATTGAACTTTTTTATGGACTTGTACCATTCTTCGTTCTTAACAGAATCCAGTAATGCCATAGTTCCGCCTGAGAGTATGGTGGGATTTGAAGTATAGATCGTACATTTTTTTACAATATTCGTATCCGCTGTACTCAGTGCCGTATTTTTGAACAAAGGATGATATGCTTCAAAATATTCAGCAGCTGAAGCATAGTTCCTGTTGAGGAAATTATATACCGCTTCATTTGTATAAATATTCTTTGCAATAGATATAGCACTGTCGATGCCTGTATTGGTCATCTGCTCCGTAGCTGTTACAGCTGTTTTCTCAAGCTGGTCATATTTTTCTGACGCTGCCTTATTAATGGTATTTACCATTATATACCATGATGCGGCAAGAGCAAGTATGAAAATGATACCAAGAAGAAGAAATTTCAATCTGAAAGACGATCTTGACAGCGGAGCAGTTCTATTTTTTTTGCTGCTGCTCAAACACTCCACCTCCGTTATCTGACTGGCATATTCATTTGTTTTTTCAAAGCTGTTTTCTTTTCATACATATTTTCTTCAGCTTCTGCCATCAGTTCATCGTATGAATATTTTCCCTTTGCATATGCATAGCCGTATGAAAGAGCACATTTTACAGATTCCTCCGGTTTGCTGAGTATTTTCGGTGAATCCTTTTCAAGTTTATCTATGATAGCATCGATGCTTCTGAACGAACAATTTGTCATTACCATGAGGAACTCATCGCCTCCCATTCTGAAGCAGTGGTCGTCAGGTCCCATGAATGACCTTATGTATTCAGCAGCAGACGTTATAACGTAATCGCCGCTTTCGTGACCATGAGTATCATTCATCAGCTTAAGGTTATTGACATCAAAATATATAAGTCCGATATTTTCACCATTCCTGAACACTTCTTCCAAACTGTGGTAGCAGCGTTTATTCAGCATATGTGTCATACCGTCATGATTAGCATCAAAAAGTGCCTGAGACAGATTCTCGTTACTGTTGTTCATCTCAAAAAGTATCTTCTGAAGAGCCATACTTAGCTGACCTATCTCATCACTGCGTTTTGTATCGAAAAATACCGATGCATCCTTTCCGTCTGACGCTTTATCATCTCCGGAAAGATATACAGCCGAATTCGTTATCTGTCTGATTGGACGGAATATCTTTCTGTTAAGGTAATTTACGAGTATGAGCACGAATATGCCGCATAGTATCAGCATACCTGCAAGTATTCCCGCAGCAGCTGGTATATGCCTGTATTCATAAGGATTTTCAAGCTCCACTATTATATATCCACATAGATTATCATCCACTGTCCTCAAAGGACGGTAATATCTGAGTACTCCTTTTTTTGAGTACGTAAGAGCATTTCTTCCGTTTATCAGCTCTGCTTTAATTGAGGATGTATAATCATCATATTCCAGCTTTGAACCAAGTCCTTCACCGCCTGTATCATATATATAGCTGCCAGATGTATTGCTGAAGCTTACAAGAGAGATGCGTTTGATCTCTGAACGGTTACTCTCCTGATAGGACATAAGTTTATTCTGGACAGACGAATATTCATCTGATAATGTTCTTGTATTGAATGTCTCTTTTGCAAGGTCGGCATTGATCGTGAGCTCCGCCATATCAAGAGCCTCTGAAGCGATCGTCCTCTGGTATTTCAAGCCTGTCATCCGGACAATAAGACATGAAACAGAGAATAATATTATAACAAAGATCACAAGAACTATGGCTAATGAAAAACCTATTCTTTTTTTTATTGATCCCGACATGATGATACTCCATTTCGCTTGATGATTTATATAAAAGGTATTTTATACCTTATTATATTTTACACCATTATTCATTATTTGTCAATTTACAACAATTAAATCTCTGAAAAATTAACAATATCATAACATTTAGATAATAATTATATAATGATAAACATTTTGTATAAGTATACCTATGTCCAAATGGAGAAAAGTGCAGAAATGGTAACTCATTTCAAGCTTTTTCCGACGCTGAGCAGTTTTCATTTTTTGTGTCCGCACCGAACAATAAATGCGTGTATTGCCTTATGTCCATGCACTTGTTATTCAAGAATGCATATTATGAAAACAGACTATTTGTTATACTCACATATATATTGCTCACCCAACTAAACCGTGACAAAAAGCAAAGTTGATTAGTGAGAGCAATGGCAATTTGTCGGAAAGGAATCATGCACATGATAACAAATGTAATTATGGGAGTACTTATCCCTTTTGTTGGCACAGCAGCCGGCTCTTCCTGCGTGTTTTTTTCAAAACATCAGCTTGGAAAAACGGTACAGCGAGCCTTGTTAGGATTTGCAGGCGGTGTGATGATAGCAGCATCGCTGTGGAGCTTGATAATACCTGCAATAGAACGATCAGATCAAATGGGCAGGCTGTCATTTATTCCTGCCGCAGTTGGATTCTGGATAGGTATATTGTTCCTGATGATGATCGATCATATCATACCACGTCTGCTTGTCAGGACAGATGATCCTCAAAAAAATGATAACAAGCTTTCGAGAACTGCAATGATGGTTCTTGCAGTTACGCTCCACAATATTCCGGAAGGTATGGCGGTTGGAGCGGTATATGCAGGTTATCTTGCTAACACCGCAAACATAACCGCTAAAACTGCATTCGCTCTTGCACTTGGAATAGCAATACAAAATTTTCCTGAAGGAGCTATAATTTCAATGCCGCTTCATGCCGAAAACAAAAGCAGAGCCCGTTCGTTTGCAGACGGAGTTCTATCCGGCATCGTTGAGCCGATAGCTGCTCTTATCACTATTTTTCTCGCTGATCTTATTGTACCTGCTATGCCATATATGCTCAGTTTTGCAGCAGGAGCAATGATATACGTTGTAGTCAAAGAACTGGTTCCTGAGATACATGAGGATGATAATTCTGATATAGGTGTGATACTGTTTTCAATAGGATTCACAATTATGATGTCCTTGGATGTTGCACTTGGATAAATTTGTATTCATTTTGATACAGCTTTTCAGTTATGCGTGACCTGCTGTAACCGGAGCAAACTATGACACCGGTAACTGTATAAAATAAAACCACCTTTGAACAGGTGGCTTTATTGTCAATGATAATTATGACTCTGTTTAAGCACCATATCCTTGACTTTCATAAGTGAGGTAGTTGTACTTCTTTCATTTTCAGAAAGCTTCATTGTAATGAACTTAATAGTCTCCTCATAGTCAGGTATCATTATGTGCTCAAGAGCGTTTACACGGCGGCGGGTTTTTTCGATCTCGTCTGCCATTAGCTGGCAGGCTTTTTCGATCTCAGCAAGTCTTATCATTTTTGGAAAAACTTCGCTGAGTGACATTACAGCACCGTCAAGGTCGATAGAGGTAAAAGCAGTACCATACGAAAAAATATCGCTGCTGTCATCGGTTTTGAATTTTGCATCGAAAACCGGTATACTTACGCTCATTACATTCTTTTCGCTGATCTCAAGTTCAACTTCCTGCTTTGGCAGCATGAGAGCTGTTTCGAGCACTTCACGCTGCATGACTGAACCTGCAACTGCCATATATCTGTTGGCTTCGGACAAAGCTGCTTCAACTTCTGTACGCAGCTGGCGATCCTCTTTTATGAGTATCATGAACTGTCTCATAAGCTCGTCACGCTTATCCTTCAGCAGCTTGTGACCACGTCTTGCGGAACTAAGCTTTTTTTTCAGCTTGGAAAGCTCCATTCGGGTCGGATTTACATTAAGTCTCGCCACTCTGCTCACCTCTGTCCTGTGAGTCGTAATACTTTACAAGGTATTCCTCCCTGATTCGACGCAGCTCACTTCTTGGGAGCATTTTCAGCAGCTCCCAGCCAATAGAAAGAGTTTCCTCAATGCTTCTGTTATTATCAAATCCCTGAGAAACATATCTGCGTTCAAATTCGTCTGCAAATTTAGCGTACATGAGGTCTATTGGAGTAAGTGCGGCTTCTCCGAGAACGACCATAAGCTCCTTAGCATCTTTTCCACGGGCATATGCCGAGAAAAGCTGGTTCATAGTGTCAGAGTGGTCAGCACGGGTCTTTCCGTTTCCGATACCTTTATCTTTAAGTCGTGAAAGTGACGGAAGCACGTCGACAGGAGGATTTATACCCTTTCTGTAGAGTTCACGGGAAAGGATTATCTGTCCCTCAGTGATATAGCCGGTAAGGTCAGGGATAGGATGAGTCTTATCATCTTCCGGCATTGTAAGGATAGGTATCATGGTGATGCTTCCCTCTTTGCCTTCCTGACGGCCTGCACGTTCATATATAGTTGCAAGGTCTGTGTACATATATCCCGGGTAGCCACGTCTTCCCGGTACTTCCTTACGTGCAGCTGATACTTCACGGAGTGCGTCCGCATAGTTTGTAATATCAGTGAGTATTACAAGTACGTGCATTCCCTTTTCAAATGCGAGGAATTCAGCTGCTGTAAGTGCCATTTTAGGTGTTGCAAGACGCTCGATAGCGGAATCGTTAGCAAGGTTTATGAAGAGCACAGTTCTGTCGAGTGCTCCTGTAGAACGGAAACTGTTGACAAAATACTCGGATTCTTCAAATGTGATACCCATTGCTGCAAATACAACTGCAAACTGCTCGTCCTTACCACGAACTCTTGCCTGACGTGCTATCTGTGCGGCAAACTGTGCATGAGGAAGTCCGCTTGCTGAAAATATAGGAAGCTTCTGCCCCCTTACAAGTGTGTTCAGACCGTCAATAGCAGAAACACCTGTCTGAATGAACTCCTGAGGGTATCTTCTTGCTACCGGATTCATAGGAAGTCCGTTTACATCCATTCGCATTTCTGGGATTATCTCCGGACCGTCATCTATAGGACGTCCCATACCGTCAAAAACTCGTCCCAGCATATCGCTTGAAACGCCGAGTTCCATCTGATGACCGGAAAATACTACACTGCTGTCCTTGAGGTTTATTCCGGCTGCGTTATCAAAAAGCTGTACAAGTGCATCTGTGCCGTTTATCTCAAGAACACGGCATCTGCGGCGTTCACCGTTAGTAAGTCTTATCTCGGCAAGCTCGCCGTACTTTACGTTCTCAACATCTTTTACAAGAAGAAGCGGTCCGGCTGCTTCCTCGATAGTTCTGTATTCTCTTGGCATCAGTCATTCTCCTTTCTGAGAAGTCCGTCAAGCTCGGCAGAAATCTCGACTGATATTTTGCTGAATTCTTCATCTGTTCTCTCTTCCTCTATGTACTTGAATCGACCTATCTTTTCACGTACCGGAAGCTCTGCGACTTCTTCAATATCTGCACCCTTCTTTATAGCCTCTGCTGCTTCGTCATTGAATCCAAGAATAAGCTTCATCATATAAAGCTGCTTTTTGAGACTTGTATAAGTGTCGACCTCATGGAAAGCAAGCTGATGCAGAAAGTCCTCACGTATTGAACGTGCTGTTTCCATTTTAAGACGGTCACCGGCTGAAAGAGCGTCCATACCGATGAGCTTTACGATCTCTTTTAGCTCAGCTTCATCGTGCAGTATAGCCATGAAACGTGCTCTGTCCTTCATCCAGTCGACAGAAACATTATTGTTGTACCAGTCAGCAAGCGAATCAGCATAAAGCGAATAGCTTGTGAGCCAGTTTATTGCAGGAAAGTGACGCTGATATGCAAGAGCAGAATCAAGTCCCCAGAATACCTTGACTATACGAAGTGTAGCCTGAGATACCGGCTCTGATATATCACCGCCAGGAGGAGAAACAGCTCCGATAACTGAAAGAGCTCCTTCCCTGCCCTCTGTGCCGTTTGAGATAACTCTGCCTGCACGCTCATAGAACTGTGCAAGACGGCTTCCGAGATATGCAGGATAGCCCTCATCGCCGGGCATTTCTTCAAGTCGTCCGGACATCTCACGGAGAGCCTCTGCCCAACGTGATGTAGAGTCCGCCATAAGAGCTACGGAATAGCCCATATCACGGTAGTACTCAGCGATAGTGATACCCGTATAAACAGAAGCTTCTCTCGCTGCAACAGGCATATCAGAGGTATTAGCTATCAGGACAGTACGCTCCATAAGCGACTTTCCGGTATTAGGGTCAATAAGCTCCGGAAATTCATTAAGAACGTCCGTCATTTCGTTTCCACGCTCACCGCATCCGATGTATACGATTATATCGGCATCAGCCCATTTTGCGAGCTGGTGCTGAGTTACAGTCTTTCCGCTTCCGAAAGGTCCGGGGATAGCTGCAACACCGCCCTTTGCTATCGGGAAAAGGCAGTCAACTACACGCTGTCCGGTAACAAGAGGCATATCCGGTGAGAGCTTCTTCTTGTAAGGTCTGCCACGGCGGACAGGCCATTTCTGGATAAGTGAAAGCTCACGTCTGCCGTTTGCAGTATCTATTACGCACACTGTATCGTCAGCATGAAATTCACCTTCTTTTATCTCCGCAACTGTTCCCTCAACACCATTTGGTACCATTATTTTATGCAGAACTATGTCTGTCTCCGGAACTGTACCGATTATGTCTCCGCCGATGACTTTATCTCCGGTCTTTACGGAAGGAGTGAACTTCCATAGCGGTTCTCTTTTTAGTGAGGGAACTTCAACGCCTCTTACAAGACTGTTTCCTGCAACTCTGCGTATATCGTCAAGCGGACGCTGTATACCGTCAAAAATGCTGCCTATAAGTCCCGGACCAAGCTCGACACTCATCGGCTCGCCGGTAGATTCAACCTCTTCGCCTGTTCCGAGTCCGGCAGTTTCCTCGTATACCTGAATGGAAGCACGGTCACCGTGCATTTCGATTATTTCACCAATAAGACGCTGCTTGCTTACTCGCACAACGTCGAACATATTTGAATCTCTCATTCCCTCCGCAACAACAAGAGGACCTGAGATCTTTGTTATTGTACCTATGCTGCTCATTTTATTTATTACGCCCCTTTATCAATTGAGTATATCAGAACCGACTGCTTTTTCAACAGCTTCGTGGAGTGCTTTCATTCCGTCACCGGTATTGCCCTCGACAGCCGGTATGAGCACTATTGACGGCAAACGGCTGCTTCTGTACTTGTTTATCGTATCTTTGACCATTGCTGCTGCCGGTTCGGTTATATATATGACCGCAAAATCACTTGCGGCAAGACGTGAGATAAGTTTTTTTATCTTATCCGGCTCAGTTTCACGGAACACTGAAAGTCCGAGAGCTGCAAATCCGGAAACACTCGCTGTATCGCCTATAACTGCGACCTTATACATTTCAGACATAAAGCTTTCTCATCCTTTCAGTTATTGTTCCACGGGCTGTTCCGCATTCCTTGCAGACATTGATAATTCTGATATTTTTAAGCTCCGCTTCCTTTGCGATGTAGTACGCAGCAAGCGGCTCAACACCGAATGCCTGCATACGGGCATCTGCTGCAAGCTCCATGATTACATCATCGCACCATTTTTCAAATCCGGCTGGATTTTCTTTCAGAAGCTCAGCTGCTTCACCGTACCCTGATTTGGTCAGATGATCGAACAGAGCATCAACTCCGGAAAGTGCAGAACGTATCATAGCTTCCTTGTCAAGCTCAGAGCTTCCGCAAACTGCTGCTTCGAGGAATTGTCGTGATTTTCCCATTTTGCTGCATCTGTACGCAGTTTTTATATCTGAACACGCTGTTGTGAGTGCAGCATAACGTTTCATGAATGCACTTCCGCAGTCTGCGGCACTTTTCTGCATTGCTCCGAGTGCTGCACAGTCGATAAGCGAATCTGAAAGCTGACCGTCAAGAGTTCTTGTCAGGAGCTCATATGCTGAACGTGCAGTCTCACGCATATGCTCCGGAAGAATGTCGGCTTCTTTATCACGGAACGCCTTTTTAAGTTCTTCAAGTGTCACATTTGAAGGTGAAACGTAGTATATTTCAGGATCACGATTTGAGATCATTGCTTTCAGCACTGCTTTCAGATTGTGAAAATCATTGCGGTATAAGAGTATCTTCAGCTCTTTACTGTCCGAAGCAAATGTCATTAGCATTTCCCATACATCCGAAATATTTTTGACATCGCCGTTTCGTGAATCGATCAATGTCTGACGCTCCGACTTTGTTGAAGTGTTTATAAGCTGTTCGATGTCATTCTGAGTCATAAGAGTGCTTTCCATTGCTTTTACAGCAGCAACGGCACTTGCATATTCTGTTTTCATCAGCTCACCTGCCCGAACAGTTCTCTTGCGGCAATATCTCTTATGCCGTCCTTTTCAGATTCCAATATAGCTTCAAAGCTGCAATTTTCAGACACAAGTCCGTATGTGAGGATAAATCCGTCACGTATATTTGCAGGCTCTTTTGATATTTCTATGCTGCCGTTTTTTCCGGAAGCTGCTTTGCCGAGCTTTTCTTCAAAGTCTGCCGGAAGTCTTTTCAGGTCGGCTGCACTAAGTTCAAGTACACCTTTTCCCTCCCTGATACGGTCAGTTATAAGGCGTTCGAGCATCTCAAAATATTCAGCATCAGGAAGTCCCCTGAGCTTTGCAAGTACATTTTCTATAGCCTTGCTGATAAGCTCGATACGGCAGGCAAGAAGTCTGCGTTTATTGGCTGCGTCTGCTGAATTGCATGAATTCACATAGTTCTGCTGATGCTTTGACTCTGCCTTTGCAACGGATTCCTGATATGCTTTCTCAGCTTTTGCCTCAGCTTCCTTGAGCATTGCTGCTGCTTTGATCTCAGCTGCACTTATCATCTTGTCCTCGTTTTCTTTCTGCTGACTTTCAATTTTGTTCAGTATTTCGTCAAGTCCGGACATGATATTACCTCCGTTTCAAGATCAGACTGCAATATTATTTATAATGAGTATTGATACGAGCAGTGCAAGGATAGCGTATGTCTCTACCATTGCTGCCATGATGATACCCTTTCCGTTGTGCTCAGGCTTCTTTGCAGTGATACCAACACCGGCTGCGGCTGCCCTGCCCTGTGCTATACCCGAGAAAAGTCCGACTATTGCGATCGGCATTGCTGCACCAAGGAACATAAGTCCCTGAGCTGTTGTGAGTGATGCGACTTCTCCGCCGAGTATACCTATTTTTCTGAGCATGAGTATTGCTGTAAGAAGTCCGTAAAGTCCCTGAGTACCCGGAAGAAGCTCCAGTATAAGTACTTTGCTGAATTTATTAGGGTCGACTGAAACAACGCCTGCGGCTGCCTCACCGACAAGTCCGACGCCCTTTGCAGAGCCAATTCCTGCGAAAAGTGATGCACAAGCTGCACCTATTATTGCTAATGCAAGTCCCATACTATTCATGATATTTTTCCTCCTTGAATTTTATATACTGTGTGTTTACTGTAAGCGGTTCAAATTCACGTCCGCCACCAGTGTAGAATTTTGAAAACAGTTCAACGAACTGTAACCTGTCTGTATGAACATAAGCTCCGAGAAGATTTATAGCCATATTCACTGAATGTCCGACTATAAATACTATCACAAGCAGTATTGCTTTGAAAACTGTATTCTCAGGCATTGTTCCGATAAGATTGATAACTCCTGCAATAGAACCTGTTGCAAGTCCGAGTGCAAGAAGTCTTGAATACGAAAGAATATCGCTCAGCCAACCTGTAGCAGTGTTATAGAGTGCATAAAGTCCGCCGAAGAATTTTCCGAATATCGATTTTGAGCTTCTGCCCGATGTAAGTACAAGCAGTGCAACTCCCGCAATAAGCACCGGTGTTCCGATAGTTTTAAGAATAGCCGGAACATCAGTAAGAATAGAAGCTCCAAGAGGTGCAACACCAAGTATTATCATGTATATCGGTACTGTATCGAGTACCGCATCCAGCTTTCTGCCGTCATCCCATGACATTTTAAATGAAACTGCCACACCAAGGAAAAGGTGGAGTATTCCAAGTCCGAATGAATACAGAAGCAATTTTATCGGATCATCCATAGGCTCAAACCAGAGGGCGATACTTCCAATTTCCTTGTGGAAGAAATCCCGTCCTATGACCTGTACTATGTCGCCGAACCAGCTTCCGAAAAGAGCTCCCCATATCAAAGTTGATATTCCGCAATTCCGGAACATTTTCATGGTCTTGTACATTGATTCTTCAAGCTTGCATTTTTTAAGAACAATTGTTGTTCCTATGAGCATAGTCAGACCGTAACCAGCGTCCGAAAGCATCATTCCGAAAAATAAATAGTAGAAAAATGACATTATCGGAGTCGGGTCGACATCAGTTTTTGAAGGCATTGCGTACATTTTCGTGATGCCCTCTACCGGAGCTGAAAATCCGCTGTTTTCAAGCATTACCGGCACATCATCATCCTCAGACGGGTCGGTGAAAGTCACTGACGCAGTAAATTTGCCGGTTATCTCTTTTTCAAGAGCTGTGGTAAATTTCTCTGGGATATAGCCGGTCAGCACAAATGTATTTTCTGTAAATCCAAGAGAACTAAGTGCATCATACTTGTCTTTTCGCATCTGCAAATAATCGACTGCGAACTTGAATTCACGGCGTCCACTCTCATGCTCTGCTATAGCTTTTTTAGTATCCCCTATCGTTTCTTCGAGCTTTTTCCGCTTTTCTTTCAGCTTATCAAGCAGCTCTGACGGCGTAAGAGAAATGTTTTCACCGACCGGAACAAAAGCCATTTTTCTCAGTTCCTCATTGGTCTGCGACGACATATCATCACTGCACATTACAAACAGACAGCTCTGTTCTTTGGTCGCTGAAACGACCTCTACACTGCAAGTCTCAGGTAAATTCTGTTCAAGAGAATCAGCGTCAGCAAGGAAAGGTACTGTTCCGATAAAAGCCGCAGTTGAATCTGTTCCCTTAAAGTTAAGCGGAATATCAAGCGGAGTCCACTGCTTCAGATTATCATATCGCATATCTATCTGCGATATTTCACTTGCAGCGTCGTCTATTATCTTACTTTTGCGGATAATATCTCCTGCTGAATTCATTATCTTTTCAAGCTGCATCGCTTCACGTCCGAAATCGTGTTTCTCGACTTCGGTCTTTCCGCTGAACATATCTGAAAATCCTGATTTTTCAGGTGAATAAATTTCAAGTATATCCAGTGCCTGAGCAACTGTGCTGCGGAACTTTTCAAATTCGCCTACAACAGCAGTAACATTTGTGCCTGTCAGTTCATCGTCATCGTTTCTGCAAAGCTCCACGACTCCTCGCCGCTGCAATAGCTCAATGATCTTTTTACTGTCGGTAAGCAGAGCGATAAGCTCGATCTTTTTCATTCTGAGCTTCGCCATATCTTACATCACACTCCTTAAATAAACGGTCATATCAGAAATATTCCCTGATAACCGCCTCAACAGCACTGTCCATATTTTTTTCAGCCAATGCCTTTATGCTGCCAAGTTGTTTTTCACATTCAGCATCTGCATTTTTCTTATAGTCCTCCAGCTTGCTGTCGAACTCATTGCGTAATTTTGCTGATTCCTTTGAAGCATCTCCGAGCCGTTTCTGAATGATGTGTGCCGATCTTCCCTCAGCCTGCATCAGTATCTCATCCCGACGCTGCTTTGCTTCGGCAGTTTTCCTTTCAGATTCAGCTTCCGCTTCAAGGACTTTTTTTACAGCTTCTGAAGCCATTCTATCCCTCCTTGTATTTGAATGACTGTTGGTCACTTTTATAAATTATAGCACCTGTTAATCAAGTTGTCAATAGATTTACTACAAAAAAATGAGCACCAGTCATTTTTCTGTAAAATAACAGAAAGGGAGCTATCTCTACAGACAGCTCCCTTGCATCGTTATTCGACTACCCTAAAATTATACCACACCAGCCAAAAAGTGTCAAGCGAAAAAGGTCGAATGACCATTCTATTTTGGAATAGTTCTATATTTATATATTCCTCACAGACAATATTAATTAAAAAGTTCCTCGTAGTACTCAAGTGTTTTTTCAGGATCACTTGTATTGAATGTTATAAAACATATAAGATCATCATCGATTTTTCTCACATAATCAAACTCTGATTCAGGGTGTCCGTCTTCCCACTTGACAGACAATACATCTCTGAGATATTCTTCCGAACCGAGCTTAACTGTTGTTCTTTCCTGCCACTCCGGCTTACCGCCTAATTCACCAAGGAGTTTTTCATAATATTCTTTATAATCATTGAGTAACTGTTCGGCTGAAACATTTTCTGAATCAGGGTAAAGCAGCTTAGTATTCACAAACTTGATATAAATACATTCCTTGTTGTTTGTGATCCAGCTGTCCCAAATAGAATTCTTTTCAAAAGAAACAACTTTTTCGTCGGTGAAATAATCAATAGTCTCCTGTTTTGCCTGCTTCACTTCATCTACAGACATATATTTTACATTTCCAGGAACGTGCATTACTATATTTGCGTAGTCATTGACGTATACACCGTCCTTGAAAAGTCCCTTTTCATACTTTGTACCTTCTGCCGCAGAATCATTGCTATTATCTTCCGAAGGAGTATCAAGGACTGTTTCAGGTTCTGTCTCCGGCTTAAAGTCCTCGCCGTATGTCAGTCCGTAGCCTCTTTCCAGCCAGCACTTGTCAGTACGTATCTGTTCAATAGAATTATACCACGGACTTGGCAGTTTTCCGGAAAATTCCGCACATCCGCAGAGCACATCTGATATTCCCTTGCCCTCTGAACCAGGAAGGTAGCACATAACCACGCTGTCCCAGTCGGAATAATCATTTTCATCGAGTATTACTTGTCTGCCTGCAACAATACAAGCTACAGTCGGCTTGCCGAGCTCCTTTGCTTCCTTTATTGCCTTTGCATTATCTTCAAGACCCAATGTACCGCAAAGCTCCATGTCCTCAGTATCACCGTTCCACTCAGAGTAAGCCTGCTCACCCACACAAAGGAGCACAACATCAGCTTCGTTAGCTTTTTCAGCATCGGTGATAACTTCAATTTTGTAGTCCTCAGCATATCGCTCAAAAGCTTCTTTAATGGTAGTTACGCCCGGAAGGTCTTTCAGATTAGCACCGTTCCAGTCCATAGTCCAGCCGCCGCACTGTGCCTGACCGTTGTCAGCCGCAGGACCGGTTATATAGACCTTTGTCCCCTCTTTAAGCGGAAGCACATCGTTTTCATTTTTAAGAAGAACAAGACTCTCCTCTACAAGCTTTTCAGCGACTTTTCTGTATTCAAGAGAACCCGATTCTTCCTGCTTGGTCTCAAGATTTTCAAAAAGCGGATCATCAAATATACCGGCTTCCTTCTTTACCTTGATTATTCTTGTAACAGCGTCATTGACACGTTCTTCACTTATTTCTCCGTTTTCAACAGCTTCGATTATGATCTGTTTAGCCTCTTCAAATTTATCAGTCTCCATGAGCATATCGATTCCGGCATTAACGCTCTTGATGACCTTTTCCTTGTAAGTTGAACCTGTTATATTTCCTACCGAACCCCAGTCACTCACGATGAAGCCTTCAAATCCCATTTCATCTTTCAGCTTCATTATGTACTCTTTATTCTCGTGCATTTTCACTCCGTTGAGAGATGAGTGACTTATCATGATCGTCTGTACTCCGGCATCTATCTGTGCCTGATATACTTTGAGCTGTTCAGCTATCTCTTCGTCGGAAAGCTGAGCGTCGCCACGGTCTATGAGCATTTTTATCGCTCCCTGCTCACCTGTGCCGTATACAACGTTTCCGTCAGCAAAAAAATGCTTTGTACAAGCGATAAGCCCGCCGTCAAGAAGTCCCTTAGTATAGGCGGTACTGAGTTTGGTTATCGTTTCAAGATCAGAACCGTAAGACTCATATGTCCTTCCCCAGCGAGGGTCAACCGACTGTGCCACTACAGGAGAGAAATTCCATATCATGTGGCAGAGCTTTGCTTCATCGGCAGTTATAAGTCCTACCTGATAAGCAAGCTCTTCATCATTAGCAGCTCCCTGTCCGATATTGTGCGGAAAGTAGACAGCGTTGCGGCAGTAATTAACGCCGTGGACATCATCCTGTCCATAGATATAAGGGATTCCGGCATCTGAAACAATAGCCGAATTCTGGTATCCGTCAACAGTAGCACGCCATGTAGAAGTGTCAACACATCCAGCTGTTGAGAGTATGCTGCCGTAGTCGTACTTTCTCATGTCGTCCTCAGTAACATTATAAATGGCAGGCTGTACCATCTGAGCTGCCTTTTGTTCAAGGGTAAGCTCCCCGACTATCTCCTCCGGAGTCATGGCAGAATACTTATGATACTTTGGACCATGATCCTTTATTTCGCTGTCTGAGGTTATTTCGGTATTTGAACTTATTTCAGAAGACTCCGATGACTTGCTGCTGTTTGAGCATGAAGCTGCTGATATAAGCAGTGTCAGCGGAAGCAAAAGTGCAAGTGTTTTTTTCATTGTTTTACTCCTTTTTACATCTGAGCATTAAATAGAGCGGCGAGTTCATATACAACGTCATCGCTGTCAGCGTCAATGTAAACTGCCTCATTGATAGATGAAAGGTCTTTAAGAGAATCAATTTCCTCATTGTAACCAATAGTATATATCGGTATACCAAAATGACTAACTATGCTTGCAGAAGTATTATAGTCGACACCTCTGTTGCACATACCGTCACTCAGCACAAATATCATTGTCTTTGCATTAGGAACAGTCTTTTTATACTCGTTTATCATATTTATACCGACTAAAAGAGCATCATATGTAGCAGTGCCTCCACCGGACTGCATATTATCTACAGCACCTGCAAAATAAGAACGCTGTTCAAGATCAAAATTAGCAATAGGGAGATTTACAGTCACATCATCGCTGTAAGAGATAAGTCCGACATAATTATCAGGTTTAATATTCTTTGAAGCTTCGATAAGAGATGTTTTAAGACGGCTGAGCGGATCTCCTGCCATACTGCCTGAAACGTCTGCAATAAAGAGAGCGATAGTTGGTGTACCGGAGTCCTTCTCCTGCTTCCACAAACGCTGAGCACTGATAATATCAGATCCGCTTATGTTTGCAGAATTATAGTCGAAAGCAGGTGGATCAAAACCGTATTCCTTAGCTAATTTCTGAGGCTCACTGCCCATAGCATAGTCAACAAATGCTTTGAGTGCATCCTGCTGCTCCTTTGAAAGTTCTCCTACACTGTAAAGAGGGTTGCTGTGCTTATATCCGAAAGGAACGAACTCGTAACCGCCTTTGAGCACAGGGCTGTTCACATAAGCCTGATACTCAACAACGCCTGCCTGAAGTGTTCCGTTCTGCATAGCGTTTACCATCTGATCTGTAGTATAGCATACAAACGGGATGCTCTTCTGAAGCTGCTGGAACTTTGACACAGCTGTATCACTGAGTATATTATTTCCGTCGAAATGCTGGAGAGCATTTACAAGGAAATTAAGACCTGTAGCTGATGTATAAGGGTAGGTATAACCTATCTGGAGCTCTCCGTTAACAACTGCGTCAACGATGCTCTCATATGTAACAGAGCCATATTTCGAGGAAATATCAGAAGAAGCAGAACGTGAGATCGCTATACCTGCTGTATTTGATACAAGTGAAGGCACTTCCATTTTCAGCTTTGCTCCCTGTTCGGAGGCAAGACTGCCAAAGAGTTCATTTGAAGGAGTGTAAGCCTGAGGTACATACACTCTGTTTGAAATGTAATCAGAAGAAGCTCCGGAAGGGATACTTCTTACGCTAACAGAAATGCTCTTTCCGTTTTCAAGGCGATTATTCTGTTTATTGAATTCCTCAGCTATCTCATTAAGCCAGCCGTTATTATTCTTTCCAGCCTTTTCTGAGGTAGAGAATATCTCTATATCGACCTCTCCGTTACCTGTTACGGTAAGCGGATATTTTGTCTCGATATTCGGGAGATTAGCTGAGCTGTTGTCAGAGTAATCAACAGTTCCTTGAATTTTTGAGGCTTCGCTGACTGATATGTTTTTCAGACAGTGTTCCAGAGTCTCAGCAGGGTCATCAAAAGAAACCTTTGTTTTACTTGAAGAACTGCTTTTATCCTTTTTAGAAGAGTTATTGTTTATGACCGATATTATCATAGCCATAGTGATAAAAGCACCGATAATTGCAATAATAAGCGGAGTTTTAGTTTTATTCATCATACATCCTCACTTTCAATTTCAGTTTTATAATCATGGATAGAATCAATGATAAGCTTCAGTGACTTGATCTCAGTAGAGTCTCTTTCACTGTCAGTCATCTGAGAGACCTCGATAAGAAGGTCTGTATAATCCTTCAGCACCTTGTCATTTCTGCTTGTCAGCATTCTAAGATAGTTTTTATGAGCATTTATCTCCTCAGACCTTGAAGACGACTGCATGATCGCAGTACGCTTGATGAACATTGTCATGTTATTGAGCATTACAGCCTGCACATCCTGATTCACAAGTTCATATACACCGCCGCTTGTACTTATCGTATCAAGCGTGCCTGACTTCTTTATGAATGAGTTCCACTGCTCGACGATCTTCATAGCTTCGAGGCGGCACAAAGGATAATCTGTGAGGTCTTTCATCACATTCAGGTAGTCCTCCGGCTCGTGAAGAGACTCAAAGGTATTCTCGTCGATTATATATGAAGGCTGAAAAGCTTTTTTGCCAAGTGCAGCAATTTTAACGAAATAGTAATTTCCGAAACTAAGCAGTGCCGCTATAGCTATTATTGCAAGTACAGAAAGTACCATTGAATCGTTTACAGGAGTTGCCTTAAATAAAAAGACTCCGAACAAAGCAATAATAATATTAAATAGTATCTGCCACATATTGTTTTTCAATATTTTTCCCCCTATCCGCTTTAACATTTTCTATATTATATATTATTTTTCAGAAAAAGTCAATCATTCTCAGACTGTAATCGACGCATAAAAAGTCCCCTGCATCTGATAGATCATGCAGAGGACCTTCACATTATTCAAATTCACCGTATATTATAACTAAAACTATCAGAAATATTATCGGAAGCAGGAACAATGCTCCCCAGACAGCCGCTTTTTTCTTCTTTTTCTCCGCCAGATTTGTTATTGCCATGTATACACATATAAGCATGAATAACATCATCAGACGACTGATTATCTGAGACAGCATATATTCCCTCCACTTTTTTTATTATTTTTCATTATTACTGCACCGGACTTACTTTCGTATGCGAAAGCAGACTTTCCGCTTCGGACAGGGTAAGCGAGTTTACGAGCGAAGCGTGAAAAGGGTGCAGGGGTTTCACCCCTGCCTTAATTCAGCACCTATAGCATTGAGAGCTTTAAGTACACGCTTCATAGCTCCGTCAGCCTGTTCATCGGTAAGAGTGCCCTCGTGCGAACGCATTGAGATAGAGTAAGCAACACTCTTCTTGCCGCTTTCTATCATCTCTTTGCTTCTATAAACATCGAAAAGTGTGACCTTTTCGAGTATCTTGCCTACAGCTCCCTTGATAGCCTTTTCAAGCTCAGCAACCGGTGTATCGTTATCTACAAGGAGACTAAGGTCTCTTGTTGATGCCGGGAACTTAGGAAGCGGACTATATGTTATCTTGTCAGCGGCAAGTTCCATCATCTCAGGGATACAAAGCTTAGCGACATATGTCTTGACACCTATCTCGTATGTGTCCTGAACATCAGGATGTATTTCGCCCATTATTCCGAGATATTTGCCGTCTTTTACGATAACCGCACTTCTGCCCGGGTGGAGTGCATATTTTTCATCGAAAGCATCGCAGTCGCCTGCTCTCACGTACTCAACGTCATAGATATTCATCTCACTGAGTATCTGCTCGACCATGCCCTTTAATACGTAGAAATCAGCTTCTCCGCCGTACATACCTATAGTAAGTCTCTGAGGCTCATCCGGAAGTGAGTACTGATACTTGTGCTTCTCATTTCCGCTGTTTGCGAGGATATTGCCATTGATGAACGGCTTTTCCTCAGCAGCCGGTATATACTCCTTAGAGATTTCAAAGAGACAAGCTTTTTCGTTTCTGTTGTTGTAGTTGAATGAGAGAACATCAAGCATTGAAGGGATAGTTGTAGTTCTCATAACGCTGGTATCCTCACCGAGAGGATTAACTATTCGTACCACATTGCGGAGCTTGCTGTCCTGTGGGAGCTTTATCTTATCGAAGTACTTAGGCGATACAAAGGAGTATGTTGCTATCTCGTAACCGCCGAGAGATACTGCTGCATTTCTGAGTGTGCGGACGAATTTCTGCTCCTCAGTGAACTCTGCCTTTGCAACTCCTCTGAAATCAGTGGAAGGAATGTTGTTGTAACCGTAGATACGTGCAACTTCCTCTGCAATATCAGCCTTGCATCCGATGTCTATTCTGAATGAAGGAGCTATTACCTTGCCGTCAGCAAATGTGAATTCAAGGCGTCCGAGGTACTCTTTCATCTTGTCCTCAGAAATATCAGTGCCGAGGAACTTGTTTATCCACTCAGGGTCAAATACGACCTCAGAAGGCTTGAATGCTGAATGGCCGCAGTCTATTACAGTGTTTACGACTTCGCCTGCACCAAGAAGCTCAACAAGTTCAAAAGCTCTTTTAAGGCAAGTCATTGAGATACATGGATCAACGCCCTTTTCATAGCGTGATGAAGCGTCAGACTTGAGTTTGAGCTTCTTTGAAGTCTGTCTTACCTGTGAAGGCTCGAAGTAAGCGGACTCGAATACAACAGTTGTAGTATCATCCATGATACCGCTGTACTCTCCGCCCATGATACCTGCAACGGCTACAGGCTTTTTCTCGTCAGCAATAACGAGCATATCGGAAGTAAGCTCACGCTCAACGCCGTCAAGAGTCATAATCTTCTCGCCGTCAACTGCATTGCGGACGTTTATATGTGCTCCCTCAACATAGCGGAGGTCAAAAGCGTGCATAGGCTGACCGTATTCAAGCATTACATAGTTTGTAATATCAACAAAATTGTTTATCGGACGAACACCGCTTGCACGAAGTCTCTCTCTCATCCAACGTGGAGAAGGACCAATTTTAACGTTCTTTACGATACCTGCACAGTATCTTGGACAAGCCTTTTCGTTATGGATGTCAACTTTGAGGAAGCTGTTAACATCGCCCTCAACGCCCTTGAACTCAGGAGTTTTTACTGTGAGCGGGAGGTCATATGTAGCAGCTGTCTCTCTTGCAAGACCGATAACGCTGAGACAGTCAGGTCTGTTAGAAGTTATCTCGAACTCAACAGATGTATCGTCAAGACCGATAGCGGAGTGAATATCCTGTCCGAGGGTGCACTCCTCCTCGATAACGAAAACTCCCTCTGGATCAGCGTATGGGAAATCATGAGCTGTAAGACCGAGAGTATCAAGTCCGCAGAACATACCGAAGCTCTCAACTCCACGCATCTTGCACTTCTTTATCTTGCCCTCTGGAAGAACAGCACCGTCAAGAGCAACAGGAACGAGGTCTCCCTCTTTAACGTTTTTAGCGTTTGTAACTATCTGTATAGGTTCATCAGCTCCGATGTCGACCTTACATACAAAAAGAGCATCAGCATTTTCGTGAGGTCCTTTTGAAAGTATCTTTCCAACAACTACCTTGGAGATGTTCTTTCCCTCTTCCTCATAGCACTCTACCTTTGAACCGCTCATTGTAAGAGCGTGACAGAAATCTTTTATCGGCACATCGACTTTTACATAGTCGCTGAGCCATTTCATAGATAAATTCATATCTTTAATTCCTTTCCTGTTTTTTTATAGAGACAGGTAATATCTGTCCGATCAATTTTTTGTATCCGTATCCGAAAAGTTATTGGCAGTTTCGGTTTCATCTGAATCTTCTTTTTTATGATATTCAGAATATTTCTTTGCATAATATGCATTTTTTCCTGCCTTTGCAAATCCATTTATAATTACAGCAAGATTATCTCTTTCACGTTCATTTGAGATAACAAACTTATCATCATAACTGTATCGAAGCTGAACATTTATGTAATGTGTATATGCTACTCCATTTCGATAATGACCATCCTTTGTTGTCACCTTCACAATATCTTCTGTTCGGTAAACTCTCAGAGTATACGTGTTTATTACCCATTCATCCGACAGATACAGTCTGTTTTTATAATTATAATCGCAATTATTTTTCAGTTCTTCAAATTCGTCAGTTGAAGATACACCAAGTTTTTTCATCATTTTTGATGTTTTCATGAATATACCAACGATTATCATAGCGAACATGAAAAGTGTTGCTGCTGTAAGATAATATTGTATTATTGAGTCATGAGTACACAACTTAAATATAGGAGCAAATACAAGCAGTGTAACAGCCATAAATATTATTGCTAAAGCATATATCTGTTTTAATCTCATAATTTACACACATTTCATTGTAAGAGCATGACGAAAATCATTTATCGGCACATCGGCTTTTACATAGCCGCTTAGCCACTTCATATATAAATTCACAGCTTTAATTCCTTTCGTTTATTTCATTGCAATACACACTGCTTTTTGTGCATCAGGAAACTATACTTGTATAATTATCATCTTTATTTCCATCTGCTGCTTTTAAGATAAGTCTATAAGCAAACTCTCGCTCTAATTCTTTAAACCCGAAATTAAGCTTACCTTTTTTTCCGTTTGAAAGCTCTATTTTTATGAAGTAACGGTGAGAACTATTCAATCGGTGCTTGGTTTTCGGACCTTTCTTATTATAACGCTCTGCATTTTTGATGTCAGCAAGCCGATATAATCTGGCAGGAGGAAGATCTATTAAATAATCATCGTTTATAAACTTATACTCATTGATCCTGCGGCTGTTTTCGAGATAATAATTCAGCTCATCATCGTTGCTTAAGCCTAAGTCCTGCTTCATTTTTTCATAATGCTTGTTTTTTATCATACATAAAAAAAGCAAAAACGCTGCAAAGAATATGATAAACAACAGTGCTAACAGTATTGTCATATGATTTTCATTTCCAGACAGTAATACACCTAAACAGAGAAACAATGGACTAAGTGATAACGGTATCAATATTGCTGTCATTTTTTGAGCTTTTTTTAATTTCCTGATTATGTCAGATGTTTTTTCAGCCATTAAGTTATCTCCTTTAATCAGGTCGTTTATCTTAAAACTGCTCTAAGAATCTTACATCGTTCTCATAGAGCAGACGGAGATCGTTGATGTCATAGCGTCCCATTACCATACGCTCAAGACCGAGTCCGAATGCGAATCCGGAGTACTTTTCAGGGTCTATTCCGCAGTTTTCGAGCACCTTAGGATGTACCATACCTGCTCCGAGAAGCTCGATATATCCCTCATCCTTACACATGGAGCATCCTTTTCCTCCGCAGTTGAAGCAGCTTATATCAACTTCGCAGCTTGGCTCTGTGAACGGGAAGTGGTGCGGACGGAAACGGAGCTTGCAGTCCTTGCCGTAGAGCTTCTTCATGAGCATTTCAAGAGTACCCTTGAGGTCGGACATTGTGATGCCTTCGTCGATAACAAGTCCCTCTATCTGGTGGAATAAAGGAGAGTGAGTTGCATCAACTGCATCCGAACGGAAAACTCTTCCCGGAGAAATTATTCTTATCGGAGGCTTCTGATTCTCCATAACGTGAACCTGTACGGAAGAAGTCTGTGTACGGAGGAGTATAGTCTCGTTGGTATTTTCAATATAGAAAGTATCCTGAGTATCTCTTGCAGGATGATCAGGAGGAAGATTGAGAGCCTCAAATACATGGTAATCATCGTCTATTTCAGGACCGTCAGCGATCTCGAATCCCATACCCATGAATATTTCTCTTATCTCGTTCTCGACCTTTGTAAGCGGATGAAGCTTGCCGAACGGAGCGTGCTTGCCGGGAAGAGTTATATCGATCTTTTCCTCTGCAAGTTTAGCTGCCTGAGCTTCTGATTTAAGTGCAGTAAGCTTTGTGTTGAGAGCTTCTTCAATATCTGCTCTTACCTTGTTTGCAAGCTGACCTATGACCGGTCTTTCGTCTGCTGAGAGCTTGCCCATTTGCTTGAGTATAGCAGTAAGCTCACCTTTTTTACCGAGGTACTTTATCCTCAGGTCGTCCAGTGCTTTTATCTCTTTGCAGGAGGAGAGTTCCTGTTTAGCAAGCACTTCGATTTTTTCAAGCTGTTCTTTCATTTTTTCACCTCATAATTATCGCCGCAGCGTTGTTATTTGTGCCGAAATAATAAAAAGTCCTGTCCAACAGGACAAGACTTACCTTGCTTTTATACCACCCATTGTCAGGAGAGCCGACACTCTCTTGCCTTTAACGCAGACTTACGTCAGGACCTACTCTGTTATGCACATGACTGCATATAACGCCACCGCATAAATTTCCGCTCTGCCCCTCGTGAGTGAACTTCAAGCTGTTTCCGCCGGAACGCTTTCACCGATACGCTCCTCTCTGAAGACTTTGAACAGCTCTACTCTCTCAGTCATCGGGTTATATTTTTATTATAATAGGTAAAAATAAAAAAATCAAGTCTTTTTTATTGAAAAATTCCAAAAAATATGATATTATATTATATGTACAGCTTTTAACTATAGTTTGTGCACATAATTATAAATATTTATCAGAAAAAGAATGGAGATCTTTATGGACAATTTTGCAGAACAGCTCGTAAAAAGGAATGAGACAGCCAACGACAAGGCAAGAAGGATAACGACTATGATTACCGGAAGCTTGTTTACGCTTTGTCTCGTACTTATCGCTATATTGCAGCTGAACAGACCTCTGCTCGCATTTTTCGGTCTTGTTCTTGCTGTAGGTGCAGGCTATGCGACATATTTCCTTGTGCAGTCAGCTTATGTGGAGTATGAGTACACTTTCACCAACGGTGAACTCGATGTTGATAAAATAATCGCAATGAAAAAACGTACTTCCCTCCTCAGCGTTGAGGTACGTACCTTCACCGCTTTCGGAAAGTACAGCGACGATATGGAAGAATCTGATGACATGACAGTCGTTATGGCTACTGATAATATAGAATCCAAAGAATATTACGCTGATTTTGAGCACACTGAATACGGAAAATGCAGACTCGTTTTCGTACCGGACGAAAAAATGCTCGACAATATAAAAAAATTTCTTCCGGCAAAGCTCAGAAATGCTCTTTGATGACTGAGAAGTCTTAAGGCAACACCGCACAAAGCTTGTGCTGAAGATACGCAGTCATATTTTTCGTCAGATTGTATAGAAATTCCGCAGGCATACTGATGTATGTCAAGGGATTTCTGTGCAAGATGACGGGAAATATGCCAGTAGATTCAGTGCAAAGCCGACAGGCGGGATTTGTGCGGTGTTGCCTTAAATACAATTGCAAATAAGGGAGGTCAACCAATATGCTTATCGTTTCACCTAAACAAATGGCACGTCTTGAAGAACGCTCGGAGAAACTCGGAGTTTCCAAAAAACAGCTTATGGAAAATGCCGGAAAAGCTCTCGCCGGAGTTATTGACGAACACTGCCGTGAGGATACATCTGTGCCGACTGAGGAAAAGTCTATTGTTTTTCTCGCAGGTAAAGGCAATAACGGCGGAGACTGCTTTGCGGCGGCAAATATCCTCGTATACCGTGGCTACAGGATAACTATTATAAACGTCGACGGTCAGCCCTCTACCGAGCTGGCTCAGGAAATGTACCTCAGACTGCCTAAGGAGCGTATAGAATTCATCGACGGCTACCGCAGCGAAAGTGTCGAAGCTGCTATGGAAGCCGCTGAGCTCGACTACATGACCGTCCCTCAGACAAAAGAGATAGACGAGCTGGCTAAAAATAAAGAACGCAATCCGCTCGAAAAACTGCTCTTGCAGGAAAAACGCAGAATGAGTCTCGTGAAAAGTGCCATGCTCTGTGCAAATGTTATCGTTGACGGTGTTTTCGGGACTGGCTTTCACGGTCAGCTCGACAAGAATATTGCCGGTATTTTCGCTATTGGTTCAAGTGCATACCGCATAGCAGTTGATGTGCCGAGCGGTGGAAACAGCTATGCCGGTACAGTCGCTTTTGGTGCTTTTGAAGCTGATGAGACTGTAGCTTTCGGCTATCTGAAAACCGGTATGTCACAGTTTCCGCTGAAGAGCTACTGCGGCAAGATGACCATTGTCGACATCGGTATACCTCCGAAAGCTCTTGAAGTACTTGAAGGCGACAGACAGTACCACAGGATAGAGCGTAATCACCTTGCAAGCTTCCCTCCGAAACGTGAAAGAGATGCGTATAAGGGAAATTTCGGCGACGTACTGATTATTGCCGGAAGCTCAACAATGCGTGGAGCTGCCGCTTTTGCTGCTCTCGGAGCTCTGAGAAGCGGTGCCGGTCTTGTCAGAGTGGCATCTGTCGAAAAGTGCATAGACACAGTATCAGTACTTGCTCCGGAAGCTACCTATATCGAGCTTGAATCCGATGATTACGGCTTTATGCTGTTCGACAGCAGTCAGCAGCAGCTTCTCGATGCTATGGAGAAAGCTTCATCTATTGTCATAGGATGCGGCATGGGAGTTACTCCGGATACTATGGAGATAACAAGATTCGTTGTAAAAAATGCAAAATGCCCTGTTGTTATCGACGCAGATGGAATAAATTGCATAGCCTCGGACATAGATATTTTACTGGGGAAGAAATCGGACATAGTCATCACCCCTCATATGGGAGAAATGGCAAGACTGCTCAATTGCGAGAATACTCAGATACGTGATAACCGTATCGTCGTAGCCGAAAAATATGCCGAAAAATACGGCATAACCGTAGTACTCAAAGGTGCAGGCACTCTCGTTGCAAACAGCAGGATAACCGCTGCAAACCACACAGGAAATCCCGGAATGGCAGTTGGCGGAAGCGGTGATATACTCGCCGGAATAATAGGCTCTATCATAGCTCAGGGCTGCTCTATATACGACAGTGCCTGTGCAGGTGTGTACATTCATGGTCTTGCAGGAGATGCTGCGGCTCAGAAATACGGCATGGAGTCTATGCTGCCGAGAGATATTGTGGACTGTCTGTCCGATTCGTTCAGATTATTAAAGGAAAAACACGGAAAAATACCGGCAGTCGGCAAATAAGCCGGAAATACAAGCTTCATTCTGAGCTGAAGGATGTTCAAAGTCTTATAATCTAAGTTAGGAGAAGATACTATGAAAAGACTTTTGACATTCACGCTCGCTATGCTCACTTTGCTTTGTCTGACGGCTTGCTCTATGCCGCTTAAAAGCGTTACTTCCAGAAAAAACGGACTTAACTGTGCTTTTCAGGCAAAGGCAAACATCACGCTCGATAAGCTTCAGGCAGAGGGTACTGTAAAAAGGCTCGGTACAGGTGTCTGGGAAATAGAATTCTCAGCTCCGGACACACTCAGCGGCGTCAAGCTCGAATTCAGTGAGGGCAATACTAAGGCTTCTTATAAGGGACTCAGCTTCTCAGTGCCCCAGTCTGCTGTGCCGGTCAAGGCAATGCTGCTGAATCTGATGAAAGCTGTGGACGAAAATGCCGCAAATGAGGAGCTTGAAGGCGATGAAAAAGATGACCTCCTTGAAGTGTCAGGCAAGCTTGAAGGCGGAGAATACACTCTTATAATAGACAAAGAAGGTAAACTCAGCGGTTTTGAAATGCCTAATAACAGCCTCAAAATGACTTTCACCGAACTTACTGTCATAAACGGAGAAACTGCGGATACTACACAGCCTGTTACAACTGAGCAAGCGGCTGTAACTGAAACAGCTTCTGTCACAACTACAGACAAGGCTGCATAATATTGCGGATGATGTGCAAAATGCTGGAGGTTAAAAATGAACAAATACATGAAAATAGCTATCGAGGAAGCAAGGTCCGGCATAAAATCCGGTCACGGAGGTCCATTCGGATGCGTTATTGTAAAGGATAATGTCATAGTCGGCAGAGGGCACAATGAGGTCATTAAAATGAAAGACCCTACTTGTCACGGCGAAATAATGGCTATTCGCAATGCCTGCCGGACATTAGACACTTTCGACCTGTCCGACTGCGAATTATATACTACAGCTCAGCCATGTCCGATGTGTGCAGGTGCGATACTTTGGGCAAATATCAAAAAAGTCTACTATGGCTGCAATATCTCCGATACTGATAAAATAGGATTCAGAGATAAGAAGTTCTACTCGGAGAAAGATGATATTTCTCAGGAATTAGACCGCTCCGAGTGCCTTGAAGTCTTCCGTGAATATCAGGAAATACAGGATAAACAGAATTACTGAAAAAAGACCCGAAACAGTCTTGAACTGACTGATTTCGGGTCTTTGATCTATTAATCTTCATCCGGAAAGTAATAATCAAGCAGTAGTGTGACCATAGCTGAATAAGCCTCTATACCGTCCTCTCTGCCGTTCATCTTGATATTCGTATCAAGAGCAGTTTCCGATACCGTATCTACAGTTTCTGTCGGGATGATCTCCTTCTTTTTGTTCTCTTCCCAGTAGTTATCAGGCAGGAATCTGAACCAGTCTTTTCTGACCTGCTCTGAGATAGTGTCCGTTAGGTAGTACCCCTCCTCTATCTCATTTTTGTATATCTGATTATGTACATACTCCAGTCCTTCAAGACAGCCGGAGTACCTGAATTCAAGGTTAGCGCTGTTCATGGTCGCAAGATAGGCTATGAAGTTAGCCTCGTCTTCCTGAATTATACCTCGCAGATGCGAGAACTCATGGCAGATAGTGTCCGGAAGATTTGTCTTTACCATATCGTCATTGTAGTTTGACTCCATAGAAAACGGGAAATATATACCGGATAGTCCGGACTGGCTCATGAAATACGAGAACTGTATTGGCTTTGCGTCAGGATAGTAACCTTTAAGCTGGGGGTACTTATCTCCAAGCGACTTCATTGCCTTTTTAGCTTCTTTGTTATAGTCAGCGGTGAGGTAGAAGCGGTCGTCTTTATCTCTCGGCATTTGCGGAGCAAGTTTGTTCGCTTCATCTATGAGTGCTGCATACAGCTTGACAAGCTCACTTCTCGGGTGCTCTTTCGGTTTCAGATAACGCTCAGAAAAAGGAGTGCACTGATACATGATGAAGCAGTTGAGAGTTTCGGTCGTGCATATATAGCAGAGCACACAAAGAAACGTGGTAAGGAAGATACTTGCTGTCTTTCTGCGTGAGTCTTTTTTGAATATCAGCAGTATGATAGTCAGCGGAATACCGATAACGATAAGCAGTATGCATATTATAATAAGTATCTCTCCAACCGAAAATGGAAACACACCGCTTATGAATGAGAGTACATCTGATATATGAGGAAAGACCTTGAACACGTAAAAATCAGCAAATTTCCGGCTCAGTCTCGCTATTACGTTGAGCAGTATCATAACTCCGATGATTATCAGCGGTATCATATAGCGTTTTTTAAGTTTCTTCAATGAGATCACTCCTTTACTGTGCATATGCTCCCTTTATTATACCACAATATCATGTCCATATCAATAACAGGAATAATATTCATGTTAACTTGATTTAAAGTTTGTTTGGTGATATAATCATAGTATACCACTTTAAAGGAGTTAACTTTGAATAATAAAAACCTACTTACCAGAAAAAAAGCAGTCATACCGCTGACACTCATATGCTGCTTTCTATGGGGAAGTGCTTTTCCCTGTATAAAAATAGGCTGCCGGATGTTTGATATAGATACGTCCAGCACATCTTCACAGATACTATTTGCCGGTATGAGATTCATGCTCGCAGGAATACTCGCAGCTATCGCCGGCAGCATCATTTCTAAGCGTCCGCTGCTGCCAGACAAGAATACGCTCCCAAAAATCTGCCTGTTATCAGTCTTCCAGACAATACTCCAATACACGTTCTTCTACATAGGACTTGCAAGGACCACCGGCATGAAAAGTTCCATAATCACTGCTTCAAACGTATTCCTTTCAATTCTTGTGTCCGCACTCATATTTCGGACGGAAAAGCTCGGAGTAAGAAAAATAGCCGGATGTATCCTCGGTTTCTCAGGAGTAGTCCTCATAAATCTGAATAACAGCAGCGACCTCGGTGTGAGCTTCATGGGCGAGGGCATGGTGTTTCTCTCGGCACTTTCCTATGCTTTCTCAGCTTCAATAACCAAGCGTTTTTCACGCAGTGCAGACCCTGTACTGCTCAGCAGCTATCAATTTATCATAGGCGGAGCTTTTATGACTGCTGCCGGACTTATCGCAGGCGGAAAAGTCAGCAGCGTAACACCGTCCGGAGCGGTAATGCTCATGTATCTTGCATTCATATCCGCTGCCGCTTTCTCAATATGGAGCCTGCTGCTAAAACATAATCCTGTATCTTCAATATCAGTATTTGGCTTCATGAATCCGGTATTCGGAGTAATCCTTTCTGCACTGCTCCTGTCGGAACGCTCCGCAGCCGGACTTTGGCAGATAATCACGGCTTTGATTCTGATCGCTGCCGGAATAATCACTGTTAACAGCTTACCCCAAAAGAAGTGCGAGGTCAAAGCCGATGAATAAATATGACATACTTAAAGAGTATTTCGGTCACAGCGATTTTCGCAGCGGACAGGCTGAAATGATTGACAATATCCTCCAAAGCAGGGACGTGCTCGGTATCATGCCGACAGGTGCAGGAAAATCGATATGCTATCAGGTACCTGCAATGCTTCTAAGCGGTATGACTATTGTTGTCTCACCGCTTATCTCGCTTATGAAAGATCAGGTAAGTGCCCTCATATCCGCAGGAGTAAGTGCTGCCTGCATTAACAGTTCACTGACACAGGAAGAGTACTCTGATACAGTCAGCCGGGCATTCAGAAACGGCTTCAAAATAATCTATGTAGCTCCGGAAAGACTTGATTCTCCTGAGCTTCTCAGACTTGCTTCGGCTGTCCCGATTTCTATGGTCACGGTCGATGAAGCCCACTGCGTTTCTCAGTGGGGACAGGATTTCCGTCCGAGCTATCTTCACATAACTTCTTTTATCGAAAAGCTCCCATACAGACCTATTATCAGTGCCTTCACAGCAACCGCAACGGATGATGTAAAAGAGGACATCATCCGTATACTCGGTCTGCGTGAGCCTTTTTCACTGACCACCGGATTCGACCGCAAGAACCTGTATTTCTCCGTTCTTCACCCTGCAAGCAAGTACAATGCACTCCGTGAGCTTCTGGAAAATTACAGGGATAAATGCGGCATTGTCTATTGCCTTTCAAGAAAGAATGTCGAGGAGGTCTGCGAAAGACTGAACTCCGACGGATTCACTGCTACTCGCTATCATGCAGGTCTTTCAGATGCCGAAAGACATAAGAATCAGGAGGACTTCATCTACGACCGCAAAAGGATAATGGTCGCAACAAATGCCTTTGGTATGGGAATCGATAAATCTGACGTTTCGTTCGTTATCCACTACAATATGCCGAAAAATATCGAAAGCTACTATCAGGAAGCCGGTCGTGCAGGCCGTGACGGCGAACCGGCTGAGTGTATTCTCCTATACAGCGGAAATGACGTGCGAACCAATAATTTCATGATAGAAAAAAGCCGTGAGGAAAACAGCGATCTCTCCGATGAACAAAAGGACATAATGCTCGAAAGAGATAAACAGCGGCTCAAAGAAATGACCTTTTACAGTACCACCTCCGGCTGTCTTAGGGAGTTCATTCTCAACTATTTCGGTGAAAAAGCTCCGAATTACTGCGGTAACTGTTCGAGCTGTGTGAACGGCTTTGAAAAGGTCGATATAACTACGGACGCTCAGAAGATAATATCCTGCGTCTACCGTGTAAAGCAGAAAGGGCGTGACTACGGCAAGGGCATGATAGTCGATATTCTGAGGGGAAACAAGAACGAAAGACTTCTCACGCTTGGATTTGATAAGCTCTCCACCTACGGTATAATGTCGGACGTATCGCCAAAACGCATCCGCTCCGAGCTTGATTTCCTCATAAGCCGTGACCTGCTTGCTGCAACTGATGACGACTACCCGATAGTAAGTCTGACCTCTGGTTCTGCCGGATTTCTCCGTGAAAAACGCAGCATAAGCATGAATCTCCCCAAAGAACAGACTCCGCAGGGTAAAAAACGTGCTGAGGACAGATTCTATGCGGATTCTCCGCTATTTGCCGAGCTTAAAGCACTCAGGAGCAAGCTTGCATCTGAAGAACACGTACCTGCTTATATCATCTTCTCTGATGCGGCTCTGCGTGATATGTGCCGCATACTCCCTACCGACCGCAGCAGCTTTTTAACTGTATCAGGTGTCGGAAAAACTAAGGCTGATAAGTACTGTGAGGACTTTTGCGGACTGATAGCTGATTTTATCAGAGAGCATCCCGATGAAGAAAAAGCTCCGGACGGAGAGGTCAGCTACCTTGAAAAGCAGCTTGCAAGCTACCGTGAGCATACTGTGGGCACTAAAAAACTGCCTGCTCCCAAACCGTGGACTGACGATGAAGAACAGAAGCTGAAAGCGGAGTTCACTCAGGGAATGTCCATATCAGAAATAGCTGAATTACATAAACGCACAAACGGTGCGATAACATCAAGGCTAAAAAAGCTTGGTATACTGGCATAGTCCGGAAAGGATATATTATGACTAAAATCGACCTTATAACCGGTATTCTCGGTTCCGGAAAAACTACTTTCCTTATGAAATATGCTAAACATCTTATCGATAAAGGAATGAAAATAGCAATTCTCGAAAATGACTTCGGTGCTGTAAATGTCGATATGATGCTTTTACAGGAGCTGAAATGTGACAACTGTCAGCTTGAAATGGTCGCAGGCGGCGGTGACCCGTGCTGTCATAAAAGAAGGTTCAAAACTCAGCTCATATCGCTCGGTATGCAGAATTTCGACAGAGTTATTGTCGAGCCATCCGGCATTTTCGATATGGACGAATTCTTCGATACTCTCCATGAATCCCCGCTCGACCGCTGGTTCGAGATAGGCAGCATAATAACTATCATCGATGCCGAAACAGAAGACAAACTCCCGGAGCAAATGGAGTACCTCTTTGGTTCTGAGGCAGCCTGCTGCGGAAAGCTGGTACTAAGCAAAAGAAGTTCCTTTCCGGATGAGAGCGACGAGCATATCTCGGAACGCCTTATCACTCACCTTAACAACTCACTGGAAGATATAAAATGCGACAGAAGATTTTCTCCCCGTGACCTTTTTATCCCACAAAATGAAGTTTTCTCCGATGCCGACTTCTCTATGCTGATGTCCGCCGGATACCGTGGTTCAGCTTATATAAAAAAATTCAGCGGCGATGACATTATCAGCGGAGTACACTATTTCATGCACATCGCTGTCGATAAAGATAAACTGCCGCAGCTGATAGATGATATATTCAGCGATGACAATTGTGGTAATATCATGAGAATAAAAGGTTCTGTTCCGGATCATCCGGACGGCTGGATAAAAATAAATGCCACCCGTGAAAAAACTGAGCTCTCACACGTCCGTGAAGGTCAGCCGGTTATAATAACTATCGGCGAGCACCTTTGCCGTGAGCAAATAGACTCCCATATTTTAAAGTATAATTCTGATACTGAATTTGTGTCTATATAAGGGAACACCGCACAAAACAAACTTTGCAGTTTTGTGCGGTGTTTTCCTTGATAAATTTTCTTTCTGACTTTATCTTTTTGGAAAAGTTTAATTTTAGGACAAATAAAAATGCACCTCCAACCGGAAGTGCATTTTGAAATATTACTCTGTTTCAAACCACTTGTAAGTGATAGCTGCGAGTGCAGCACCAGCAAAAGGAGCAACGATGAATACCCAAAGCTGAGCTAAAGGTTCATTCAGTGCAAATATAGCTGGGAACAAGCTTCTTGCAGGGTTTACAGAAGTACCTGTAAGACCGATACCAAGAATGTGTACCATAGTAAGTGAAAGACCGATAATAAGTCCTCCGAAAGAACCGTGGTTTGCCTTCTTAGAAGTAACACCGAGAATAACCATTACAAAGATGAATGTGAGGATGATCTCTACGAGAAGACCAGCAATGATGTTGTCATCAACACCGGCGAGTGTATTTGCACCCATACCCCAGTCATTCTCACCTTTTGTAGCATCTCCGAGATCTCTGAGACCAAAGATGATCCTGAGAAGAAGAGTACCAACGAATGAACCTGCACACTGTGAGATCATATAACCGATGAAGTCTTTCTTTGTAAGACCACCTGTCATATAAACAGCCAGTGAAACAGCAGGATTGATGTGGCAGCCAGAGATATTTCCGATGCAGTAAGCCATGCCGACGATAACAAGACCGAAAGCAAATGCAACCGTGAGATAACCTGAACCAACACAACCAACGGTCATTGCAGTACCGCAGCCGATGAATACAAGTACACAAGTACCTATAGCCTCAGCCACATACTTTTTGAGTGTTGCTTTTTCCATTTTTAACCTCCTAAAATATATTTTTCCGGTATTTCCAGATATAATAATTATATCACTATTATTTAAATAAGTCAACGATTTTTTAACAAATCGCCGCTCTTATCATTTTTCATCAGCCGGAAGTACAGGGGCAGTTTCAGCTGAGTGCTTGTCTTTGCTGCAAAATACCGCATAAAGAACGACCAAAGCAACGCCGACTACAGCAACAGCTATAGACACTGCCATAAAAGCTGCCGTGAGCTTATACATAGCACCGGTATAAGCTTTAAATACCTGCGGCTGCTTTATAGAAAAAGAATCGAAATATTTAGTCACAATAAGGTAAACGCTTGGTACAGTACCGATGATACCTGAAATAATTGAAGAAATACCTATCCAGTATAAGGATAATTTTTTATTCTTCCAGTTCACTGCGATAATGAAGAACAGCATTATAACTGTTGCAGCAATACTTGTAAAGGTCAGTACCGGACGCAGTTTATAGAGCCTTGAAACTTTTGAGACTACTCCGTGTTTGCTCAGTGATTTAGCTTTGTATACGTCACAGTTATTGCCTATCACTTTATAAGCATTATTTTTTGTAGACTCAAGTTTCTTATAGAATGCCTCATCTTTTTCGTAACCTATCTTATCAGCATAGTCGTTGAAAAATTTATCGATAGAAGCGTCAAGATCAGGATTTACAGGCGGAAACGGGTCGACCTTTTCGCCTTTTTTTATAGCATCGAAGACCTCTTTTATATATGTTTCCTCAATTACCTTGTTTATATAACCGATCGTCAGCGGTTCTGTATAGACCTCAGCAGGAATACCGGTAGCATTTGACTGCTCACGGAAGTATTTCTCTATCTGAGCCATACATTTTGAAGCAAGCTCCTCTTTTCTTGAAAGACCAACAGCTTTATCCGGTGTGACATTTATATCCACAATAAGCATACCGATACTTGCAGTAAGCGACAGTACAAGAAGGATAGAGAAGATCAGTGAGGCTATATATGAACTTATTTTATTCAATTTCCCTCTTCCTCCTTTGACTGGATATAGAATTTTTTCTCTGTAACATCACAGATAACACCGATCCTATCGTCCGGAGAACCAAGCACATCTTTTTTACAGGTATACAGAGTAAGTCTTGAATCATCTGTCGGGTTCACGTACTTATTATTATTCTTTTTAAATGAGATAAGCTCTCTTACGGTATAAGTGAACTCGCCGTAATTAGTAGAGAGTGTTATTTTGTCTCCGACTTCAAGATCACTAAGGTCGGCAAAGAAAGTATCTTCGTGAGCACTGATAACAGTATTTCCCTCATCTCCGATTATTACTGAACCGCTCGCCTGACAAGCACCAAGTTCAAATAATTCTACGGCACTTCCCCAGTATACAGGGACACTCAGGTCAAATTTATCAGACTTCATAACAGCGTACATCTCACCGAAAACCGGACGGATGAACTCGCCCTTATCTGATGTTGCACCGTTATACACCTCTATTATTTCATTATTCTTTATCTTCAGACCTGAATTGTCACTTTCAGGGTCTATTTTCAGGTCGTCCATAAAGATTATGCCTCTGTACACCTTTAACTTATCAGAAGGCTTTATCATGGCTATCATGATGATACCAAGGCACATTGCGATAATTATAAAAGGTGTTGCAACATGAAGCAGTATATTTGTTTTAGTATTTTTATTGCTCATTTATTTCTCCCGTGATTTTTTAGTGAAAGAGTGGCGTACAAGAAGAAAAGCTGAAATAACTGATACGAAGAACAAAGCTCCGGCAGCAGCATAGATATTTCTGCGGTCATATCCGGTATCTTCAACAAGATTTCCGGCATTTGAAACGTTTATTATCTCGCCGTCGTCCGACCTCATTGCTACAGACAGCGAATCATCAGAAATTTCTTCAACAGTGAGATTCATTCCCATTGCCTCTACAGCTCCGGCAAGTTCATCAACTACTTCAAGCTTCTGGTCTGCCGGAAGCTGTTTAAGAAGGCTGCGGTATTCTTCCGGAGACAGATTGTCGATGATGACCTGCTGCTGCTCTGGAGTAAAAGTGCTGATATACGCCATTTTCTCATCATAAGAAAGTTTTATGAAAGCTTTCTTGCTTATTCTTGTAAAAGTTGAACCGTCAGGCATTGTGAGAGTTATCTCATCATTATCAGCAGTTTCTTTTGGAGTGGTCACAGATGTATTTGCATCCGGCTCCTCCGGTTTACCTGTCACCTTATTTCCGGCTTTATCCGTTGAGGAAACAGGAGCTGTTGTCACGGTCGTAGTCGTTGTTGTTGTTGAATTTTTGGATTTTTTCTGAGGACCTGTAGTTATCAGGTTTTTTCCGGCTTGTCTCATATAACTTATCGCAAGGTCAAAATCAGTTTCATCATAGCTTTCAGGGCTCTGAAGATAGTAGTTATATCCGGCCTGTATACTACTTTCCGGATACCCCCAGTATCTTGCTTCGGCAATTACGTCCTCAACAGTAGTGGCACTTGCGGTCAATCCGCCGGCAAATATACCTATGCCGGCAGCGGCAGCTGCAAATGCTCCTATCAAGAATTTTTTTATCATAATAGTTATCCTCCATTTTTGTTTGTATATAGATATACATAATATATTATACTCGTTCCGTACTATATTGTCAAGAAAAAGACTTTGTATTCACACTTATGGTCGCTTTTTTTGCAAAAAATGTTGTAATATGTGATAAAATATGTTATTATATAATATGTATAATTATGCTCAGCCGCATGGCAGACAGGAGGACGATATGGATAAGAAGATCTCAATAAACGGTACTATGACTGCTCGTATCAACTTTGCGATGCAGCAGAATTATGTGCCTGTTTTCAGAAAGATAGTACTTACAAATAATACAGAGAACGATATAAGGGATGTAAAAATACGTCTGCACTTTGAGCCGGAATTCGCAAAGACCTATGAAAGTTCATGTATTGATCTTTTGTCCGGACAACCTGTGGAAATTTCTCCGATAAATATAGTTATGAACTCCGAGTATCTGTTCGGACTTACAGAAAAAATGGTCGGAAGTGTGACTGTTGAAGCTGTTCAGGGAGAAGAGGTAATAGGATCAGAATCAATGAATATAGAGCTTCTTGCTTACGATCAGTGGACAGGTGTACTGTTTATGCCGGAAATGGCAGCAGCTTTTATAACTCCGAATCATCCTAAGATACAGGAAGTCATATCCTCGGCAAGTCTTTACCTGCAAAAATGGACAGGCTCTCCGTCATTTACCGGATACCAGACAAGGAATCCGAATATAGTAAAACAGCAGATGGGAGCTATATATGCCGCTTTACAGGAGCAGAATATTGCTTATACAATGCCGCCGGCAAGCTATGAGGAAGCTCAGCGTGTAAGACTGCCTGATGCTGTGCTTGAAGGTAAGTCCGGAACCTGCCTCGATCTTTCTGTACTTTATTGTACCTGTCTTGAAGCAGTCGGACTGTCTCCCCTGCTGATACTTATAAAAGGTCACGCTTTTGCAGGCTGCTGGCTTGAAAACGAAACTTTTCCGGACTGTCTGCAATTCGATCAGTCTGCCATAACCAAAAGGATCGCACGAGGCATCGATGCTATAAGTATAGTTGAGTGTACCGACTTCGTTGCCGGAAAAAATGTCGATTTTAATATGTCTGAAAAACACGCCTCAGCTAATCTGGACGAACCTTCTGATTTCTATTTTGCTATAGATGTTGAACGTACACGTTCAAGCGGAATAAGACCAATACCGTCAAGAATAGTTGAGAACGGAACTATCAAGGCTGTCGATTACGGTGAGCGTAAAAAATCAGAGATAACAGCCGCTCCGAGCGAGCTTGAAATAATAGGAGATATAGCTCAGCAGAATGAGAGTAAAGAGGTGACAAAGCAGGTCATCTGGGAGAGAAAGCTCCTTGACCTCAGCCTGAGGAACAGTCTGCTGAACTTCCGTCCGACTTCCATGAGCGTTCAGCTCATGATAGATGACCTCGGTGTGCTTGAGGACGAAATGTCAAAAGGCGAGGAATTCAAGGTAATGCCTATGCCGAATGATATGACGCTCGACATCTCCGACAGCAAGATATACGAGATAGAAAACCAGAAAGACCTCATCGCTGCAATATCTGAATCTGAATTCAAGAGCAAAAGACTGCGTACCTTCCTGAAAGATTCAGAACTTGAAAAGCTGATGAAAAAACTGCACAGACAGGCTAAAGTCAGCATGGAGGAAAATGGTGCTAACACCATATACCTTGCACTCGGTTTCTTACGCTGGTTTGAAACGGACAAGAGTGACAAGCCAAGATACGCTCCGCTCGTACTTGTGCCGGTAGATATAGTCAGAAAGGTGCAGGAAAAAGCGTACACTATCCGAATAAGAGATGAAGATACTCAGGTAAATATCACGATGCTTGAAATGATGAGACAGTTTTTCGGCATCGATATAAAAGGGCTCGACCCTGTTCCTGAGGACGAAAACGGTGTAGACCTCAAACTGATATTCAACACTATCCGTCACGGGATAATGTCCAAAGACCGCTGGGACATTGAAGAATACGCATTTATAGGTCAGTTCTCGTTCACAAGATTCATAATGTGGAACGATATTCGCAATCGTGCTGATGAACTTGCAAAAAATAAAGTAGTTGCAAGCCTTATATCCGGCAAAACTGAATGGACAGAAGAAGATATTTATATGTCTCCGCTTGAACTTGATGAAAAGGTTAAGCCTTCTGACCTTACTGTGCCGCTGAGTGCCGATTCTTCCCAGCTTGCGGCAGTTTATGCGGCATCTCAGGGAAAGAGCTTCGTGCTCCACGGACCTCCGGGAAGCGGTAAGTCTCAGACTATCACAAATATGATAGCAAGTGCATTGTATCAGGGAAAATCAGTACTGTTCGTAGCTGAGAAAATGGCAGCTCTGTCAGTAGTTGAAAAACGACTTGATAAAGTCGGACTTGGACCATTCTGCCTTGAACTCCATTCAAACAAAGCTCAGAAACGAGCCGTGCTGAAACAGCTTGAAGATACTCTTAACGTCGGAAAAATAAAACATCCGCAGGAGTATAAAGCTCAGGCAGAAAAGATCTATGCTCTGCGTCAGGAACTCGACCAGACTATGGAAGAAATACATAAAAAACGCAATTTTGACTTCTCAATGTACGAAGCTGCCGTCCGCTGCGAACGCAATAAGGAATACGGCGGAAAGTTTGCGTTTACTCAGCAGCAGATAGAGTCCATGAGCGAGTCCTCTTTCTCTATGTGGAAAGAAGCTCTGGAAAGTCTTTCAGCAGCCGGAAATGAGTTCGGTGACGTTACGACAACTCCGCTCAACATCTGCCGTCTGGAAAGCTGTACTCCCGAAACAAGAAACGTTTTCGAGGATAAGCTCAACGAGCTGAAAAAATGCCTTATCGAAACTGAAGCAGATAACATCCAGCTGTCCGAAATGTGCGGCGGAGCTCAGCTTGAATATCCTCAGTACAAAGCGGCAGCGGAAATGGTGAGAGCATCGTCCAGTGAGGGACATATTCTGCCAAATATTATCACCGACGGCAGCTGGGACATCCATAGAGAAAAAGCTGAGAATATCGCTGTTACCGGTAAAGAGCTGAAAGAACTCAAAACCGGGATACTTGATAAATTTGAAAATTCCGTACTCGCTTTCGACAGCAGCGGAGCTCTTGTAAACTGGAAAACTGCACAGAGTAAGTGGTTTATCCCTAAATTCTTTAGGAGCAAAAAGCTCGTGAGCGAACTTGCAGCTCATGCGAAGTCTGCCGGTACAGTCGACAAAAAGAATATCGTAGAATATTATAGCAAGCTCAACAGACTCGGTGAGCTCAGCCGCAGCGTCAAGGAGACTTCTCCGGATATAAAAGCTCTTTTCGGCAATATATGGCAGGATGAAGAGACTGACTGGGAGATACTCAGCAGCTCGATCGAGCTTTCAAAAAATCTCCGTGAACAGATACTCTCATCCCCTCTTAGCGGCGAACAGAAACTCCGCATAGCTCAGTCACTTGCTGAAAAATTCGGTGACCCTTCGCTGAGGTCTGCAAACCGTGTAGTTTCAGAAAAGATAATTTCTGACTATACCGCTTTAGATTCCGTGAAAAATACGCTTGAAAGTGAATTTGCAGTAAAGACTGATAAATTGCTTTGCAGCGATAACTGGTGCGGATATGCGGCAGATAAGGCTGATGCTGTGATAAGAGCTCTGCCCCAGCTTAAAGAATGGACAGGCATCGTCAGCATATGCTCGAAACTCAGAGGTTACGGCATAGAAAATGTTGCTGATGTATACCTTGACGGGAATGTCAGCAATAACCAACTGACCGCAGCTTTTGAAGCTGATATATGCCGGACTATGGTCACATCTGTAATATCCGGCAGCAAGCTGCTCTCAGGTTTTCAGGGTACTCTCTTTGAGGATACTATCCGCCGTCTTGGAGAAGCTCAGGATAACTTCACAAAGCTCTCTATGCAGGAGCTTGTTGCAGAGCTTTCTTCTAAAATACCGGCAGCCGGTGCAGCAGCAGGCAGCTCCGAGATAGGAATACTCCAGAAAGCAATAAAGAGCAACGGAAGAATGATGTCCATAAGAAAGCTCTTTGACAGCATACCTAATCTGCTCAGAAGAATGTGTCCGGTAATGCTGATGAGCCCTATCTCAGTCGCTCAGTATATAGACCCGTCTTATCCGAAATTCGACCTTGTCATATTCGATGAGGCTTCACAGCTCCCTACCTGCGAGGCTGTTGGTGCTATCGCAAGAGGTGAAAACGTGATAGTTGTCGGAGACCCTAAACAGCTTCCGCCTACAAGCTTCTTCACTTCAAATCAGGTCGATGAGGAAAACTACGAAAAGGAAGACCTCGAAAGCGTACTCGATGACTGTCTTGCATTGTCGATGCCTCAGAAGCATTTGCTGTGGCACTATCGTTCACGTCACGAAAGTCTCATAGCATACAGCAATGCTAAATACTATGAAAACAAGCTCTTCACATTCCCGTCCCCTGACGATCAGGTATCAGAGGTAAGCTGGGTACACGTTGAAGGCTACTACGATAAAGGCTCAACTAAACAGAACAAGGCAGAAGCTCAGGCTATCGTTGAGGAAATTTGCAGACGACTTGCTGACCCTGAACTGCGTAAACTCAGCATAGGTGTAGTTACTTTCAGTATGCCGCAGCAGAACCTCATAGATGATATGCTCATGGACGCTTACAGACAGAACCCTCAGCTTGAAGAATGGGCTAACGAAATGTATGAGCCGATACTTATAAAGAACCTTGAAAATGTACAGGGTGATGAGCGTGATGTTATCATGTTCTCCATTGGTTACGGTCCTGATAAGGAAGGAAAGGTGTCGATGAATTTCGGTCCGCTCAACAGGGACGGCGGCTGGAGAAGACTTAACGTTGCAATTTCACGTTCAAAGGTGAAAATGATAGTATTCTCGGTAATAACTCCGGAACAGATCGACCTTTCAAGAACACGCTCTGACGGTGTTGAGGGTCTTAAAGGATTCCTTGAATTTGCTGCAAAGGGAAGAAGTGCTATTGCAGTAAAGGGCGGAAACAGCAGTTCTTATAACGGATTCGAGCAGATACTTGCTGCTGAACTGAATAAGATAGGCTATACATCAAAGACTAATGTCGGCTGCTCAGACTATAAGATAGACGTTGCTGTATGCAATCCGGATAAGCCTGATACTTATATCATGGGCATCAACTGCGGAAGCTTGTCGCATTATCAGAATGGTACTGCTAATGACCGTACATTGTCGCAGCCTGCGGTTCTCCGTGGACTCGGCTGGAATGTCATGAACGTCTATATCCTTGACTGGCTCGATAATAAGGAGCGTGTTCTGGATAAGATAAAAAAGGAGCTTGAAAAAGCTCTGGACAATTACAGAGCTCCTAAAACGATAGAAACTGCCGCTCCTAAGCCTAAGCAGGAAATAGCTTTTGAAAAGGAAGAAGAAGTGCCTGTCAGCGAGATGTGTGATAAGTACGAGACTTATACCGTCAGGGAAATAGGTACTTCCGAGACATTCAATGATGATAATTCCGCAAGGATAACAAAGTGCATCAATGACATTATAAAGGTCGAAGCACCGATCTCGAAAAATATGCTTGCTAAAAAGGTGTTTGCAGGCTGGGGAATAAATCGTCCGGGAGCTAATATGAAAAAGACCTTTGATTCCGCTCTTGAACGTGCCGACGCAAAAATAATCGCTTCCGGCGAGACTGAATTCGTATGGCTGAATACTCAGGAACCGGAGCAGTATGAGAAATGCAGAACTATCTGTGACGATCCTCAGCGGAGAGACGCTGCGGATATTCCGCCTGAGGAGTACGCTCAGGGCATTAAGCTCATAATGACCAGACAAATAGCTATGCAGAGGGACGATCTCCTCAGAGAAACAGCTCATTTCTTTGGATTCACACGAGTTACTCCTGCACTTGAAACTGCACTTGCACTTGGTATACGTCAGGCTAAAAGCAAGGGATACATAAGCTTTGGCGATGACGGCAAAATAAGTTATGTTGAAAAATAAAAGATGATGATTAATTCGGAGGCAAAAATTGAAACGACTTCAGATATTGATAGGTAAGATCATAGTAAAAATGCTCCGCCTGATGAAGCGGAATGCCGGTAATCTTCCGGGAATAATACTCTGGCATATATCCGGACACAAAGCTGTGTCGATGTTCAAAGTGGACTGCCCGATAATAGCGATAACCGGTACAAACGGCAAAACATCGGTCACAAACTGTATAGCTCAGCTTTTTGAGAAAAGCGGCAAAAAAATCATAATCAACCGTGAGGGAAATAACCTCGATACCGGTATATGCTCGCTGCTTTTAAGGCACTGCGATATGAAGGGAAAAGTTGATGCGGATTATCTCATACTCGAAACCGACGAATCTCACGTACCTGTAGTTTATTCTCAGCTGAAACTCGATACGCTCATAGTACTCGATTTCTTCAGGGATCAGCTCGACAGAAACGGTGAAATGGAAACTCTCATCCAGAAGATAAATGGTTTCTGCAAGAAATTCAACGGCAACCTGATACTCAACGGTGATGACCCTAATACAGCCCGTCTCGGACGTGCAAATCCAAATAATAAAAACGTAAAGTACTTCCACGCTGAGCGTTATGCGTTTGCAACTGATAAGATATTCGAGGCATCAGAGGGAAGATTCTGTCCGTTCTGCGGAGAGCCTTTAGAGTACGAGTATTATCAGTACTCTCATATCGGTAAATTCCACTGTCCGAAATGTAAGTTCGGCGAGTATGAGCCATACATCACAGCAAGCAATATTGACCTTGAAAAGCCTGTATTCACTGCTGACGGACATGAATACTCACCAAAACTCAACAGCATTTACAACGTCTATAATATGACCGCTGTAGCTGCTGCTGCAAAGCTGTACAATATTGACCAGAAGATAGTTGACGGAGTTATTTCCGGCTACACGGTCAAGAACGGACGTATGGAAAACTTTATGCTGAAAGACAGAAAAACGACCCTTAACCTTGCGAAAAATCCGGTCGGAGCCAATATGACCCTCAGAGTTATGAACGAGATGCAGGGCGAAAAGGAGCTGCTCTTTGTTCTGAATGACAACGTTGCGGACGGTCTTGATGTTTCGTGGATATGGGACATAAATTTCAGCATATTTGAACGTGTAACAAGAGTTGTAACATCAGGTACAAGAGCTTACGATATTGCCGTAAGAATAAAATGCTCCGGATATGACCAGTCAAAGATAGTAGTCCAGCCTGACCTTGACAAAGCTGTTGAGGAGCTCGCAAGTACTGAGGGACGCAAATTCGTTATAGCAAATTATACAGCAGTTCAGCCTACAAGAAGTGCTCTGAAGAGATATATCGCTAAGCATGGAGGTAAAACAGAATGAAAAAGATAAAAGTACTTCATATGTATGCTGATATGCTTGACCTTTACGGTGACAGCGGTAACATGGAGATACTCGGATACCGCTGTAAATTGCGTGGGATAGAGTGTCAGATAGACAAGTATTCTGTGGATTCGGAAATGCCTGATTTTTCCGGCTACGACCTCATTTATATAGGCGGAGGTGCTGACCTTGAACAGCAGCATATCTCTGAAGACCTTCTGAAATGCAGGGACGGTATAATCGAAGCTTATAAAAATGGAGTTTTCATGTTCCTTATATGCGGAGGCTACCAGCTCATGGGCAAGTATTACCGTGATGCCGACGGAAACGAGATACCCGGTCTCGGACTTTTCAGCTACTATACAGTCGCTCCTTCAAGCAGAAAAAAACGCTGTATAGGCAATATAGTCATAAAAGCTGAAATTGACGGACAGAAAGTCAATGTTGTCGGATTCGAGAATCACGGCGGTCAGACACAAGATGTAAAGACTCCGTTTGGAGAGGTGCTTTACGGAAACGGAAACTGCTCAAAGAGCAGTGCAGAGGGATATACCGAAAAAAATGTTATCGCAACATATCTTCATGGTCCTTGTCTTGCAAAGAATCCGGAAGTCACCGACCACATGATAAAGTACTGTTTAAGCAGAAACACCGGCGAGGAAGTAAAGCTCCAGCCGCTTGATGATAAGCTTGAAAAAGAATGCCGCAAGGTGATGCTTGGCAGACTGCTCAATAAATAGACTAAAATGCAGGACAATCACGTCCTGCATTGTCATTTTATGTCCCTTCTGTACATAGAATTAATTATCTATGGACGGGAGGGACATATGTTTATTAAAAATAAAATGATAAGAGATACTGTACTGCTTACAGTGATGCAGCTGTTTCTGGACTCGGCTGCATTGCTGCTCAATGTATTTATAAATGACCGTCTTGGAAGCTCAGCAATGGGAGTGCTTTCCCTTACCGGAGCTTTTCTTGCTATGGCAAGTATTTTATCAAACGGAAACGCTTTTTTGTGTACGAGCAGACTTATCTCAGAAGAAATAGGACACAAAAACGGTTCGCCGGACAAAGTACTATTTCACGGCATAAAACTGTGCATGATAATGAGCGTGATAGTATCGGCAGCAGTAGTAATGCAAGCTGACAGAGTCAGTGGAATGTTTTTCGAGGGAGCAGACATATCCGGTCCGATAAAGCTCATACCTGCTGCACTCATGTGCGGAGCAATATCGTCCTGCTTAAAGGGATATTTCAATGCCTGCCGGAAGTCCGCTGTAACAGCAGCCGGTGATATAATCGAATTTCTTGTAAAGTCGCTTTTTATAGTCGGAGTTACATTAGTTTCCGGAAATTCTGCTAATAACAGCGTTTGCGTGATAATGGTCAGCGGAATAGCAGCAGGAAATGTCAGTTCGATGATATTTTTCACTGCCGCATACATGAGGGGACATGGTCCGCTAAGAAAAAAAAGCACACTTGACTTTAAGCAGTACATGAAATACGCATTTCCGATAATGGGCGGAGGTGTACTTACCACTTTTTTGAGCAGTACAAATGATGCTCTGATACCATTTTGCCTCAGACAAAATGGCGACTCAACTACAGAAGCACTCAGCAGATTCGGCATTTTTGAAGCAATAGTCATACCAACATTATTTTTTCCGTCAGTGGTATTGTGTTCAATGTCCGGAATAATAGTCAGCGAAACCGCAAGAGCTTCCGCAGCCGGAAACAGCGAAAGAATTCAGACTCTTGCCGGCAGGATAAAGGACTCAACAATAATGTATGCGGTATTTGCATCGGCAGTTCTTATCCGTTTCGGCAGAACAATAGGCGAACTTATCGGCGGCGGTGAGCTTGCAGGCGAGATAATCTCCCTTACTGCACCTGTTATCCCATTCATTTACTTAGAGATAGTGCTCGAAGCTATCATAAAGGGAACAGGTCAGCAGGCTTTCTCGTCACTGAATTATCTTGCTGAGTATATAATAAGAATATCTTCGGTACTCATAATTGTTCCGAGAATGGGCTTTTACGGAGTAGTCTTCTCCTACTATGCAAGCAATATCATCGGAAATACCAGCCGGTTCATTTTCCTGACCAGAACTACAGGCATGAAAATAAACTTTATAAGAAGCATTTTAGTACCTGTAGTATATTCATTCATGACGCTGTCAGCATCAGAACTCATGATTTTTCTGATGCACATGGATAACAAGAGACCTGTTTTTATGGTAACAGAGGTAATTCTGTGGGGAGCAGAATATTACACAATAATGTTGCTTTTAGGGAAAATAAAGATAAATCGTACAGTAAAAAAGAAAGCCGTTGTGCATATCTGACAATTATTAATACCGGCAGTAATATAAAATGTAGAAAATATTAAGTTACTATTGAAATTGTTTTAAAAATAGTTTATAATATTTGTATGCAGTGCATAATCTGCATACAATTTAACTCAGAGGAGAAAACCTACCATGAAAGAATATGATGTCAACAAAGTAAAAAACATAGCTTTTGCCGGACATAATGGTTCCGGTAAAACTTCTCTTGCGGAAGCATTACTTTTCAAAGCAGGAGCTTCAGATCGTCTTGGTAAAACTGCGGATGGAACTACAATTTGTGATTACGATCCTGAGGAAATTAAGAGAAAAATTTCAATAGGAACTTCTCTCGCATCCTTTGAATATAACGATTACAAAATAAATATTCTTGATACCCCCGGACTCTTTGACTTTGCTGCTGAAATGATCGAAGGCATTCGTGCAGCAGATACAGTTATGATAACAGTTTCTGCTAAATCAGGAGTAAAGGTCGGAGCAAGAAAAGCTTATGACGAGGCTGTAAAACAAGGAAAATCAAAGATGTTCGTTGTTACGAAGATCGATGATAAGGACGCTAACTTCTTCAATGTACTCACCGAGCTTAAAACCGTTTTCGGACCTACAGTATGCCCTGTAGTTGTCCCTGTTATCAGCAACGGTCAGATAGTTGAGTATGTAAATCTCATCGAGATGAAAGCTTACAAATACGACGGCAAGGGCAATCCTGTTGAAACAGATATGCCTACAGCTGAAATTTCCGAAAAATTTGAGTATCGTATAGACGGTCTTGTTGCAGCTGTTTCAGAGGCTGTAGCTGAAACTTCTGACGAGCTTATGGAAAAATTCTTCGAGGGTGAGACATTTACTCAGAAAGAGCTTATCGACGGTATCCATGCCGGTATGAACAAGGGTATCATCACACCTGTAGTATGCACATCTGCTGCTGATCTTTCAGGTATCGATATGCTCCTTAAAGAGATAGAGCTGCTGCTCCCTGCACCAAATGAGGTATACGCTTCTGAAGCTTATACACCTGCAAAGGATGTAACAGAAGTTCCGTGTGATGTTGATGCTCCGCTTTCAGCTTACGTATTCAAGACAATTGCTGACCCGTTTGTTGGCAAGATGTCCATGATAAAGATAATGTCCGGCAAGCTGACTTCAAATACTGACGTTATCAATGCTGCTACAGGAAATACCGAAAAGATAGGCAAGCTTTACACTCTCTGCGGAAAGAAGCAGACCGAAGTAAGCTGTGCATATGCCGGTGATATAGTTGTCGCATCAAAGATAGGTGCAAATACAGGCGACACACTTTGCGATTCTGCACGTATAATACAGTTTGTAGAAATGAACTTCCCGAAGCCTTGCTATTCAATGGCTGTAAAGGCAAAAGCTCAGGGCGATGAAGCTAAGATCTCATCATCCATGCAGCGTCTTATCGAGGAAGATCCTACCCTGACATATGTTCAGGACGATAATACAAAGGAGCAGATACTCAGCGGTCTCGGCGAACAGCATATCGAAGTCGCTGCTGCTAAATTAAAGAGCAAATTCGGAGTTGAAGTTAAACTTACAGTTCCTAAGATAGCTTACAAGGAGACCATCCGCAAGAAGGTCAAAGTTGAAGGTAAGCATAAGAAGCAGTCCGGCGGACATGGTCAGTACGGTCACGTATGGATCGAGTTTGAGCCGTGTGTAAGCGATACTCTCATTTTTGAGGAAAAAGTATTCGGCGGAGCTGTTCCTAAGAACTACTTCCCTGCTGTACAGAAGGGACTTGAAGATTCCGTCAAGAAGGGCGTACTCGCAGGCTGTCCAGTAGTCGGCTTGAAGGCTATACTCGTTGACGGTTCATATCATCCTGTCGACTCATCAGAAATGGCATTCAAAACTGCTGCATCTATCGCATATAAGGAAGGTCTTAAACAGGCTGACCCTGTAATGCTCGAACCAATAGGAGAGCTCAAGGTAACTGCACCGGACGACAATACCGGTGATATTATGGGCGAGCTCAACAAGAGACGTGGCAGAGTGCTCGGTATGGAGCCGGTAAGTCATGGAGTTACCCTGATACAGGCAGAAGTACCTGTTCGTGAGATGCATGATTTTGCTATGTATCTGCGTCAGACCACAAGAGGTCTCGGAAGCTTTACATTTGAGTTTGTTCGTTATGAACAGCTCCCTGCAAATCTTCTTACAGAGGTAATATCAGCAGTTAATTCAGAAGAATAAAAATTACTCTCCGAGGGAAAACTCTCGGAGAGTTTTTATATGCACAAAAAGCACCTCCGATCAGGTATCAGAGGTGCTTTGCGTTTTATAATTAATTATCCTTTAAGAGCTACACGGCGTATCTTACCGCTGATTGTCTTAGGAAGTTCGTCACGGAACTCAACTATTCTTGGATACTTGTAAGGAGCTGTGTGCTTTTTAACGTAATTCTGTATCTCCTTTTTGAGTTCATCTGTACCGACTGTACCCTTTGTGAGCACTATCGAAGCCTTTACGACCTGACCTCTTACCGGATCAGGTGCTGCACTTACACCACATTCGAGTACATAAGGGAGCTCCATGATAACACTTTCGATCTCGAAAGGTCCGATACGATAACCGGATGACTTGATAACATCGTCAACACGGCCAACATACCAGAAGTAACCGTCTTCATCCTTCCAGGCAGTATCACCTGTATGATAGCAGCCGTCGTGCCAAACGTCCTTAGTCTTTTCTTCGTCATTGTAGTAACCGAGGAAAAGTCCGCAAGGAACTTTCTTATCAGTACGAATGATGATCTCTCCGGTCTCACCCGGTTTAACAGGATTTCCGTCCGGATCAACAATATCAACGTTATAGAGTACGCTTGGCTTACCCATAGAACCCGGACGACAGGTCATACCAACAAAGTTACCGATAGAGAGTGTAGTTTCTGTCTGACCGAAGCCTTCCATGAGCTTAACACCGGTAGCTTTCAGGAACTGGTTGTATACCTCAGGGTTGAGAGCTTCACCTGCGACTGTAGCGTACTTTATAGAACTGAGGTCGAACTTTGAAAGGTCTTCCTTGATAAAGAAACGGTACATAGTCGGAGGAGCACAGAAAGTTGTGATATTATATTTCTTGAACATCGGGAGTATCTTATTAGCATCAAAACGATCGAAGTCGTAAACGAAGATACAGGTCTCACTAAGCCACTGTCCGTAGAGTTTTCCCCAGAGAGCTTTGCCCCAGCCTGTATCGGAAATAGTGAAGTGGATTCCGTTAGGGTCAACATTGTGCCAGTAACGAGCAGTTATGAAGTGACCAAGAGCATATAAATGGCTGTGAGTAGCTATCTTAGGATAGCCTGTAGTACCTGATGTGAAGAACATGAGGTTAGGCTCGTGACCGCATGAGAGCTTTTCCGGATCGGCAGGACGCTCAAATACATCGCTGAATCCAGCCATTTCCTTGTCAAAGTCAGCCCAGCCTTCACGTTCACCGTGAACTATCATTCTGGTAATATCCATACCGCTTTCCTCAACAGCGAGGTCTACCTGATGAGCAACATCACCGTCGCCTGTACAAACGATAGCCTTTACGTCAGCAGCCTTGAAACGGTAGGTAAAGTCGTGCTGAACGAGCTGGTTTGTAGCAGGTATAACGATCGCACCGATCTTGTGGAGTGCGATTATAGAGAACCAGAACTGGTAATGTCTTTTAAGTACAAGCATGACCTTATCGCCTTTTTTGATTCCCTTAGAAAGGAAATAATTAGCGGTCATATTGGAATATTTCTTTATCTCAGCAAAAGTGAACTTTCTGTCTGTAAGGTCTTCTGCAACATATATCATAGCAGTCTTATCCGGACATTTTGCGGCAAGACCGTCTACAATATCGAAACCGAAGTTGAATGTATCCTCGTTTTTGAAGGAGATACCGGTAAGAGCACCGTCCTTATCAGTTTCAACAGATACAAATTTATCAGAAATAGGGTCCTTGATATTAGCGAGATCGAAGTTAGTAACACCCGGAATGAGAACAGGCTCAAGATGATTGAGTATCTGCTGAGGCTGAGCTGTACCGCATACTATAGCATAGAACTTACACTCTTTGCCTCCGACAGCCCACTCATCGTGAGGCTCAGAACTGTCGTAGTAAATGGAATCGCCCTCGTTAAGTATCTCGATGTTATCACCGACCTGAACTTTGAGCTGACCGCTTATAACTATATCCATTTCCTGTCCCTCGTGAGTATGAGGATGCGGAACACGGTATTCCTCATCAACATAAGGTATAGTAACGAGGAATGGTTCAGCGATCTTGTTTCTGAATTTAGGTGCAAGACGAAGGTAGCTCAGACCCTTACGGCGGGCAATAGGGAGTCCCTCACCTTTTCTTGTTATATCGAAGCTGTTGATATGCGGAGATTCACCCTCCATAAGGTCAGTGATCTCAACACCGCAGGCATTTGCGAATTTATAGATAAATGAGAAGCTGAAATCTTTAGCTCCGCCCTCATAAGCATTGTACTCAAAGACAGATACGCCTATCTTGGCAGCCATTTCTTCCGGAGTCAGACCTACTGATTCTCTCGTGGCTTTTATTCGCTCAGCGACCTCTCTTATCTTAAACTCAGGATTCATATTATTATTCATAGCAAGCCTACTCCTTTCTGTAGATTTACATGCAAATTTTGTATCACAATTTATACATTTGGTATACGATAGCCTATGCTTACATAATTATAATTATATCACCATAAATTGTGTTTGTCAACTATTTACTTAATACATCAACACATTATTTTTACGTCGAAATAAGCTCAAAAGCTCCCTGATCCTTAGCGGACAGGGAGCTTTAATAATCAGAGAATATTTACTTTTTTACTGTAAGTTTTATAATAAGACGCCTTAGCAAAGCAACATCGAACGAATCTATGCGTCCGTCTTCATCGACATCGCAGGAAGCTGTCAGTTCTACTTTACAAAGAACAGCTCTTGAACAGTAAACAAGATCAGCAATATTGAGCTCACCGTCCTTGTTTACATCGCCCTTAACATCCACCGGCAGCGGCGGAGTTATCGGCTCTGTTACCGTAGTTGTAGGGATGACCTCTGTTGTAGTTGATGTAGTAGTCTTCTTTGTAGTAGTTGAGGAAGAGGTCGAGGTAGTTGTCTTAGTTTTGGTAGTTTTTGAAGTTGAAGTTGTTGATCTTGTTGTTTTAGAAGTTGTAGTAGTGGTAGTAGTTTTTGAAGTTGTTGCAGATGTAGTAGTTGACACAACAGCAGAGGAAGGGTCGTAGTCATCAGCTGAAAGTTCCGGATATATCATATCAGTATAGAAGTAAACCTCAGCCGGAGTATGATTTACAGACATTGTATTTGAGCCTTTTAAGAAATATGTATATTTAAGCTCCTGACCGTACAGATTATCGGTATCGTCCCAAGTAACATCTACTCCGTACCATTTTCCGTCATCCATCTGGACATAGTTCCACATATGAGCCTCAGTATTATCTTCATTGAAGTTTCCGATTATCTCAACACATGGTATATTGAGTTTGTCGCACATGAGCTTAAAGGCTTCCGCATAGCCCTCGCAGACCGAGCCCGGTTCTACAAGAGAGCCTATCGGCGAGCTGTAGAACGGAGAATTGACATCGTAATATGTAAATTTACATATATAATCATGTATACTTTTTAATTGCTCGTAACGAGTTTTACCCTCAACGGGGAAATTCTCTACAGCATCGGAAAGCTTTTCCTTATACTCCATGACCGATTCCATAGAACCGAAATTCGCATAGTACATTGGTGTAAAAGAAATGCTTGTTAACGTGACATCATACTTTCCTGTACGCCAGTTTCTTTTGCTGGAGTTGATCGAACCAACAGAAGTCTCGGCAAGGTCAAGCCAGAACAATTCAGGGAGATCAAAAAGTGCAGAGTCGATACCGGAGCGGCAGGCACTCATCAGGGCATCCTCGTATATCTCTCTGTCTGCATCAGTCATAGATGAAAAACTGCCTGTAGAAAGGGATATTGTGATAGGTTCCGGTAATTTTATCGTAACCGTATCGATAGATGGAGTGAGTAGCTTTACCATTTCAGTATAGACTGCTGAGTTGTTTGCGTCAAGAAATTCACCGTAGTTGTATGATCCATCCTTAAAGTTCGAGAGGAAGCTGACATTTGAATCACCGAATAAGTATCCGGATTCAACATAGTTTTCCTCGCCTGACTGATATTCTGCCATAGACATTACAGGTATAACTGAGCCGGCAGAAATTAGTGCTGACGTAACAACAGAAATGAATGATGAGAATAATTTTTTCATAATGAATACCTCCGTTTTGAAGTAAATTATTCCCTAATTCCCTCATATATTTGTATCTATAATTTATATACCTACAAGTATTATATCAAATTCGCTTTCTTTTGTCAATGATTTGTGTTTATTTTTGTCGCATAAGCACAATTAATGCAAGTCATATATGGCAATTTCAACATACAAAACTTTTATTTTATACTCATTTAAGCCGAAAACACCAAAAAAACGTTTTTTGTTAGTCCAATATTTGTTATATTGTCACTTGAAAAATTCTGAACGCTATGCTATACTTTATTTGGCAAAAAATTATCAAAATTTTGAAAGGTGAGGTTCCTGAAATGAATTTATCAGAAATGTCAAAGGAGCAGCTTATAAGCTTTAAAAACGAGACCGAGGCTCTTTACAACGACTTTAAAGCACAGGGTCTTTGTTTGAATATGTCCAGAGGTAATCCGTGCAAAGAACAGCTTGATCTCAGTCTGGATATGCTCAATGTGTTTGACGACGGACAGTTTATGAGTGAAAGCGGCAATGATGTTCGTAATTACGGTCTTCTCGACGGTATTCCGGAGGCTAAAGAGTTCTTCTCTGATATGATAGGTGTTAATAATGACGAGATAATCATTTTCGGTAACTCAAGCCTTAACGCAATGTACTTCGCAGTACAGTTAGCATATAATAAGGGCGTTCTCGGAGGAACACCGTGGTCACAGAGCGGAAAGCTCAAGTTCCTTTGTCCTGTACCTGGTTACGACAGACATTTTAAAGTAACTGAATTCTTTGGCTTTGAAATGATAAATATCCCTATGACTCCAACAGGTCCTGATATGGATATGATCGAAAAGCTTGTTGCCGAGGACGATTCAATAAAGGGTATCTGGTGTGTTCCTCAGTATTCAAATCCGCAGGGCATATCCTACAGCGACGAAACTGTAAAGCGTTTTGCTGCACTCAAACCTGCTGCTAAGGATTTCAGAATATTCTGGGATAACGCTTACTGCATCCACCACCTCACAGAATCCCCTAAGCCTATACTCAACATCCTTGACGAGGCAAAGAAGGTCGGCAACGAGGACATAGTTTATATATTCGGCTCTACTTCAAAAATAACATTCCCAGGTGCCGGAGTTGCAGTTATGGGAGCAAGCAAGAGAAATATCGATGACCTTAAAAAAGCTCTTGGAATAAGCATTATCAGCTATGATAAGATGAATCAGTTCCGCCATGTAAAATATTTCGGAACATTTGCAAATATGTGCGAGCATATGAAAAAGCACATGAATATAATAGCTCCTAAATTCAAGCTTGTATGTGATGTCCTCAAAAAGGAGATAGCTCCGCTGGGCATTGGTTCATGGACCGAGCCTGAGGGCGGTTACTTCATCTCGTTCGATGCAATGAACGGCTGTGCAAAGAGAATAGTACAGCTTTGCGGCGAGGCTGGAGTTACACTTACAGGTGCAGGTGCAACATTCCCATACGGAATCGATCCTGATGACAAGAACATCCGTATCGCACCTACATATCCTCCGATAGAGGATCTTGCAAAGGCTTTGGAACTTTTCGTTATATGTGTCAAGCTTGCAAGTGCAGAAAAAATGCTTTCTGAATAATAAAAATAAGCTCCGGAGAATGAAAAGTTCTCCGGAGCTTTTGTATATACCTATACGTCATAGACTTAGTTCGGGAATCCGTTTATGCTGAAATAGATCACCATAGAGATCACATCCGCTAAAACAAGTACTCCCAATATTATACCGGCTATCTTGAATCCTTTTTTAGCACGCTTTTTATTTTCGTCAGTTAATAGTTTTTCTTTAAGTTCGCTTAACATTTCTGACTTAGAAGAAGTTTCCTCAGAGCTGACCGGAGCTTTGTCCAGCACTAACTCGTCCAGAGATATTTCAAAGAGGTCACTTATAGCGACAAGCTTTTCCATATCGGGTGTAGAGTCCCCTACTTCCCATTTTGAAACAGTCTGCCTTGAAACATTCAAGCGATTAGCAAGCTCCTCCTGCGAAAAACCTTTTTGCTTGCGAAGGTCATACAATTTGTTATTAAACTCCATTTTTAATTCCTGCCTTTACATATTTTTTCAACAGACCCGATTTTTGCGATACGGTCCTTTGATAAATACATGGTAACATTTCAGCTCCGAGAAGTCTACCAACTGACACAGACAATCTGTCAACGCACGTTAACATTTGCGTTAACAGCCATTGCATTGCCTATTTACAGCTAAATTCAGCCTTTATAAAATTTATGGGTCTATCAGCTCAAATATGCCCGATATAGTCTATCATACGGAAAGCCGCCTTTGATGCTGAATCAAAAGCGGCTTCACAGCACTTATATTCTGTCACTCATATTATGTAATTCACGCTTTGTAATGTGTTTCTTCAAGGGCTGCTGCTCTTTCAAGCAGACGTCCCTGATCGATCCTGTCAAGATTGCGATAGCTTTTTACCAATCTTGTTTCTCCGTCAGTTAGTGCAGAACGAGTGAGACCTCTCTTGTCATCAGAGATACCTGCTATATAATCAAGCGAAACATTATATAGTCTTGCAAGTCTGATTGCGATGTGAAGCGGAACTTCGCTCTCTCCGCACTCGTATCTGCGATACTGTGTAAGGTGCATACTAAGATTCAATGCGACCTGTTTCTGTGTGAGTGCTGCGTCCTCACGAAGCACTCTGATCCTGCTGTAGTCTTTCATTTTTTACATCTCCCGACAGATTTTAATTAATGATCAATTTCTGGATTTTTTACTGAAAATAAAGTATGATCCGAGCAATCCCCAATGAATCAGGACCGGTTTCTCATAACAGGATCGCCGTTCACGTTTTAAAAGCATTGATATTACTATGAACAGAGATATATCCTTCAAAAAATACAAATGCCGCACCTCTCTCGTGCGGCGGATCCTATTGTATAAGATGAAACCGCTGTATAACCAATTATGTTATCAGTCCCTCACCATTTTAGTGTTTTAGTTTTCTCTAAAATACAACTTAAAATCTGATGCTAAAAGCAAAGACCCGCTAAAAAATTCACCGACGGCTGCAACCTCCTTCCTTCTCATATATTCACCTAATTCTCACATAAATTATAGCATCATATTCGTGTTATGTCAAGTGAAATTATATCTTAGAAGAAAAAATTGCGAAATCACTTGACAAGCTGCCTGAGAAGTGATATAATATTCAAGTATCGTGTGGAAACACGTACAGAATATCCTTGCCGGCAGGAGGTTGTCCGGCAGAATCCAGAAGGAGGTGTACATCATGGCAAAGGTATCCGCAAAGTATGAAGTAATGGTTGTTTTCAGCCTTAAGAACGGCGAGGAGCCAATGAAGGCTCTCATCCAGAAGTTCAAGGAGAGAATCGAGCGTCATGCCGAAGCTGTTGAAGTTAACGAGGATTGGGGTAAGCGTAAGCTTGCATATCCTATCGAAGACGAGACAGAGGGTTATTATGTGATCTATACATTTACATCACAGCCAGATTACCCAGCAGAGCTTTCAAGACGTCTCAACATTACCGATGGAATTCTTCGCTCACTCGTAACAGTAGCAGAATAATTTCAGGCTTCATTTTTAAGGAGGTGCAATGATGAATAAAGTTATTTTAATGGGCAGACTTACTGCTGATCCTGAGCTCAGACAAACTCAGAGCGGTGTTTCCTCTTGTAGGTTCACTGTCGCTGTCAACAGAAATTTTGTTGACAAGCAGAGCGGCGAAAGACAGGCTGATTTTATCACCTGTGTTGCTTGGAGACAAACTGCTGAGTTCGTAACAAGATACTTCAATAAAGGAAGTATGATCTGTGTCGAGGGAAGCCTCAGAACAGGAAGTTATCAGGACAGAAATCACAGTGATGTAACACATTATACTACTGACGTTTATGTAGATAATGTCGAGTTTACAGGCTCTAAAAAGGAATCCGGCGGTAACGGCGGTTACGGTGCTCCTCAGAATAATTACAATAACAATTATTCAGCTCCTCCCCAGCAGGCAGCTCCACAGCAGCCCGCAGCCAATGACAGTATGTCATACGGTAATCTCAGCGACTTTGAAGAGATACTCAGCGACGGAGATGTTCCGTTCTAAAAGAGTATCTTGCTGAAAAACAATAACTTTATAACGATAGGAGGAAAAGTCATGGAAAAGGAAAGAAATGCCCGTCCATCCAAGAAGCCACGCAAGAAGGTTTGTCTCTTCTGTGCTGACAGGATCGAAAAGATCGATTATAAGGATCTCGCAAAGCTCAGAAAGTGCATGACAGAGAGAGCTAAGATCCTTCCAAGACGAGTAACAGGTACTTGTGCATATCATCAGCGTGAGCTGACAGTAGCTATCAAGAGAGCAAGACATATTGCACTTCTCCCTTATGTAAGCGACTAATAAATAACCAAGGGAGACTTATGTCTCCCTTTTTTGTATTATATGTAAAACCGTCTCCACGGCATCTGAGGAGCGGTTCTTTTAAAAGGGATTACCGGTCGTTTGAGGTACTGTTATAGGCAAGCTCCTCATCTCTGCGGAAGAGAAGTGAAATAGACCATACAGCAGAAATAGCTATGAGTATATAGATAGTTCTGCTGATAAGGCTTTCAGAGCCGCCGAAGAGCCATGCTACCATGTCAAGCTCAAAAATACCAACTAATCCCCAGTTTATTCCTCCGATTATCAGAAGAATAAGAGCTAATCTGTCCCACATATTGAGAACACCTCTTTATTCGGGATTGACGCTGTTGAGCGTCTGAAACTATTATGTCAGGATTGAATGTGATTATTCAGTCAGACGGGAGTAAATTATGGAAAAGAATTTAAAAATTTTTTTGATCATTCTTGCAGTTCTTGCTGTAGTTTTTATCATCTGGGGAATAATGTCATATTTCAGCAAAGGCAAGCGTAAAGGCAGAGCTGCTGAAAGAAAAGTTGCCGGAACTATAAAGAAGATCGGCAAAAAGGACAATGTCCGCATAATAAACAACGCTTTTCTGCCTCTTTACAACAAAACTGTTGAGATAGACCACCTCGTTTTCGGCAGATTCGGCGTTCTCGTTGTTGAGACCAAAGGTATCTCCGGCTCTATCTCAGGAAGCGGCAAAAAGCTCACTCATAAGATAGGAACTAAAGTTCATAAGCTCTACAACCCTGAGCTTCAGAACAAGACCCATATCGACAATGTTACTCACCACCTTAAAAAGGGAGGTTTCGAGAAAACGCCTGTCTATGGTGCGGTAGTATTCACAGACAGCAATCTCAAAAATGAAGCTAATGTAGGTATAGATATTGAGGGTCTTGAAAAGCTATACACCAGCCTTCCGGATTCAAGATGCAATCAGGACGCTTTATACCACTACTTCCAGAAGCTCGAAGTCAACAACCCGATAAAGAAGATTTTCCACAATTTCAACAGAAAGGACTGGGACTGATATTAAGTTCCTTACTAACAGACCATGGACGAATACTCTACTAACTTCTGCAAGCTTAAACGATGCCAGAAAATCTATAATCGTGTAAGCCTTACCTATGTGATAACGTGTGTACTATATATCTTTGCAGCGACTTACTTAATGTTACTTTCCGTGAGCGGTGATTCACTTTTTCTGTTCTTTGACGGTCTTGTATTTAAGGGTGCTATACTATACTGCGGCTATATGGGTGCTTATAAGCGTGATAACAGATATGCTGCGGCAGCTCCGATAATCGCCTCTTTAAACACCGGAATAGGAGCTATTTTTACAAATAACGGCAATTACCTTGAAATGTTCCTTGGCGGCGGAATCCACGTCGATCTTATCGTGACTGACCTTACTATAATTCTGATGGCTTTAACTATATATGCCAACAAGATGTATAAGTGGCTGGAGGAACAGCCCGGTTTTCCACATTTTAATGAGCGATATGATGAACAGAAGAAGCAGTCCGAGACAGGCTATGTCAGCAGATTCGACATGAGAAACGATCTGCTTGCAAAATCCGAAAACAACGACTCCCCTGCCGACGGATCTGCATCCGCAAAAAAAGGTGAAATGGACAGCATATAATGCAAAAAGACTGCCGCATAAAGCAGCAGTCTTTGATTTTTGTATATGCTAAATTAATTAATAGGCGAGGCTGTTGCCGTAACAGCTTCATTGCTTACTTTACGATGAACTTGTCGATCTCCTTGAGGAATTTATCGGCATCATCAGTGTGTGCATTGAGCTGAATCGGCTTAGAGAGGTCAAGGCTGAAAATACCCATGATAGATTTTGCATCTACAGCGTATCTTCCGGAGACGAGGTCAATATCGAAGTCGTAACGCATAACGATATTAACGAACTCCTTTACGTCGTTGATAGCCTGAAGGAAAACAGTTGTTTTTGTCATACTAAGTACCTCCTTAACAAATTGTGGGTGTGCGTGTGTTTTTTCTTATTTATTCCTTTTTTCTTACGGTATCCTTACCGCAACTATATAATAGCATTAAAAAATCCCATTGTCAAGCGGTTTGTTATAAATTCGTCAATTTAGTATAATTGAATCGTCCTAAATGCGAGAGTTTTTATTAATAGCAGATAATTATTGAGAGTGCACAAAAATAAGTGTTTCTAATTGTGTATATTCAACATGATGATTCTGCGGACTTTTTGTGATAATAAGGTGAAATATGTATAAAGTAAATTTTATTACATTCGGATGTAAGGTCAATCATTATGAAACAGAGTGCATGAAATCTCTTTTTAAAGAAAGAGGCTGGGAAATTTCCCACGAAACAAAAGGCTCTGACGCTGTAGTCATAAACTCATGCACCGTTACATCATCAGGCGACAGCAGAGTTATATCTGCCTTAAAAAAGGCAAGAAAAGAGCTTCCGGACGCAGTCATAGCTCTTACCGGATGCTACCCTCAGGCAAACAGCGAGGAAGCCTCGAAGCTCATTGAAGCCGATATAATTTGCGGTACAAAAGACCGCTCGCACATTCCGGATATGGTCGAGGACTGCATGAAAGAGCGGCACAGGATAATGGAGGTAAGCCCCTATTCAAAGGGTGATACGTTTGAACCTCTGAAATGCTCGGAGTTTGAGGACAATACCCGTGCTTTCGTAAAAATACAGGACGGCTGCGACCGTTTCTGCTCCTACTGCATGATTCCTTTTGCAAGAGGCAGATGCCGCTCTAAGCCTTTGAACGTGCTCAGAGATGAAGCAGCTGCAATAGCAGCAGGCGGTATAAAAGAAATAGTCCTTTCCGGAATAAATCTGGCTTTTTACGGTCAGGAATGGGGACTTTCCCTTGCTGATGCAGCAGAAGTCTGTGCAGGCACTAACGGCATTGAACGTGTAAGACTTGGTTCTCTCGAACCTGAAATGATGACCGACGACCTTTTACGCAGATTAGCCGCTCTTCCGGAGCTTTGTCCGCAGTTCCACTTGTCGCTCCAGAGCGGAAGTGATGAAACGCTAAAGGCTATGAATCGCCATTATACCTCAGCCGAGTACCTCGAACTTATGGACAGGATACGCTCATTCTTTCCCGATTGCTCTTTCACGACCGACATTATGGCTGGTTTTCCGCAGGAAACTGAAAAAGCTCACAAGGAATCCGTTGATTTTATCCGCAGAGCCGGCTTCGCTAAAGTCCACGTATTCCGATATTCAAGAAGAAAAGGGACTGTCGCTGACCGAATGAGCGGTCAGGTGCCGGAAAATATCAAGTCACTGAGATGGAAAGAGCTCACGGAAGCTGCTGACGAAATGCGAGAGCAGTACCTGAAAGGTCTTGTCGGAAAAACTGTGCCTGTACTGTTTGAGAGGGAAAATTCCCCTATTTTCCACCAAGGACACGCTCCTGACCACACATTGATAAAAATTTCCCGAAAAAATTCCGAAAAAAGTTTGCGTAATCGGATAATTAGTGTTATAATAGAAGAGTATAGTCGTGACGGATGCTTTGGCAGACCGTCAGAGGACTTTAGTTATGATTTTTAATTGAGACCATTTCCGGAAACTGTTTCCGGTCAGTATATTTCTCAATTATCAATTATACATTCTCAATTCATAATTTGTCCCTAACGGGAGATAGGAGACTTGAATTTATGTCCGTATTCAGAATTTATGTTGAAAAGAAGCCGGAGTTTGCAGTTGAGGCACAGTCTGTGCTCAGCGATGTACGCACAGCACTCAGACTTAATCTCACAGGTCTGCGTATACTCAACCGCTATGATGCAGACAAGCTCAGTGAGGAAGACTTCAATGCTGCAATAAGTACTGTTTTCTCCGAACCAGCTGTTGATCTTGTTTATGAGGAAATGCCAAGAATAGCAGAGAGCGACCGTGTTTTCGCTGTTGAGTATCTTCCGGGTCAGTTCGACCAGAGAGCTGACAGCTGCGAGCAGTGTATACAGATACTCCGTCAGGGAGAACGCTGCCGTGTAAGAAATGCAAGAGTATATATCGTTTCCGGTACTCTGACAGATGCTGAGTTCGACAAACTTAAAGCATACATAATCAACCCTGTTGAGAGCCGTGAAGCTACACTCGATACTTTCAAGACTCTTGATACAAATTACGATATTCCAACCACAGTAGAAGTACTTGAAGGATTCACAAAGCTCAATGCTATCGGACTTCACGCCTTCGTTGATAAGTTCGGACTTGCTATGGACTACGATGATATAAAGTTCTGTCAGGATTATTTCCGCAACGAAGAGCATCGTGACCCTACAATTACTGAGATCCGTATGATAGATACATACTGGTCAGACCACTGCCGCCACACAACATTCCTTACAAATGTTGAAAAGGTCGACATAAAAACTCCTTATATCAAGGATACATATGATATGTACCTCAATGTACGTGAGGAGCTCGGCAGATCAGACCGTCCGATCACTCTTATGGACATCGGTACTCTCGCTGCTAAGAAGCTCAAGGCTGACGGACTTCTCCCTGACCTTGACGAATCCGAGGAGATAAATGCTTGCTCTGTAAAGATAAAAGTAGATATAGACGGCGAGCTTGAAGACTGGATACTCATGTTCAAGAACGAGACTCATAACCACCCGACTGAGATAGAGCCTTTCGGCGGTGCAGCAACTTGTCTCGGCGGAGCTATCAGAGACCCGCTCTCAGGACGTTCTTATGTATATCAGGCCATGCGTGTAACAGGTGCAGCTAATCCGCTCGTACCTGTAGAGGACACTATCACAGGTAAGCTCCCACAGAGAAAGATAACTGTAGGTGCTGCAAACGGATACAGCTCATACGGTAACCAGATAGGACTCGCAACAGGTCACGTTGCTGAGGTTTATCATCCGGGTTACGTTGCAAAGAGAATGGAAATAGGTGCAGTACTCGGTGCAGCTCCTGCTGAGAATATAAGAAGAGAAAGACCTGTTCCGGGCGATGTTGTTATACTCCTCGGCGGAAAGACCGGCCGTGACGGCTGCGGCGGTGCAACAGGTTCTTCAAAGTCACACACTCTTGAATCTCTTGAATCATGCGGTGCAGAGGTACAGAAGGGTAATCCTCCTGAGGAGAGAAAACTCCAGAGACTTTTCCGCAATCCGGAAGTAACAAAGCTTATCAAACGCTGCAATGACTTCGGTGCAGGCGGTGTATCAGTTGCTATCGGTGAGCTTACTGACGGTCTCGTTATCGACCTCAATGCAGTTCCTAAGAAATATGACGGCCTTGACGGCACTGAAATAGCTATTTCTGAGTCACAGGAGAGAATGGCAGTTGTTGTTGCTCCTGAGGATGTTGAGAAGTTCATGGAAGAAGCTCACAGAGAGAATCTCGAAGCTACTCTCGTTGCTGATGTTGTTGAAGAACCAAGACTTAAAATGAACTGGAACGGAAATACTATAGTTGACCTTTCCCGTGAGTTCCTTAATTCAAACGGAGCTCCGAAGTTCACTGATATAGAAGTTGAGGCACCTGCTGAGAACAACGAAGATGACATCACAGATTCTGCTGATACATGGACAGAGCTTCTCACAAACCTCAATGTATGCTCACAGAAGGGACTTATCGAAAAGTTCGACTCAACTATCGGTGCAGGAACAGTCCTCATGCCTTTCGGCGGAGCTTATCAGCTTACTCCTTCACAGGCTATGGCTGCTAAGATACCGGTACTCAACGGCGAGACAAATACCTGCTCACTTATGGGCTGGGGCTATAATCCTGATATATCTGAAAAATCACCTTACCACGGTGCAATGCTCGCAGTTGTTGAGTCAATTGCTAAGGTAGTTGCAGCCGGCGGTACATATAAGAAGTGCTGGCTCACATTCCAGGAATACTTCGAGAGAACTCAGAACGATTCACGCCGCTGGGGCAAGCCTATGGCAGCACTTCTCGGTGCGTTCAAGGCACAGCTCGAAATGGGCTGCGGTTCTATCGGCGGTAAGGACTCTATGTCCGGTACATTCGAGAATATCGACGTACCTCCTACACTCGTTTCATTCGCAGTTTCAACTGCAATGGCTGACAAGGTCGTATCTACAGAATTCAAGAGTGCCGGCTCACAGGTAATACTCATTACACCTGAGTACGACGAAAACGGTCTCCCTGTATGGGACAGCATAAGATCATGCTTCGATAAGGCCGAGGATATGATAAAGAACGACCGTGTAAACGCTATATGGACTCTCGGTTACGGCGGTGCTGCTGAGGGTATCGCAAAGATGTGCTTCGGTAACAAAATAGGCTTCGAGTTCACAGCCAAGCTCACAAGCAAGCAGCTCTATAAGCCATGCTACGGCGGATTCGTTATCGAACTCAAGGGCGACGCTCAGAGCGATGAACTCCTTATCGGTAAAACTATCGAGGATTACAAGATCATCGCAATGGATTATACTATCAGCCTTGATAACCTCCAGAGAGCTTGGGAGGGCAAGCTTGAACCTGTATTCCCATGCCGTATAAAGACTACTGATGCTACTCCGGAGACCTACTCCAACGCTGACAGACTCCAGCTCGCAGCATCTATCAAGGCAGCTCAGCCAAGAGTGCTCATTCCGGTATTCCCGGGTACAAACTGTGAGTACGATACAGAAAGAGCATTCCAGAGAGCCGGTGCCAAGACTGAAACAGTTGTTATCCGCAACCTCTCCGCTGCTGATATTGAAGACAGCGTAAGCTACTTCGAGAGAGCTATCCGTCATTCTCAGATAATAATGATCCCCGGAGGATTCTCCGGCGGTGACGAGCCAGAGGGAAGCGGTAAGTTCATTACTGCATTCTTCCGCAATCCTAAGATAAAGGAAGCTGTTCACGATCTTCTCAAGAACCGTGACGGACTTATGCTCGGTATCTGTAACGGTTTCCAGGCTCTTATCAAACTCGGACTTGTACCTTACGGTGAGATAGTCGAAATGACAGACCAGTCCCCTACACTTACATTCAATACCATTGCAAGACACCAGAGCATGATGGTAAATACTCGCATCGCTTCAAATAAGAGTCCATGGCTCTATGGCTGCGAGGTAGGCGACATCCACACTATCCCGATCTCACATGGTGAGGGACGCTTTACAGCTCCTGCAAGCCTTATCCAGCAAATGGCTAAGAACGGTCAGATCGCTACACAGTATGTTGATCCGGACGGAAATCCTTCTATGGACATCAGATACAATCCGAATACTTCTGTCGAGGCTATCGAGGGTATTACTTCTCCTGACGGACGTGTTCTCGGTAAAATGGGTCACTCCGAGCGTATCGGAAGCTTCATAGGCAAGAACGTTCCTGGTAATAAGGATCAGAAGATATTTGAAAGCGGAGTTGCTTACTTTAAGTAATATAAGGCGGACTTTCAGTTCGCTGATCGTATAAAAACCAAGCCATAGTACTTCTGATGTTTTATCAGAGGTGCTATGGCTTTTTATTGATAAAGTGAGAGGACATTATTCATCTAAAAAGCATATCCGCTCCCGCTATACTGCGAACGCATCAATGCTGAATACCTTTACTAATTGTGATTTGTAAATAAAATATTACAGAAAAAATACAAATTCCTACGAAATCGTATAAAGAGAGATCAAACAGTTGACTTTTACCGCAATTTCTGATATTATAGATATGATGCGTATTTTATGCATTAATATACTAAATTAAGGAGGAGCTGCTTTGGGCGATAGTAAATTCTGTTACAAATGCATGGAAAAATATGATTCCGACCACAATATCTGTCCGCACTGCGGATATGATAATTCAAGATCACATAATCCAATGTATATTACCCCAGGTACAATACTCCATGACAGATACCTTGTCGGGGTTCTGCTTGAATATAACGGCGAGGGTGCAACCTACATCGGACATGATATATCTACCGGCTGTAAGGTCATGCTCAGAGAATATATGCCTATAAACCTCTGTACCCGTGTCAGAAATAAGGCTACAATAAGCGTAAACTACAATGATCTTGCTAAGTATAAGGCTTTCATGGCTGAGTACACAGAACTCAACAAGTCACTTGCAAGAATGAGAAACGATTCCAATATCAATCCCGTTCTTGATATGTTTGCGGAAAATAATACCACTTACACCGTTTTTGAGTATATCGAAGGAGTAAAGCTCCTTGATTTTCTTAAAGAAAATGCCGGAGAGCTTAACTGGGAACAGGTCGCAAAGCTATTCCCTCCCCTTTTCACTACGATAGGACGCCTGCATAATGCAGGTATAATCCATAGAGCGATAAGTCCTGATACTGTTTATATCACAGCTAAAGGCGAGCTCAGACTTTCAGGCTTCTGCGTATCTGCTGTAAGAACAGCAAATGCCGGTCTTGAATATGAGCTTTTCAAAGGATATGCCGCTCCCGAACAGTATTCTGCCAACAGCAGCAGCCGTCAGGGCTCATGGACTGATGTATACGGTATTTGTGCTTTGATATACCGTGCTCTTACAGGATGTATGCCTGATGATTCCACAGACCGTCTTAAACATGATGACCTCCATGAGCCGGCTATGCTCAATCAGCATATACCAGCTCACGTTTCAAGAGTTCTCATGGACGGCATGAACCTCAACGGCAGAGACAGAATCCAGACTATAACAGAGCTCGTTACAAGACTTTTTGAACAGCCTACTCCTATAAAGAGTGCTACAGGTATCACTGCGGCAGTAAAGAATTATCAGGAACAGCCAACAAAAAGGGCTGACGGTTTCAGTGAACCGCCTGCTTATCAGCAGCCGCCTCAGCAGCCTATGTATACACCTCAGCCGCCTCCGATGAATTATCCTCAGAGAAGCAACGATGATTACGACGATTATCAGTATGAGCGTGTAAACAATGTAGACAGGATAAAGGTGCCGATAATCATTGCTATCCTGCTTCTTGCTATACTCATGATAATAGCAGTTGTATTTATCAATATTCTCGGCTTGAGCGGAGGAAGCGACGAAAGTACAGGCAAAAAAGCTAAGAACTCGTCAGCTACCGACAATGTTATATCCGGTACTGTTGATCCTTCGGCAGCTACTACTCTTCCGGAAGATACTAAAGTTCCGGACCTTAAAGGAAAGTTCTACGAAAATATCAAGGACAAATGGGTCGATTACTTCGTTCTTGACCCAACTTATGAATATAACGACGATTACGACAGCGATATGATCTTTGAACAGGATATCGAACCAAATAAAATGGTAGCTGTCGGAACTGTTATAAAAGTTAAGGTAAGTAAGGGTAAAGAGTCTGCAACTATCCCTGATTTCAGCGGATGTTCAGTTTCACAGTACAAAAACAGACTTGAAGGTGCAGGCATCTCCGACTTCAACTGTCAGTTCCTGCCTTCAAAGTGGGCTTATGGTACTCCTAATACTGTCATCGAACTTCAGGTCGACGGCAAAAAGGTTTCCCCGGGAGACAGTTTCAGCAATAAGGAAGGCAAAAAGCTTACTATATACTATATTCCGGATTTTTCCGAAAGTGAACAGACAACTCAGAGCCAGTGGACTGAAACGACCACAGCTGCTCAGGCAACTACTCAGTATCAGGAGCCTGCAACACAAGCTCCTCAACAGGTCACAGAAGATCCGCAGCAGGTCACAGAAGCTCCACAGCAGGTTACAGAAGCTCCACAGCCGATAGTAACAGACGCTCCTGTTGACACACCTGTTGAAACTCCAACAAATGATGCCGGCGTTGAAACGTGGTAATATAAAAATAAAAGAGCTGCAGCCGCAGCTCTTTTTATTATGCCTTAATTCTGGTCAAGTCCCTCTTTGTACCTTTCTTCAAGCCATTTTATCATCTCAGCAAAGCCTTCCTCATTTTTCTCAAAATCCGCTTCGTTTTCTATCTTAGCTTTCATAGAGCAAAGTCTGCCATGCCATGTCATAATATGGAGATTTTCTCCATTGCTTATCTTATACGAAAAATCTTTAAGACTTCCGGAAAAGTCGTTTCCGCTTTCAAAATAGAAGAATTTAGGTATCTCAAATATCTCTGATACGCTCATTATTCCACCTCCCCGAAAAGCTCGACAGCTTCTTCAAGGTCATTAAACACTCTATGGATATATGGAGCAACTTCGTCATCAGGCTGGGTCATATCCGGCACCATGATAGTCATGCATCCGGCTGAATTGGCAGCTTTAAGTCCGTTCGGAGAATCTTCAAATGCCGCACATTGTTCAGGAGCAAGTCCGAGCTCATTTGCAGCAGTCAGGTATATATCCGGTGCAGGTTTACCAGTCTTTACCATATCTCCGCAGACAACAGCGTCGAAGAATTCAAGAGCACCGATACGGCTGAGATAGCTCAAAGTCCTCTCTCTCGGAGTTGCAGTAGCGACTGCGATGCGATAGCCTTTATCTCTCAGATGATTGAGCAGTTTGAATAAACCGGGTTTGGTTTCGATACCTACACGCTCTATGTAAGCGTTCATCAGTTCACTTCTGCGTGAACGCACTTCTTCGGTCGGGAAGTCTTCACCGAGCATACTTTTTAATTTTGGTATCGAGTATTTACGTGCCATGCTGCGGACAGCATAAACGTACTCATCACGCATATCATAGCCAAATTCAGCAGCAGCTTCCTTCCAGAAGCGAAGATAGAGTTTTTCAGTATCTATCAGGACACCGTCCATATCAAAAATAGCACCACGAAGTAAAAAATTATTATTCATATCTAAAGTCCTTTGAAGGTACAGAGTTTTTTTGTTTTCTGTTGTTAAATATCAGCAAAACAATGGGCGGATAGTGGCATCCGCCCATTGCTCGTGTGATTTATGAAAAAGTCAGTTACCAGTTTATCATCCAGTCGTACATTCCCTCGTACTGTACAGCAGAGCTGTTCCAAGAGAAGTCGGTTTCCATATCTCTCTTGACCATTTTATCCCACTGGTCACGGTGATTGTAGTAGATATGCTTTGAGTAATTTATAACGCCGAGCATTTCGTCACCGTTATAGTTAGCAAACGAGAAGCCTGTTCCAGTGCCGTCAAATTCATTGTAAGGCTGAACAGTATCTTTAAGTCCGCCAGTCTCACGGACTATCGGAACAGTACCGTATCTGAGTGATATGAGCTGAGTAAGTCCGCACGGCTCAAAGAGTGAAGGCATGAGCATAGCGTCAGCAGCAGCATAGAGTTTATGAGCAAGCTCATCTGAGTAGAGTATATTAGCAGAAACTCTCTCAGGGTATTTCCACTGATAGTGCTTGAACATATTCTCATATTTCGGATCGCCTGTACCAATGACAACGAACTGAGTGAACTCGTCGCATATACGCTCGATAGCGTAGTTAACGAGGTCGAGACCCTTCTGGTCAGTAAGACGGGAAATAATAGCTATCATATACTTATTCCTGTCAACAGGAAGTCCGAGCTGTTCCTGCAATTTTTCCTTATTTACAGCCTTCTGCTCCTTAGCGTTGTCAAAAGTGTACTCAGCATATATCTTCTTGTCGTTTGCCGGATCAAAGACTTTATAGTCGATACCGTTGACGATACCTCTCAGTGAAGCTGATCTTGCTCTGAGGAGACCGTCGAGCTGTTCACCGAAGAAAGGATATTTTATCTCCTCGGCATATGTCTCAGAAACGGTAGTGATATAGTCAGCATAAACAAGACCGCCTTTGAGCATATTCGCATTTTTATGGAATTCAAGCTTATCTGGAGTAAACATATAGTCCGGGAGAGCAGTATTGTACTTGAATGTATCTATATCCCATACACCCTGGAATTTAAGGTTATGGATAGTCATGATAGTCTTTGTGGAGCTGAAGAACGGATTTGTTGCAAAAGCTGTATGAAGGAAAACAGGTATGAGGGAAGCCTGCCAGTCATGACAATGTATAATATCCGGTCTGAATCCTATGACAGGAAGTATAGCCAGAACAGCTTTTGAGAAGAAAGTAAAGCGTTCGATGTCCCATTTCATATCTGATGAATATGGACTATCGCACTTGAAATAGTACTCATTATCAACGAAATAGAACTTGATACCGTTGTACTCGTACTCCATTATACCGACATGAACGCCGTCGGTACGCATACCGTAGTCCATATAGAAATGGGTCACATACTTGAAATCACTTCTGTATTTTTCCGGAATGCAGGTATAATAAGGCATAATGACTCTTACATCAAATTCATTTTTATTGATATACTGCGGCAGAGCACCTACAACATCTGCCAGACCGCCGGTCTTGATGAATGGAACGCATTCTGATGCTGCGAATAATATATTTTTCATATGCCATAACTCCTATCGTATAAAATTACTGCCGATATGCAGCTTTACATCCTATATTATACACCAAAAACAATATCAAGTCAATAGAAAAAATATGAACAATGCACATTGCTTTTCAAAACAAATTGTTATACTGAATTATCTGAGCTTTATATATTCAATATGTATTTTGTGCATAATATACAGAAATATTAATTTTAATTTAAGATTACTTTAAGATTTTTTTAAGCTTTAAGAACTATAATCAAAGTATAGTAAACGAAAAACCTCTAAAAATAAAGGAGTTTGATCAGAATGAAAAACAGGAAATTTAAAAATTTGATAACCGGTCTGTCAGCATTTTGTGTAGCAGCTTCGGCTATTCCGTTTATAGTACCTGAGGCTTCAGCAGCAGATACCGTTTCAGACAAAGTATATGGCGATGCTAACTGCAACGGCGAAGTCAAGATGAACGATGCTGTTCTCTTAATGCAGGCTATCGCAAATGAGGATGTATACGGTATTAACGGTACAGACACTAATCACCTTACAGAAAAAGGTGCCGACCTCGCTGACGTATACGAAAGAGGAAGCGGCATAACAACTATGGACGCACTTTCGATCCAGAAATACCTTATAGGCAAGGTCACACTTCCGGAATCGTTTAAAGAGGGCTATACCGATCCTATATCCACAGATACTTTCATCCACCTGAAAAATACTTCTATCACAGTTGAAGGCGAGTATGCTGAGGTAAACGGTACAACAGTAACTATCTCTCATTCCGGTACATTCTACATTGACGGCACTCTTGATGACGGTCAGATAGTAGTTGCAATACCGGACGAAACAGTTGACCCTGAAACAGTCAAGATATTCCTTAACGGAGTAAATATCACAGGCAAGAGTGCTCCGGCAATACTTATATCAAATGCTGAGAATACTTCTATCAACCTTGTTGACGGTACTGAAAATACAATTTCTGACGGTGATACCGCTTATTCCGGAGACAACCTCGGAACAGCTGTCATAGAAGCTAAGGATGACCTCACTATCAAGGGCGGCGATCTCGGCACAGGTTCGCTTACTCTTACAGCTAACACTCAGGACGGTATCGTTTGCAATAACGATATAAAGATAAACGGCGGAAATATCACGATAAATGCACTTAATGCAACAGATGAAGCTAATGGCATCAACGGCAAGAAGTCACTTACTGTTAAGTCCGGAAGCCTTACAGTCGAAGCAGAGGGTGACGGCATCAAGTCCTCTAAGGGCAATGTTGAAATAACAGGCGGAACAATAAGTATCAAAGCAGGCAATGACGCAGTTCAGTCCGGTACTACTATCGACATTTCCGGCGGTGACATCGTTGCAGGCGGCGACCGTGGACTTACTTCTGCAACAGGCTTGAATATATCAGGCGGTAACGTATACGCAACAGCAACTGACAACCAGACAGATGAAACGCTGATGTCAGGTACAACTCAGACAACAGTACTTTTCAATTGTATCGATGATGCAACAAACACAAAGGACGGAACATGGAAGAAAGCAAATACGATCGTTCCGGGCGAAAAGAAGGTCGAGTATACAAAGAAGTATAAATACGTACTTATCAGTGACAGTGCTATAAACGGTATGAGATCAAGCTCGTTTACAAATCTTTCCAGCGGAGCAAAGGTGACTTATACTGACGAAAACGGACAGCATGATCTTTTCCAGCTTTCTCCGGGAGTTAATGTATTCGATAACGTTGATCCTTCCGGCACCCTTATACCTCAGTCTTCTTCTCCGACTTCTGATGAATACACCATTACACTCAGCGGTACTTCAATAAATACAAATGCACCTGCTGATGTTGCGTCAATAAACAATAATGTCCTCACTATCAGCAAAGAGGGAGTATTTACAGTTACCGGAGAGGGTACAGGTTCACAGATAATTGTAAATGTCGACAAAACCGCATATCCGGATTCTGTCGTTGAGCTCGACCTCGCAGGCATGAGCCTTACAAATACAAGTACTGCACCTATTTATGTTGAGTCTATAGGCGACGAAGTACAGATAGTTGCAAAGAAAGATACTGTAAATACAATTTCCGACGGTACAACTCATTCTCAGACATATACCGACAGCGACGGCAATACAAATACTGTCGAGGGATCTATCTTTGCCCGTGACGATATTAAGTTCAAGGGAACAGGTACTCTCACAGTAAACGGTAATCAGGACGATGCCATAGTTTGTAAGAATGACATAAAGATATACAATGGTAATATAACAGTAAATGCTGTTGATGACGGTATACGTGGCAAGGACAGCGTTACTATCGGTAACGATGCAAAGTCTGACGGTTCAGCTGTTGATTACAGCAGCCTTAAACTCACAGTAAATACTAAGACAAGCGGTGACGGCATCAAGTCAACTGCTACAGATACGGATTCCGACAAGTCTTACGGAGTAGTTACTATAAACGGCGGAACAGTTGATATACACTCCTATGCTGACGGCATACAGGCAGAGCAGGAGTTCATTATGAACGGCGGCGATGTCAGCATCTATACATATCAGGGCAGCACCTATACAGGTACAGGCTCATCATCAGGTTCCGGCAGCACAGGCGGCTGGGGCGGCAGACCCGGCGGCGGCGGCGGAATGCAGGACGGCAACTCCAATAAAGTCGATATATCTGCAAAGGGCATAAAAGCTGTAGGTCTTTACGATGAGGCAGGTACTACATGGCAGAGCAAGGGTAACATCACTATCAACGGCGGCACTCTTAACATAAATTCTTCCGATGATGCTATCCACTGCGGCGGAGATATGTTCCTTTACGGCGGTACATACACACTGGCATCAGCAGATGACGCTGCTCATTCAGATCATAACCTCACTATCGGCAAGGGCAGTGCAAATACATATGACGATGTAATGATAACAGTTACAAAGGCATATGAAGGCATAGAGGGTCAGAATATCACTCAGAACAGCGGTACAGTTCTCGTTACAAGCACTGATGACGGATTCAATGCCGCAGGCGGTGCTGACGGCTCAGGCGGCGGAAATCAGGGAGGTCCCGGAGGATTCCAGTGGGGACAGGGCGGCATGAGCACTTCCGGCGGCTCGTACCTCATGACATTCAACGGCGGTTTAGCTCTCGTAAATATTTCTGACGGCGACCATGACGGTTTTGACTCCAACGGCGATATAAAGATGAACGGCGGCTATCAGATAAGCAACGGCAGTGAGCCTTTCGACTGCGGCGACAGCGGAAACAGCGTATCAGTAAATGGCTCAACATGGGTGAATAACTACAACAGCGTTATGGGCGACTGCCTTAGAAATTCAGCTTCTGTTACAGCAACAGGAAAGAGTACATCAGCTAATTCAAGAGTTAGCCTTGTAGGCAGCGACGGCAAAGTTATAGTTTCATTCGTCCTCGGAAAGAGCGTATCCAATTTCTATGCCGGCGGAGCTAATGCAAAGAGCGGTTCAGCTTTCTACACCGGCGGTACAGTGAGCGGCGGTACAGAATTAAGCTCTACTGACGGCAAGCAGGTCGTTTATATCGGCGGCACACTCTCAAACGGTACAAAGCTTGGATAAATATTACTCCGGCAATTAAATATCTATAAAACGACGAAGTCGGCAAAAAAGGGATTCCAAAAGGTTTATTAACCCTTTGGCGGGAAGGTGTATGAGGAAGGGCAGAGCCCTTCCTAAGAAGCAGTACAGCGAGCAAAGCAACGCTGTACGAACCGTCCGCATCATTTTCCTCGGCTTGACCGACGTAAATTTTATCAATATTTTAATGCTATATTAATAATATAAACATCAAGGAATACATCCTTTTAACCATATCGTAAAAAGCACCTCTGTTCATAGCGAGCAGAGGTGCTTTAGTTATATTGCAGATATAAGGCAACACCGCACAAAGCCCGCCTGACGGCTTTGCACTGAATCTACTGGCATATTTTCCGTCATCTTGCACAGAAATCCCTTGACATACGTCAGTATGCCTGCGGAATTTCTATACAATCTGACGAAAAATCTGACTGCGTATCTTCAGCACAAGCTTTGTGCGGTGTTGCCATAAATTCTTTCATCTTATCTGGTCCTGAGGTATAAGACTATAATCGAACATTACCTCAGAGTGGTTATCGAGAACAAGCTGACGAGCCACTATCTTCCCGTCAGAACGATCAATTACATTCTTATATATCTTGGATATTCTGTAGTACTTATCGCCTTCTTTGTGGAAGTGATGATCTTCTTCAGAAAGTTCAAAACGGTATATAAAAGGTCTTTCGCTTCTGAGCTCGCCGTGGAGCTCCTCATCGTCACACCAGAGCAGGAGCTGTATATCCTGATCTGAATTGTTCTTGAAGCGGTAGTCTATGTAATTGTAGCTAACGGATGTACCTGAGCTGAAAGGCACACGTTTTCCCTCATCGGGAGCGAGTGCATCTGAGTGGCTGTGAAACTCGGTAACTTTAAGTGGACTATGAAGTACCATTCGGTGAATAGTATTGCTGAGATTGCAAAGTCCTCCGCCAATACCCGGTTTAAGGACATTGCCCTCAATAACACGACCGTCCTTATATCCCTTACGCTTTGTAGTTTTACCTACAGTCTTCCAGAAAGAGAAAGTCTCTCCCGGGTGGATTATTATACCATTTATCTTAGCACAGGCAAGGCGGATATTCACTGCTTTATTCTCCTGCAAAGTAATATCGATACCCTTTCCACGCTTGATAAGATGAGAGCTCTGCTCCGAGATAACATTCGGGAGCTTATGTTTCGAGTGGCTCTTGGCAATCTTATCCTTGCTGAGCATATCCTTTACGTGACGCTTGCAGATCTCTTTCTGAGCAGAGATCGCATAACAGGTAGGATTAATATCGCAAAAAAGCACATCTTTTTTCCAAAGCATGATAAAAACTGTCCCTTCTATTTTACATCTATGCCGCCGAACCTGCGGTGACATCTGCTGCTGTGTCTCCATAAAAACAGCAGCAGCTTTTCAATATATCTTTTTTTGCCTATCTTCTTTTCCTCCGGAAGCTTTATGTAATGCACAAGTATACTTGAAATACCGCACCTGTTAGCTCCGAGAATATCTGTGAACACCTGATCTCCTATGACAACGGCTTCTTTGCGGTCTGTACCAAGTTTACGCAGAGCCTCCTTATATCCGCCGGTCTCAGGTTTTTCAGCGTCACACACGTAAAATGTATCGATATTCTTAATAAATCTCTGGACTCTTTCCTCGTCATTATTTGTGAGCAGGACTGTTTTAAGTCCGATAGAATGAATTTTTCTGAACAGCTCATCTATCTCCGGAGTAGAGTCATCACCGTGATGAACAAGGGTATTGTCAATATCAAAAATAATACCTCTTATCCCCTTGGAATATAGCTTTTTATAATCTATCCGGAATACGCTTTCCGCATATTCATCCGGAAAATACTTTGATATGAGAGTTCTCATTCTTCTCCCCTCATATACCTGCAAACCTTATCTATCTGCTCCTTGAAGCTTCCATCGAACTTATTTTCAAAGAATGCACCGCCGATAGTGAACGAATATGGAGCAGCAGCTTTAAGCTCGTCAAGTTTCTGGTAGCTGTTCACGCTTCCTGCAATACATATCGGAGCGTTTACCTCAGCAACCAAACGGCGGTTAAGCTCTACAGCATCACCGGTATATCTATATCCAAGCAGGTCTATACCGTAAACACCTTTCGCAATATAACTTTTAGCTTCTGCTATCATATCGTCTATCTCGCCGTCAAGAATAGAGGGACGTCCTGTGATACGTCCGACGAAAGGCATATATTTTATACCATTGCTGCGGCATATCTCGTTTACGGAATCATAGTACATAGTTCCCATGAGAACATCACAACCGCACTCAACAGCCATTTCCGCTCCCTGTATGCACTTTATCTCAGTATAGGCAACAACTTCGAGCACTGTAGTTTTTCCGCAGCGTTTCATATAAGAATAAAGCTCTTTCATTTTTTCAAGCGGAAGCGTCTCCTCTTTGAAGCCCCACATCTGAGCCTCAGAATCACGGCATTGCTCAAATATCTCATATGCATTATCAACTGTCCTGTCGTTATGAGTAAGCATAACTACCAATTCAGGGGTACTTTTCATATTTTATCAACCCAGTTCCTTTTTGATAAGGACCTGTCCGCATCAGAAATTTGCTGACAGACCCTAAAATTTATTCACTAACTAAAAATCACTATATTATAACATAAATTATTAACTTTGTCAAATATCGGCAATTTTTGTCATTAAGCAACATTATTCCAGTAATTAAAAAATCTATAAAACGACGAAGTCGGCAAAAAAGGGATTCCAAAGGGTTTCCAACCCTTTGGCGGGAAGGTGTGCGAGGTTACCCCTACCAGTGGTAGGGGATGTCAGCTTGCTGACAGGGGTGGCTGGACCCGATTAGGGTGGGCAGAGCCCTTCCTAAGAAGCAGTACAGCGAGCAAAGCAACGCTGTACGTACCGTCCGCATTGCTTGCCTCGGCTTGACCGACGTAAATTTCATCAATATTTTATTGCCACATTATTAATGACAAAACATCATTAATGTGATATAATATTAGCATATTATATCCGGAGTGTGACATGATGAATAAATACAGAAAACTGGCATTCAATACAGTTATTTTTGCGATAGGTAATTTTAGTTCTAAAATATTTTCGCTTCTTTTAAATAATCTTTATACTAAACATATAAGTCCGTCAGGATTCTACAGCAAGACTCTGCTTGAAACGATCGCTCTTTTCATGCTTCCGATCTTCACCTTTTCACTGACAGAAGCTATAGTCCGCTATGGACTTGATAAACGCTATGACAATAAGCAGGTCTTCACTACAGCCTCTGTTCTGACTTTATCCGGACTTACAGCAATGATTTTTATTGCTCCTATGCTGCAATTCGTCCCATTGCTCCGACCTATCAGAGGATATATGATATTGCTCATAATATATATCTTCACCTCGGCTTTAAGAGCTTTATGTTCGCAGTTTGTAAGGTCAAGGGACATGGTAAAACTCTTCTCTTTCGACGGCATCCTCACCACTTTCACTCTCCTTATATTCAACCTTATATTTATTTCCGGAATGGGTCTCGGAGTAAAAGGCTTCATGCTCTCGACAATTCTCTCGGACGCTCTTTCGGCAGTATTCCTGTTTACAGTTGCAGGACTGAAAAGCTATTTCTCTATAAATTCTTTCAGCAAAAAGCTCGGCAAAAGTATGCTCCGCTTCACGCTGCCGCTTGTGCCTACGACAGTTATGTGGACTTTCACGGGTTTCTCGGACCAGCTCTTCATCGGAAATATGCACAGTGACGGAGTATTTCTCGGTGAAAATGCTGCCGGAGTCTATGCCGCTGCGACTAAAGTCCCGAACCTTATTTCAATGCTCTCGACTATCTTCTTTCAGGCTTGGAATATGTCAGCTATAATGGAAAACGACTCAAAAGACAGGAATATCTTCTATGAAAAGGTATACTCAGCCTATGAAGCGATTTTGTTCATCGGCTCTGCCGGACTTATCATACTGCTGAAACCTATATCTGCTGTACTCATAAACTACAACAGCTTTCCGGAATACAGGGATGCTTACCTGTACACTCCCCTGCTCATTGCCGCCGCCGTATTCACCTGCTTCGACCTCTTCCTCGCAAGCATATATACAGCCACAAAACATACTAAAAACGCCTTCTGGACTATATTTGCTGTATGCATAGTCAATATCATCCTAAACTACTTCCTTATCCCGTGCTGGGGCATTCAGGGAGCTGCTCTTGCTACTTTCATGAGCTACCTGCTCTGCTACTGCATCAGAATGATAGACGCAAGATACTATGTACCCTTTGGCTTCTCACCCGTCCGCATTACTGTGAACACCTCACTTCTGCTGGCGATGTGTGCATTTATGATATTCCAGCCTGTATGGTATATGTTATGGCTCGTAATGCTCGCTGCGGCAGTATGCATCTTCAACTTTGTTCCGCTTACAGCGACTGTTAAAAAAATACTTAAAAAATAAAAGCTGAGCCATGCTATACCTTTACTCACTCACTTGACATTAGCTTCACTTTCTGTTAATATTACTTATGTAGCAAAAAATATTGAAAAATTACGTCGGTCAAGCCGAGGAAAGAAATGCCAACGGTTCGTACAGCGTTGCTTTGCTCGCTGTACTATTTCTTAGGGAAGGCTCTGCCTTCCCTCGTACACCTTTCCGCCAAAGGGTTGAGAACCCTTTGGAATCCCTTTTTTGCCGACTTCGTCGTTTTATAGATATTTAATTGCTGAAGTAATAATTATTACATATATTTTTATAAAGGGGTGGTCTACATGAAAGCATTGATCTCTGCTGCCGTTCTTCCGGCAATATTCCTGCTCATGTACGTAAGAAAAAAAGACAAGATAGAAAGTGAACCGGTCGGACTTGTAATAAAGCTCTTCATTTACGGCGGTATTACGGTCATTACCGCAATGATAGCGGAGACGATCGGACTAAGTCTTATAAAAAATGCTCTGGATGAGGATACCATACCGTATCTCATTGTTGAATATTTCGTTGTTGTCGCCGGTTCAGAGGAAGCCGGAAAATATTTCGCAATGAAACATTGCACTTGGAGGTCTCCGGAGTTCAATTATACATACGATGCGATAGTTTACGCAGTCGCAACATCTCTTGGTTTTGCCGCAGCTGAAAATATACTCTATGTTCTTCAGGGCGGTCTGGAGATCGCATTGCTGCGTGCTCTCACAGCTGTACCGGGTCACGCTGTGTTCTCTGTTTTCATGGGTTATCACTACGGACTCGCCAGAAAAGCTGCTGCCCGTGGGGATTATTCCAGAGAGAGTTCCCAGCTTACAAAAGCCTATATCATGCCGGTGTTGATGCATGGTTTCTATGATTTCTGCCTCGCTGTAGGTTCATGGGAATTTATAGTAATATTCATTGTTTTCTATGTCGGAGCTGTCATTTATGCCTCACGAAAGATCAATAAGCTTTCAAGAGAGGATGCTCCGGTAAATGAAAATTATTATATAAATAACTACTGATACGCAAATAATTTCAAGGTCACCGCTGCTGATGACCTTGAATAGTTCACAAAAAAATCAGCCTGAAAGAGTTACTTCTTTCAGGCTGTTATTTTTACTTTAAGAATCCGTTTATTATCTGCTCCTCAGCTTCAGACTCAGTAAGACCAAGAGTCATGAGCTTTATGAGCTGCTCACCGGCTATCTTACCGATCGCAGCTTCATGTACAAGAGCTGCATCGATATGATTTGCTTCCAGTGAAGGAACAGCAAGTATCCTGCCGTTGTCCATAATGATAGAATCACACTCGGTATGACCTGTGCAGGCAGCACTGCCGACTATACAAGCGTCAAACTTCTGGTATGAATCATCTCTTGCAACAGAACGTGATACTACATCAGCACTTGAACCGTCCTCATTGAGCTCGACTTTATATATACTATAAGCCTGCTGTTTTCCGTGAGTCATAAGACGCTCACGCACTACAAGCTTAGCATCCTTTTTAAGTTCTGCAATAGTTGTTCTGTTTGTAGAGTCAACACCTTTTATCTGTACCATTTCCATTTCAACGGTACTTCCCTCTTCCATGTACACCTCAGTAACAGGATTGAGGATACGCTGACCGCTTCCGTCTCCGGAGCCATAGTGCTTTTCAACATAGCGTATCTTGGAATTCTTGCCTACATAGAAACGGTGGATACCGTCATGCTGAGAATCCTGAGAGCCGCAGTTGTCTATACCGCATCCAGCAACGATAAGAACATCACAGTCCTCACCGATAAAGAAATCGTTGTAAACAGTTTCTTTAAGTCCGCTTTCGCTGAGGACTACCGGAATATGGATGCTTTCATTTTTTGTACCCGATTTTACTCGAATATCTATACCGCTTTTTTCAGTTTTAGTCTGAATATCTATATTTGCTGTAGTACTTCTTCCTACAGACTGTCCATTGGCACGAAGGTTATAAGCTCCCTCAGGTATATCATGAAGGTCAGCGACCTCTGCCAATAATCTTTTCTGTACTGCATCAAGATCAGCCATAATACACCTCCTTAGTCAAGCTTCTTGCAGATATTTTTCATATAATCTCCGCCCATGAGCTCCGGCAGTATCTTCGCACCCTCTTCATGCTTTACAACATTTCCGTCTGCGATAACAACTATCTCATCTGCAATATTAAGGATACGCTCCTGATGAGATATTACGATAATAGTTCTGTTTTTATCGGAATCACGCATTTTCTCGAAGATACGGATAAGGTTGTTGAAGCTCCAGAGGTCGATGCCTGCTTCCGGCTCGTCGAATATTGCGAGCTTGACATCACGGGCAAGAATGGTAGCGATCTCGATTCTTTTGAGCTCACCGCCGGAGAGTGAAGCATTAACTTCACGGTCGATATAGTCTTTTGCACAAAGTCCGACTTCTGAAAGATACTCACAAGCCTCAGAAACGCTCAGATTCTTGCCTGCTGCGATCCTGAGAAGATCAATAACTGTCATGCCCTTGAAGCGGACAGGCTGCTGAAATGCAAATCCTATTCCCATACGAGCTCTGTCTGTTATCGACTTTTCAGTAATATCAACACCGTCGAATATTATCTGACCGCCTGTATTTTTATATATACCTGCAATGATCTTGGCAAGGCTTGATTTACCTCCGCCATTAGGTCCTGTTATGGCAATAAATTTATTATCCCCCAATTCAAGGCTGATATTTTTTATAATACCAATATTATTTCCATCATCAACTGCACTGAACTCTATATTTTTCAGTTCAAGCATTATATGCACCTCTTTTCCATCTGCTTATATTATTGCTGCATATACAGCAAAACAAGGCTGCTATATATTTATCAGCAGCCTTGTTTTGTTATATATGTATGTTTTCCATTCTATCATATTTACGAAAACAAAAAGTAAGCTTGCAAAACTCGCCTAATTTTTGCAAAATCCCCATTCTGTATCAAATACAGTGTTTTATTAAATATGATTGAACATTATATTACCCGAACCTTAAAATAATCTTAATTATTTTTGTATCTGATAATAATTTTAACATATATCCGCTATAGGATCAATACTGATAAACACTTTTTAATTCTGACGCTGAAAAGCATCATAATTCATATAATAATTATACACTTTTCAGCATCAAAAATCAATTCTTGTAAACATACAATAACAAAATATCTGCGTGCAAACAAAGAGCAGTCCATTTCTGAACTGCTCTATAAGTATCAGCGTATGATATATTACTTCATAGCCTCTTCTACTGCAACTGCACAAGCAACTGTAGCACCAACCATCGGGTTGTTACCCATACCGATAAGACCCATCATCTCAACGTGAGCAGGAACTGAAGAAGAACCAGCAAACTGAGCATCAGAATGCATACGTCCCATTGTATCAGTCATACCGTATGAAGCAGGGCCAGCAGCCATATTATCTGGGTGGAGTGTACGTCCTGTACCGCCGCCTGAAGCAACTGAGAAGTACTTCTTACTAGCGTCTGTACGCTCCTTCTTGTAAGTACCTGCAACTGGGTGCTGGAAACGAGTTGGGTTTGTAGAGTTACCTGTGATAGAAACGTCAACATTTTCCTTCCACATGATAGCAACGCCTTCTCTTACGTCGTTAGCACCGTAGCAGTTGACCTTAGCACGGAGACCATTGGAGTATGCCTTGCGGAATACTTCCTTAACTTCGCCTGTTGCGTAGTCCATCTCTGTCTCAACATATGTGAATCCGTTGATACGAGCGATGATCTGAGCAGCATCCTTTCCGAGACCGTTGAGGATAACACGGAGTGGCTTCTGACGAACCTTGTTTGCCTTCTCAGCGATACCGATAGCACCTTCAGCAGCAGCGAATGACTCGTGACCTGCGAGGAATGCGAAACACTCTGTATCTTCTTCAAGGAGCATCTTGCCGAGGTTACCGTGGCCAAGACCAACCTTACGCTGGTCAGCAACAGAACCAGGGATGCAGAATGCCTGGAGACCTTCACCGATAGCAGCAGCAGCGTCAGCAGCCTTTGTGCAGCCCTTCTTGATAGCGATAGCACAGCCTACAGTGTAAGCCCACTTAGCGTTCTCGAAGCAGATAGGCTGGATGCCTTCTACAAGCTTGTATATATCAAGACCCTTAGCCTTACATACGTCAGCACACTCTTCGATAGAGTTGATGCCGTATTCCTTTATAACAGCAAGGATCTGCTTTTCACGTCTTTCATATGATTCAAATAAAGCCATTTTACAAGTCCTCCTTATTCTTTTCTTGGATCAACGATCTTAGCAGCGTCAGCAACTCTGCCGTACTGACCCTGAGCCTTCTCGAAAGCTGTGTTTGCATCGTCGCCAGCCTTGATGAAGTCCATCATCTTACCAAAGTTTACGAACTTGTAACCAATGATCTCGTTATCTTCATTGAGAGCTAAACCTGTGATATAACCGTCTGTGAGTTCGAGGTAACGTGGTCCCTTAGCGAGAGTACCGTATGTAGTACCAACCTGTGAACGGAGACCCTTACCGAGGTCCTCAAGACCAGCACCAACAACGAGTCCGTCCTCAGAGAATGCAGACTGTGAACGTCCGTAAACGATCTGGAGGAAGAGCTCTCTCATAGCTGTATTGATAGCATCACAAACGAGGTCTGTATTAAGAGCCTCAAGAATAGTTCTTCCAGGAAGGATCTCAGCAGCCATAGCAGCGGAGTGTGTCATACCTGAACATCCAACAGTCTCAACGAGAGCCTCCTGAATAACGCCTTCCTTAACATTGAGTGTGAGCTTACAAGTACCCTGCTGTGGAGCACACCAGCCGATACCATGTGTAAATCCGGAAATATCCTTTATTTCTTTAGCCTTAACCCATTTTGCTTCCTCCGGGATCGGAGCAGCGCCGTGAGCAACGCCCTGTGCGATAGGGCACATTGTTTCAACTTCGTGCGAATAAATCATTATAAATACTCCTTTCGGTTTTTGGCAGCCGGATCACTGTCCTTGCATACCTTAATATTATACAACATTTTTCTTTTTGAATCAAGATAAATGACAAAACTTTAGCAATATTTAGTTAGCACACGCTAACTAAATTCAGGATTGATTTTTATTGTTTACTGTTATATAATATAGATATATTTTGGTAAAGGAGTTATTTTAATGAAATTCGATCATGCTGAAAAAGCCTGTCAGCTCTTTACAGAAGGTTATAACTGTGCACAGGCAGTCTTCTTAGCGTTCTCCGACGTTACAGGTCTTGATACTGAACTTGCACTTCGTATGTCATCATCTTTCGGCGGCGGTATGGGACGTATGCGTGAGGTATGCGGCACCTGCTCTGCAATGTTCATGGTCGCAGGCATACTCTATGGCACAGGAAGTGTTTCTGATGATGAAAAAAAAGCTGAACACTACAAAAGAATACAGTACCTCGCATCACAGTTCAAGGAGGAGCACGAAACTATCATATGCCTCGACCTCCTGAAAGGACTTAAAGTAAACAAGTCCCCTGTTCCTGAAAAAAGAACCGAACAGTATTACAAGGCACGTCCATGTGTGAGATTCGTAAAAACTGCGGCTGAGATACTCGACAGGTATATATCTGAACATCCGTCAGAATTTATCGTAGAAAAGTAAATATGTAAAACTGTCGGAATTTTCCGTTTTATATTGATTTTATGCAGAATTTATTGTATAATTGATATTGGACACGCTGTATCGTGTTGCCAAAATCTATCTTTCACGGAGGTGTTCTGCTATGAACAGAATAACAGAAGTATTAAAGACTGTCGGCGTTTTCTATATCGCTACTACAGATGCTAACGGTGATCCCCACGTAAGACCTTTTGGTGCAGTTGCTGAGTTCAACGGCAAGACCTACATATGCACAAACAATACTAAAAAATGCTATGCTGAGATGCTCGCACATCCAAGAACTGAGATAAGCGGAATGGCTCAGGACGGAACTTGGATCAGACTTGTTGCTGATGTAGTACGTGACGACAACGATGAAGCTCGTGCAGCTATGCTTGAAGCTAATCCTCAGATAAGAAGTATGTACAGTGTTGGTGACGGAATATTTGAAGTACTCTACCTCGACAATATCTCATGCACAAAGTGCTCATTCACTGCTGCACCTGAGGTCATAGAGTGATTTAATAACTGAATATATAAACAAAATCAGCTTCTCCGTTTCGGAAGAAGCTGATTTTTATATTTATTGGAGTATATACAATGTAATGAACATCTTTTGGCTTACTTTATTGCCTGAAATGCCTTATCGAGTGCTGCAATAAGGTCATCAATGTGCTCTGTACCTATTGAGAGACGGATAGTTGTTGGCTTGATACCCTGCTCTGCAAGCTCTGCCTCTGTGAGCTGAGAATGAGTTGTTGAAGCCGGATGAATAACAAGTGACTTAACATCTGCTACGTTTGCAAGAAGTGAGAATATATCAAGGTTATCAATGAACTTCTTAGCATCGTCCTCAGTACCCTTTACATCGAAAGTGAAGATACTGCCGCCGCCATTAGGGAAGTACTTCTTGTATACTTCATGACTTGATTCTGAGCTGAGTGAAGGATGATGAACAGCTTCTACCTGTGGATGATTTGCAAGATATTCAACTATCTTCTTAGCATTTTCTGTATGACGCTCTACACGAAGTGAAAGTGTTTCAAGTCCCTGTAAGAAGATGAATGCGTGGAATGGCGAAAGAGTTGCACCTGTATCACGGAGAAGTATTGCTCTGATATATGTTACAAATGCTGCCGGACCAACTGCTGCGGAGAAGCTTACACCGTGGTAGCTTGGGTTTGGCTCTGATACCCATGGATATTTTCCGGACTTAGCCCAGTCATAGTTGCCGCTGTCTACGATAACGCCGCCTATTGCTGTTCCGTGACCGCCTATAAACTTGGTTGCTGAGTGTACAACAATGTCAGCACCGTACTCTATCGGACGTACAAGATATGGAGTTGCAAAAGTATTGTCAACTACGAGCGGAATATTGTGTGCGTGAGCTATCTTTGCTATCTTTTCAATATCGATAGCATTTGAATTCGGGTTACCTAAAGTCTCGATATAAAGAGCCTTTGTATTCTCATCAATAGCAGCTTCAAAACCGCCCTCAACGTCAGGGTCGACAAACTTTGTGTTTATGCCGTAGAGTGGGAGTGTATGTGCGAGAAGATTGTAAGTGCCGCCGTAGATAGTCTTTGATGCTACGATGTTCTCACCAGCTTTAGCGAGTGCCTGAATAGTATATGTTATAGCAGCAGCTCCGGATGCTGTAGCGAGTGCAGCAACTCCGCCTTCAAGTGCAGCAATACGCTTCTCGAATACGTCCTGAGTTGAGTTTGTAAGTCTTCCGTAGATGTTGCCTGCATCCTTTAATCCGAAGCGGTCAGCAGCGTGCTGAGAATCGTGGAAAACATATGAAGTTGTAGCATATATCGGTACTGCTCTTGCATCTGTAGCAGGGTCAGCCTGTTCCTGTCCAACGTGGAGCTGAAGTGTCTCAAAATGTAATTTATTATTAGCCATTATAATTTCCTCCTGATAAACAAATATATATTGATCTATATTCACGAACTTTATATTCTTTCAACATCGCTGAAATTTACACATTCGATCAGTTCCGTTCACAACAGAGCGGAGCTTATCAAGCGTATTTTTTATCATTATCTCACCGCTCCTTTCAGCAGTTTTCGTTTGGTATGTTTATATTATACATCGACTTAGTAGGTTTGTCCAATCCTTATTTTGTATGGCTTGCTATAGATTTATCCTATAGCCATTCAACTGCCTTTTAAATTCAGACTATAATATGATAAAAAGTCCGGCAAGCAAGGGGGAGCCCCCTCTGGCGGACCGCAGGTTATATTTACGAGACTGTAATTTCAGGCTCGGTAACCATATTTTCCGCTAAGGGGAGCAGCCTAAACGCTGCCGGACTTTTACAATAACATAAGATACATATTATTTTACTATATGCGGTTTTTGCCGTATCTTTTTCAGCAGTACAAGGAACACTGCAAGCTCGATAAGAAATGTAGTCGACCACGATATAGCGTAAGAAAGATACAGACACTTCAGCGTATGATATTCAGGCATCTTGAACACTGTATAAATCCACATTATTCTTAGTCCGCAGACACCTGCGATAGTGATTATCATAGGCAGTACTGAATAGCCGAGACCTCGTATCAGACCGGTAGTAACATCCATAAGTCCGCAAAGGAAATATGGCACACAGATATAGGTAAGTCTTGTAATGCCTACAGCTACAGCCTCATCGTCACCCGGGATATATATCGACAAAAGCGGATGACCTGCAAGTCTTGCTATTCCGCCGAGTACAGCTCCGGTAATAAAAACGGATGAAAGGCATATGACCATTGTTTTCTTTATTCTGTCAAGCTTTCCTGCACCGTAATTCTGACCTGTAAAATTGATAGAAGTCTGACTGTATGCATTCATGGACATATATACAAAGCCCTCGATACTTCCGGCAGCTGCGTTTCCGGACATTACAACAGAGCCAAATGAGTTTACGGATGACTGTATTATTACATTGGATATTGCGAATAACGACCCCTGAACTCCGGCAGGGAAACCTATCTGGAATATTCTTTTCAGCTGACGGCTGTAAATACGCATTTTGCGAAGCTCTAACTTGCAGGCATCGTCCCTGAGTATAAGAGCACGCATAACAAGAAATGCTGATACTACCTGTGAGATGGTTGTTGCAAGAGCAACTCCGGCTACATTCATTTTAAATACGATAACGAAGATAAGGTTGAGTATAACATTGATAATTCCGGCTGATGTAAGAAAATAAAGCGGACTTTTGGTATCTCCGGCAGCACGGAGTATAGCTGCACCGAAATTGTACAGCATACTTGCAGTTATACCTCCGAAATATATTCTCATGTATTTAGTTGAAAGACCTATTACATCGTCCGGAGTTCCCATGAGCGATAAAAAGGTCCTTGCACCAAACACACCGACAACGGTCAGGATAGCTCCGCTGACAAGTGCAGCCGGTATTGCAGTATGTACAGTCCTGCGTACATCCTCACTCTTTCCTGCACCAAGTCCGTGAGCGACGGTAACTCCGGCACCGACAGACAGTCCGATAAAAAGATTGATTATGAGATTGATGATAGCTCCCGTAGCTCCGACAGCTGCCACGGAAACGCTTCCGCAATATCTTCCGACAACAACAAGGTCAGCTGTATTGAATAAGAGCTGTAAAATGCCGGTCAGAATTATCGGTATTGTATAGAAGATTATGTTTTTCAGAAGAGGTCCCTGCGTCAGGTCTTTTGCATTATTTGCCATAAAATTACTCCTGTTCATTTAAAGTTTGTCTTTTTATTCTGACAAAACAAAAACTCCCCGAAAACTTTTGTTTCCTGGGAGATAACCGTCTATGATTTACGAAATTAATTACAATATAGTTAGCGTTATTTCAATAGATCCTGATACGATCATAAACTTTCCTTCCAACTAATTATATCATATGTATATGTGATTGTCAATAGAAAAATGTGCATATGACACGGCGGAAAAAACAGGTGTTTTGAAGTGATTATGTAAATTAAATGCAAATTTTATGGAGTATGTGTTTACATGGATGATAAAATATGTTATTATAATAAGGTGCTTAATGCAAAAAAAGGAGATGATGAATATGAGATTAGACGGCTTTGGATTAATGGTAAAGGATATGGGAAAAATGATAAGATTTTACAGGGACGTGCTTGGATTCGAGATAAAAGAAGCTGAGGATACCAACAACGTCTATCTTGTTAAGGACGGTACATTGTTCCTCCTTTACGGACGAAATGACCTTGAAAAAATGACATCAAATAAATTTGAATATACAAAGCAGATAAACGGACATTTTGAGATAGCATTATATGTCGACACTTTTGAAGAAGTCGACAAGGAATATGAGAGAGTATTGCAGGAAGGTGCAGTTTCTGTGATGCCGCCTACTACAGAGCCTTGGGGACAGAGAACCTGCTATATCGCTGATCCGGAGGGTAACTTAGTAGAGATCGGTTCATTCAACAGACCGTTTGAAAACAGAGCGGCTGAATGACGATCAGCGGAGGTAAAAATGGCTAAGAATAAATTTAAGGGACTTGCAGTGGTCGAGGCACTGATAATCATGGCTCTTTCCGGAGAACTTGCGTGGCAGGTCTTTCTGAAGGACAGATTCGGTAAAGATCCCGAAGCGGTAACTGCAAGTACAGATGTTTCCGATGATCCGCAGGTAAGAACTCGTGCGGTAATAGAAAAAGAAGAGAGTATATATCAGCTTGACGGAAAAAAGATACTTATGAACGACAGTACATACGGCGAAATATTCTGGCCTGTATTCTCGGACGTTCCGGCTTGCAAGCTCGATATGGAGTCAATTGTGACCAGAAACGGCTATTCATTTTACCGTGAGGGCGGAAAAGTAACATCTATCGCAGGTGTTGACGTATCAGACTATCAGGGTGAGATAGATTGGAAAAAAGTCAAAGAGTCCGGCATAGATTTTGCTATGATAAGAATAGGCTACAGAACATACGGCGGCGGAGATATAACTCTTGATGAAAATTTCCGGAAGAACCTCAAAGCGGCAGACGAAGCCGGTTTAAAGGTCGGAGTTTATTTCTTCTCACAGGCACTTAATGAAAAAGAAGCTATCGAAGAAGCCGATAAGGTGATCGACGCTATATCGGGTTACAATATAACATATCCTGTTGTATACGACTGGGAGCTTATTTACGGTGATAATGCACGTACAGACAAGATAACTGTTGAAGATCTTGCAGACAGCTGTATAGCTTTTTGTGAAAGGGTAAAATCAGCTGGGTACAAGCCTATGATATACCAGAACAAGAGCACAGCGATGTTCAAGCTCGACCTTCCACGGCTTAAAGAATATGATTTCTGGCTTGCGGAATATGGCAAAAAACCTACATATTACTATAATTATCAGATGTGGCAGTATTCATCCACCGGAACAGTGCCCGGCATCAACGGTGAAGTTGACCTCAATATAAGTTTCAAGGACTATAGTAAGTAACAAGAAGTCTGAAAGCAGTTTTTAGCTGTTTTCAGACTTCTTGTTTTATTACGGCAGAGATTTTAGTCCGCCGATTTTATTCACATTGTTTTCACCTATGAATATTATATATCAGGAGGTAAACGAAATGGATAAAGATATTATCATCACTTCAGCAATAATGCTGACCATAACCGGTATCGAGCTATTCTGCATATTCTGCTGTTCAAAAATCAGACCAGTCCACCCTATCGTAACGGCAGTCATACCAATATCCGCTAAAGACCCCGATATACTACAGAAGCTGGACGATCTCTCCCGCTTTTTCGGCAGTTCATCCGACACCATAGACCGTGTTTTGCTCGTAAATATCGACGCCGGAGAGCAGTACATAAAATTCTGCAATAAGTTCTGCGATAATTTTAATTACGCAGAATTTATTTCCATTGAAGAAATGCCAAAAAAATTGTCTGAAATATTTGCAATTCAGATAAAAACATAGTATAATATAAGATGTGTATTTATGCGGTCATCGCTCAGGAGGTGAGGATATTGGAAGACAAACTGCTTCACATAGAAGGTACTGTTGAGAACGTTCTGTTCAAGAATACTGATAACGGCTATGCCGTTGTTGACCTTGATGCAGGCGGAGAGCTTATTACTGCCGTTGGCGAGCTTGGTGATGTCGAGGAGGGCGAAGGTCTTATCCTTGAGGGCAACTATACTACCCACCAGAGATTCGGCACTCAGTTCAGGTCTGTCTACTGTGAAAGGAAGCTTCCCGACACAGTTGCAAATATCGAAAAATATCTTGCTTCCGGTGCGATAAAGGGTATCGGACCCGGTCTTGCCAAAAAGATAATCTCAGTTTTCGGTGAAAAAACTCTCGACATTATGGAGAACGAACCTTTCAGACTGTGCGAGATAAAAGGCATATCCAAAGCCAAATGTGAGGAGATAGCTGTTGAAGCTCAGAAGCTTTTCTCACTCAGATGCATAATGTCTTTCCTGTCTCAGTACGACATCAGGTCGTACTATGCAATGAATACATACAAAAAATTTGGCACGGATTCTATGGAGCTGCTCAAAAACAATCCATACATCCTGTGCGGAGAAAATATTGAACTTGATTTTGAAAAGGCTGATTCTATCGCAGTCGATATGCATTTTGAAAAGAATTCCGAAAAAAGGATAATTGCCGGAACTCAGTACATCCTCAAAGCAAATGCATCCGCAGGACACAGCTGTCTTCCGCTTTCTATCCTATGCGAAAAAGCTCAGAAATTCCTTGATATTTCCGAATCGGACTTCTATTCTGCCTACAACGAAGCTCTCGATGATGACGAGCTGTTTGAATACTGGAAGAAAAATCGTGAATACGTTTATCTGCCAGACTATTTCTACGCCGAGAGCTTTATTGCCGACAGAATAAATATACTCCGTGCATTTACTTCTCCGGAAGATTTCAATTATGACACTCTCATCTCTATCGAGGAAGAAGAGCATAATATAAAATATGAATCACTTCAGAAAAAAGCTATAACTATGGCGGTCTCACGAGGACTGATGATACTCACCGGAGGTCCGGGTACCGGTAAGACCACTACCCTTAATGCGATAATCTCCATTTTTGAGAAAAAAGGCAGCCGTGTGATGCTCGCTGCTCCTACAGGAAGAGCCGCTAAGCGAATGTCTGACCTCACAGGCAATGAGGCTAAAACTATTCACCGCCTTCTTGAAGTAGTCTACGACAGCGGCGGTAAGCTTACATTCGCCCATAACGAAAATAATCCTCTGGACTGCGATGTGCTCGTTATAGATGAGATGTCAATGGTCGATGTGATACTCTTTGAGAAATTACTGCGTGCCGTAAGACTTGGATGCAAACTCATAATGGTCGGCGACAGCGACCAGCTTCCCTCAGTAGGTGCAGGAAATCTGCTCGCTGACCTTATATCCTGCGGAAAAATACCCGTTATCGCTCTTAAAGAGATATTCCGTCAGGCTCAGAAAAGCTGCATCGTTACCAACGCTCACCTCATTGTTTCAGGTGAATACCCCGACCTCTCCAGAAAAGACAGCGACTTCTTTTTCTTCAAAAGAAGCGACCCATATATTGTTGCCGGTCTTGTGTCTGATCTTGCAGTCACACGCCTGCCAAATGCCTATAAGATCGACCCTGTAAATGATATACAGATACTCTGCCCCTCCAAAAAAGGTGCATTGGGTACGGTCGAGCTTAACAGACTGCTTCAGGAGAAGCTGAATCCTCCGGCAAAAAATAAAAGCGAGCACAAAGGTTACCTCTATATCTTCCGTGAGGGCGACAAGGTCATGCAGACCAAAAATAATTACGATATTATCTGGCGTAAAAATGACGAACAGGGTACCGGCGTTTTCAACGGTGATATAGGTCGTATTCTTTCCGTGAATAACCTCGACAGAATAGCAACTGTTGATTTTGACGGACGTGTTTCTGCTTACACCTTCGATCAGCTTACTCAGCTTGAACTTGCTTATGCAGTTACAGTACATAAAAGTCAGGGATGTGAATTCGATTACGTCATTATGCCGCTTATGGGCGGATTCAATAAACTCGCATACAGAAGTCTGCTGTATACTGCCGTTACGAGAGCTAAACAAATGCTCATCATCATAGGCAAAGAAGACGAAATATATAAAATGGTGGACAACAACCGAGGCTCCAAAAGATATACCTGCCTGAAAGAAATGATAGACAACTCTGAAAATACTGATTCATCCGACAGCGAAGAACTGCCTTTTGATATGAGCGAATGCGAAAACAGCGGCGAGTCTATTCTTGAAGTGCTGGAAACTATCAGCTCGGGAAAGCAACAAGAACAATTATAAAGGAAGGATAATAAAATGGCTAATACAGACATCGGTATCGATTTAGGTACCTCTAATATCGTTATGACTATGGGAAACAAAGGAGTCGTACTTAGCGAGCCTTCTGTTATCGCATATAATACAAGAACTGAAAGAGTCCTTGCTGTAGGTAAAGAAGCCTACGAAATGATAGGACGCAATCCGGATTATATAGCCGTAGCCCGTCCGATAAGCTCGGGAGTTATTTCCGATGACGACCTCGCTCATAGTATGATACGTGAGTTCATACTAAAAATAACAGGTCATCAGCTTATAAAGCCACGTATAATCATATGCGTACCTTCATTCATAACAGACATCGAAAGCCGTGCTGTAGTTGACGCTGCAAAGAGTGCCGGTTCAAGACAGGTCTACCTCATACAGGAGCCTATCGCTGCTATGATAGGTGCAGGTGTAAACATCACTAAAGCTAAGGGACACCTTATTGTTGATATCGGCGGCGGTACTACCGACGTTGCTATAGTCTCAATGAACGGTGTTGTAACTTCTCATACTATAAAGACTGCCGGAAACTCTATCGACCGTTCTATCATAAAGTATATGCAGAATAAGTACAAGCTCCTTATCGGCGAACGTACTGCTGAAAATGCAAAAATGGAGCTCTGCAATCTCTATGACCCTAACGACGAGATAACATATATCGTTAAAGGAAGAAGCCTGCTGAAAGGACTTCCTGCACAGGTGCTTCTCAGCGAAACCGAACTCTTCGAGGCTATAGAGGACGATACATTCGCTATAATGGAAGCTATAAGAAAAGTCCTTGAAGATGCTCCGCCTGAGCTTGTAGGTGATATTTACGACAATGGTCTTTTAATGACCGGAGGTGGAGCTCTGCTCGGCGGACTTCCTCAGCTCATAAAGAGAACCCTTGGTATCAACTGCAATATCGCTAAAGACTCGATAAACTGCGTAGCTAAGGGTACCGGTATGGCATTCGGCAAGATGACTACTCTGCTCGACGGCTTTGAAGCTGCAACTGTTTACAAGTACAGATAAGCCTGAGGTGACCGTATGAATATTGTGTCTAAAGAAACAGTACAAAAGCTGTACGATGAAAAAGAGCAAAAAGCGGTAAAGGTATCAAAATTTGTCAAAGCAATATTTTATTCAACTCTTTTCCTAACTATCATCTCTATCATAGCTGTTTTTGCAATCGATATTCCATTTTTTCCGACTTTCTTCTTAATATTGATAATTGATTTTCTTCTCATGAGTTCAATGCCGTACATAGCTGCTTTTGTAGCGTCTGAAAAAGACTATGGCATTAAAAATGCTCTGAAAATAGGCAGATTTATAAATAAATATGCACATTTGCACGGCATTAAGTCAAGAGAGATATGCTCTGATGCATTTCTTTCTCAAATCAATATGTGTATGACTACTGAACGAAAACACTTCAACAGATTCTCACTGCTGCTGTCACGCTTTTACACCTTTATTTTAAGAAACGACGCTCAGATGACGTACAATGACCTTGCCGAAGCTGAAAAAATGTTCAATCCCAAAGAGAATATTCTCACGGATATGCTTTACATGAGATTCAATTTTGTTATTCATTTCGGCAGCACCACCGACTTCTACAAGCTGCTTGACGAAAATCCCGATATATATGAAATTTCAAGCAAAAACTATCAGAGTATGATCGCTTATATCTCCTTAGTCATATATGACAGGTATGTTTCAGGTGACCTTGAAGGTGCTCTGGAGCAACTGGAAGTATGGATATATTTTGTAGAAAAAGACCTCGGCGGCAAAGCTCAGTCACCTAACCTGAATATCAACTTTTATCAGCACTCTTCCCTGTATTTGGATAAAGCAAGGTACCTTTATGAGCTTGGCAAGATAGATGAGGCTAAAGAGGCTATGGATACATCCGATAAGATAATCACTAAACTTACCTGTGATGTCCCGCCTTATTATACATCCGAACACAAGGAAATAATGAATAAGCTCTACCCTATCGGACAAAATTCCGCTGAGCTTGACTAAATCCTCTATTTGAGGTATAATATAAAGAGAATTACATTTAAGGAGTGTTATTAATGAGTGAATGCACACACGACTGCTCTACTTGCGGCAGCGATTGTTCAAGCAGAACTGAACCTCAGAGCTTTATCGAAAAGCCTAATCAGATGAGTAATATCGGTAAGGTCATCGGTGTTGTCAGCGGTAAGGGCGGAGTTGGTAAGACCATGGTCTCTTCCCTTCTCTCTGTTTCTATGCAGAGACTCGGCAAGAATGTCGGAGTCATGGACGCTGATATTACCGGTCCTTCTGTTCCTAAAGCTTTCGGAATACACGAAAAGGCAGAAGCCTGCGAATTCGGTATAATCCCTGCTAAGTCCAAAATGGGACTGGATATAATGTCCATTAATCTTCTTCTCGAAAACGAAAGTGATCCTGTTGTATGGAGAGGTCCTGTTATAGCAGGTGTTGTTAAACAGTTCTGGACCGATGTTATCTGGAAAGATATTGATTATCTCTTTGTTGATATGCCTCCGGGAACAGGCGATGTTCCGCTTACTGTATTCCAGTCACTTCCTGTAGACGGTATAGTTATCGTAACTTCACCGCAGGAACTTGTTTCTATGATAGTTGAAAAAGCTGTAAAAATGGCTCAGCTTATGAATATTCCGATCCTCGGTATCATTGAGAATATGAGCTATTATGAATGTCCTGACTGCGGCAAACGTCACAGTATTTACGGTGAAAGTCATATTGACGAGATCGCTGCACAGTACAATATCCCTGTACTTGCTAAGCTCCCTGTTGATACTCAGCTCGCAAAGATGTGCGATCAGGGTACTATAGAGCTTTTTGAGGGCGATTGGCTCAATGAAGCTGTTGAAAAGATAGCGGATATGAAGTAAATTTTAAAGGTCACAGGATATATTGTTCTGTGACCTTTTTAAGTTCTATTATATAAATTTTTATACACAATTCAATAATTATCTATTGAAATTATATCAACGTTATGATATAATAAATGCAGGACATTCATTAGAAATTATTTCAATTAAATTGGTTTTAAACACATATGACGGGGGGATTGAAACATGGATCTTCAAACGATAGTAGACGGCATCAGTGCTATGGCTTGCGTTGTATCAGTTGAAAAAGTCGGAGATGAAAGCTACGGAAAAGTATGTATCGTTACCGGCAACCGACAATATATAGACTCGATCGAGAAACCGTTCAGCAATGTTGAAATGCTTACGAAGAAATTCATCCCAAACAGTGAATATACCAACTATCTCACACGAGATCTTAATTTTGAAGACTCATGCTATCAGGCTGCCGTACAGAAAAAATGTGTTCATTCATATGCTCATCCGGCAAGATTCGATGTGTGGTTCAATATGTCTTTTATACCGCTGTCACTTGATAATAATGACCTATGCTATTGCCTGTACATCATGGAGATCAATTTCAGACCTGATGCTAAAAGAATGTCAACTATTTCTGCGGACATTGCTACAGCTGTTCTTGAAACCTGTATCAAGCTCCGGAGTCCCGACGATTTCAGAGAAACGATCAAAGAAGTATGCGAGGATATTCGTGACCTTTGTGATTCTGAGTATTGCTGTATGCTGCTTACCGATACCGCAGAGCGTAAATGTTCAGTCCTCTGTGAAGCTTTTTCGGATAATACAGATCTTCTCCCTATGTCAAATTACGTTGACGATAAATTCTATGATATAGCCTATTCGTGGCTCGATACTATCGCAGGAAGCAACTGCATCATAGCTAAAAACGAGCACGACTGGGAAGTTATAAAAGAACGTAATCCTGTATGGTATGATTCTATCAATAAAGCTGGCGGTAAAACTATCGTTCTTTTCCCACTTGAATTCAAAGGCGAACTTTTAGGCTTTATATGGGCACTCAACTTCAATTCCCAAAAAGCTTCCATTATAAAGGAAACTCTCGAATTGACTACATTTATCCTCTCTTCCGAGCTTTACAGCTATAATATGCTCGATCGTCTGCACATACTCAGTTCAAGAGATATGCTCACAGGCGTAATGAACCGTAATGAAATGAACAATTACGTTGACAAACTGGTCAAAGGAAAATATAAAGGGTCTGTCGGAGTCATATTTGCTGACCTGAATGGACTGAAAGTAGTAAACGATACGGACGGTCACATCGCCGGCGATACACTTCTGAAAGACGCTGCCTCTGCTTTAAATGACGTTTTCCGGCTTCACGAGATATTCCGTGCAGGCGGAGATGAATTCGTTGCGATCATTACCGGAGTAACTGAGAATGAACTCAATATCAAGGCTGATCTGCTGCGGAAAGCTTCTGAAAAATATAACGGACTTGTATTTGCTATTGGCACAGCATACGATGATAAAGCTGAAAACGTCCGCTCAGCTCTGCATATCGCCGATGAGCGTATGTATAAGGATAAAAAACTATACTACGAGCTTCACCCCGAAAAGAAACACAGAGTAAGCAATAAATAATTATGAAACAGTCCGGATATGTTTTTTCCGGACTGTTTTGCTCTTGACAAAATTGCTGTATTCTGGTAAAATATTATTGAGCAGACTATGCGGTAGCGGGAACGTTTTAGTTCATGAGGAAAGTCCGGGCATCATAGAGCAGGATAGCTGTTAACGGCAGCCGAGGGCGACCTTAGGGCAAGTGCAACAGAGATATACTGCCTCACATTCGTGGGGTGATGGTGGAAAGGCGAGGTAAGAGCTCACCAGAGTGCAGGAGACTGTACTGCTATGTAAACCCTATCCGATGCAACGTCTATTGGTGCTTTATATCTAAACGTCGGCTCGGCGGATATAAAGTAATGACGGCTTCAGCTTATCGGCGACGGTAAGCGTAGATAAATTACCGCACACGACAGAACCCGGCTTATCGGTCTGGTCACTTAAAGAGAGCTTTGGCTCTCTTTTTTTATTTGCAGTGCAGGGATGTCATCCCTGCACCCTTCTCACGCTCTCACTCGCAAGCTCGGTCACTCTCTGCGGGACGGTCAGTCTGCTTTCGCATACGCAAGTAATGTTATAAATCAGAATTTGTCTGTTAATGATTCCACATTATTCCTGTTGCAGTAAGTATTTTTCTTACATCTTCAGCATTACAATTTTCCTTTTTGGCAATCTCATCATAGGAATAGTATTCCCTCAATTCTCTGTTCTTATAGATATTCATTCTATAAGCGACTATTTTTTTAATAAATTCGTCAGAATATTCCGTTAATCCAAAATCTTCTCCTAAAGTAGTCATGGTGCATTACTCCCTCTAAATTCCGATTTATCTTATTAAAGATTATACCACATCATCACAGTCAGCGTCAACAAAAAAGCCATAGTACAAAAATACTATGGCTCGATTTATTATACTTTAACTGTTTTAGTTAAAATGATCTCATTGTCATCAATATCAGCTATAACGCTGTCACCTGCTTTCAGCTCGCCTGATACTATCTGTTTGGCAAGCTTATCTTCAAGCAGCTCTGTGACCTTACGCTTTATAGGTCTTGCACCATATCGCTCTGTATCAGCTGATTCAGCCACCGCATTTATGACCTCGTCTGAATAGTTCAGCTCTATTCCAAGCCTTTTTGCCCTGTTACGCAGGTCTTCGAGTGCTATCCTGCTTATATCGACTATATCCTCACGTTCAAGCTTCCTGAACACGACTATTTCATCTATCCTGTTGATAAACTCCGGAGTAAAATGCTCCCTCACCGCACCGTATACTCTCTCCTCCGCAGCTTTTACCCTGTTTTCGGAGAAACCTAATGCTCCGCCGCCTGAGATTATTTCCGCACCGATATTAGTGGTCATGATTATAATACTGCTCCTGAAGCTTATCTGCCGCATTGATGAATCAGTGACCATACCCTCGTCAAGAATTTGCAAAAGGATGTTCAGCACCTCGTTGTCAGCCTTTTCTATCTCGTCAAAAAGTATGAGTGAGTATGGATTTCTGCGAACCTTTTCACATAAATTGTTACTGCTGTCGTCGTATCCGGTATATCCGGGAGGAGCTCCGATAAGCTTAGACACCGAATGCTTTTCCATATATTCCGACATATCTATGCGAATGAGAGAATTTTTAGTGTTGAACATTGCGTCCGCAAGAGCCTTAGCAAGCTCGGTTTTTCCTACTCCTGTAGGTCCGGCAAACAGAAATGAAGCTGTAGGACGGCGGTCATCCCGAAGTCCGGACTTTGCCCTGCATATAGCATTAGTCACCTTTTCCACTGCGTATTCATGTCCTATTACTCTTTCTGAAAGATAACGCTTCATCAGCCTTATCCTGTCCGAATCCTCCGGAGTTATCTTATTCAGAGGTATACCGGTTTTCAGTGATATTACTGATATAATGTCACTCTCAGTGACAACCGTTTTTTCCTTGCTGCCAATGACCTTGTTAAGATCATTCAGCCTGCGTGCCTTCATGTCTATAAGATCGGTATCTCTTCTGCATAATGCTGACGAATTTCTCAGCTTAGCACACGCACAGGCTTCATCAAGGACATCTATCGCCTTATCCGGCAGATAACGCTCGGCAATGTACCTGACTGACATATCGACCGAAAGTGCTGCGACTTCGTCACTTATCTCTACATTGTGGAAGTCCTCGTAGTTCTTTTTAAGTCCGCAAATTATCTTTACACAGCTCTTTTTATCGGGCTCAGTTACGTGGACAGGCTGGAATCTTCTTTCAAGTGCAGCATCCTTTTCGATGCTCTTGCGGTACTCCTCAAAAGTAGTTGCACCGATTATTTGCAGCTCTCCCCTTGCAAGTCTTGGCTTCATGATATTTGCAGCATCGATCGCACCCTCAGCTGCTCCGGCACCGACTATAGTGTGTATCTCATCTATAAATAGGATTATATTGCCCGAATTTACTGCCTCATCCATACACGCCCTTACTCTCTCTTCAAAATCCCCCCTGTATTTAGCTCCGGACAGCAATGCGGCTATATCAAGCGAAAAAATATACCTGTTCTTTAGCGAATCCGGAACAAGATTTCTTACAAATAATGCTGCTACACCCTCGACTATTGCAGTTTTTCCGACACCTGCCTCACCTATCAGACAAGGATTATTCTTAGTCCTTCGAGCAAGGATCTGCATCACACGGTCTATCTCATTTTTGCGTCCGATGAGAGGGTCATTTTTCTTCACGACTGAAATATCCGTGATATTTCTGCCGTACCTGAACAGATTTGGCAAATGTGAGAGCTTCGGTTTTGCTGCTTCATACAGCTCGTCACCGACATCTGATGATGTTATGTCTTTTAGTCCATTGCATATACCGTTTATATCAGCCTTCACTTTTTTTATAATGGTGTAGGCACTGCACGAGGACTCCTTCATCAATGCGGTAAGAATGTGTTCAGGTGCAGACTGCTTCTTTTTATCAGTCGCAGCTATATGGCATGATATTTCAAGTATACGTCTCAGTGCAGTCGTCAGATACCGCTGATTCAGCAAAGTAGGCGAACCAGTCCCTACAAGGTCGATCATACCTGCTTTGATCTCATCGTATCCTGCACCGTTTTCAACAAGTATATCCGCAGCCTTTGTTGAACCGTCCTCAACAATTGAAAGCAGTATATGCTCGCTCCCGACGTAGGTATGTCCCATTTCTGAGGCAGTTTTTATGGCGTTCTCGATTATTCTGATACTTTTTCTTGTGTATTTCTCTGTATTTATCATTCTGTTATCCTCCTGCACTTCTTATGACTATATTATGCCACTATTTCTATGCGATAACAGTCGAAAATAATAAACAGGGAATTTTTTGTAACACTTTTTTCGCCATAGCATACTATGTACTATGAAGCAAAGACAAAAAGCTTCAAATACATCATTTTAAGGAGTGTTCTTCTATGTGTAATTCTTGTTTTGACGGTGGCAACTGCTGGTGCATCATTCTTCTCATTCTTCTCTTCATTCTTCTCTTTGGCGGATGCGGCAATAATGGCTGCGACTGCAACAACAACGGCTGCGGCTGTGGATGCTGATCTACTAAAAAAGGGCTCTGTACACCTGTACAGAGCCCGAAATTTTATTCAGCCATTGAAACAACTTTGTTTCTTCTATTTATAAGTACCGGCTGTGTCTGATTCACAACGCAGTCAGCGGTAATAGTTACCTTAGCGATACTTGTATCAGACGGCAGTGAATACATGGACTTCATCAAAATGCCCTCAAGGATAGAACGAAGTCCTCTTGCACCTGTCTTCTGTGCAATAGCCTTCTTTGCAACCTCGATAAGAGCATCGTCTTCAATATCAAGCTCAATATCGTCATAGTGGAAGAGCTTCTTATACTGCTTGATAAGAGCATTTTTAGGCTCTGTAAGAATCCTTACGAGAGAGTGCTCGTCAAGCTCTTCAAGAACTGAAATTACCGGAAGTCTTCCGACAAATTCAGGTACCATACCGAATTTTACGAGGTCTTTAGGAACGACCTTCTTGAAGATGTTGTCCTTTTCTTCCTGATGAGTCTTTATTTCTCCGCCGAAACCTATAGGAGCTTTACCTATACGCTTCTGGATCTGTTTTTCGAGTCCATCGAAAGCTCCGCCGCATATAAAGAGGATATTCTTTGTATTGATCTGCAAAACTTCCTGATTAGGGTGCTTTCTGCCGCCCTGCGGAGGAACATTTGATACTGTACCCTCAATGATTTTGAGGAGTGCCTGCTGAACTCCCTCACCGCTTACATCACGGGTAAGGGAAGTATTCTCAGACTTACGTGCGATCTTATCTATCTCGTCGATATATATGATACCACGTTCTGCCGCCTTTATATCGAAGTCGGCAGCCTGAATAAGTCTTAAAAGAACGTTTTCAACGTCGTCGCCGACATATCCGGCTTCTGTAATAGTAGTAGCATCTGCGATAGCAAACGGTACATTAAGTATCTTAGCGAGTGTCTGTGCAAGGAAAGTCTTTCCGACACCGGTAGGTCCGAGGAGAAGCACATTGCTCTTCTGGAGCTCTACGCCGTCAGAATTTTCATCATCCTGATTTTCCTGACTCAAAATACGCTTATAGTGGTTATAGACCGCAACTGCCAGAGAGATCTTGGCATCATCCTGACCTATAACATATTCATCAAGGAATTCCTTTATCTCTACCGGTTTAAGCAGATTCATCTGAGACAGAGGAGTGTCTCCGTCTTTTTTGGCTGCCTTACGCTTTGCCTTAGAAACTCCTGAACCATACAGCATTTCGTAACAGTATGTCACGCATTCGTCGCATATATTAGCGGGGCCTGCCGAAAACATACTGTGCACACGATTCTCACCTTTACCGCAGAAACTGCATGATTTGAATGATTCACTCATTTATATAACCTACCTTTTCTCGATTACCTTATCGATAAGACCGTACTCCATAGCTTCCTGAGCCATCATATAATTATCACGCTCACAGTCGATATGGATCTGTTCAAGAGTCTTTCCGGTATTTGCAGCGAGGATAGCCTCAAGTCTGTCTCTTGTTCTTTCAAGATTTCTTGCATGGATCATGATGTCAGTCTGCTGACCGCCAAGACCGCCGCCGATAAGAGGCTGATGGATCATTATCTCACTGTTCGGAAGAGCAAATCTTTTGCCCTTAGCTCCGGCTGAAAGAAGGAATGCACCCATAGAAGCAGCCATACCTATGCATATAGTAGAAACGTCGCACTTGATATAATTCATTGTATCATAAATAGCAAAACCAGCTGTTACTGAACCGCCGGGGCTGTTTATATAAAGTGAAATATCCTTTTCTGTGTCCTGACTTTCAAGATACAGAAGCTGTGCAACTACGAGACTTGCTGTTGCATCATTTACCTGATCCGAAAGCATAATGATTCTGTCGTTTAAAAGTCTTGAAAAAATATCGTATGATCTTTCTCCACGGCTTGTCTGTTCAACGACATATGGTACTAAACTGCTCATAAATCCATCGCCCTTTCTTTAAAAACGCTTGTCCCACAAAAAGCTGTGGGACAAACTATAGTTATTATGTTATTCTATGTCGAAAAAGATTATTCAGCGTCAGCTGTTTCCTCAGTTTTCTCAGCAAGAGTGTTGTCAACCACAGCATTCTCCTTAACAAGCTCTACTGCCTTCTGAACCTTGAGATCAGCAATGTAGTCATCGAGTGGGATGAACTTCTTAACTGTATCAACATCGATCTTATTTGCAGCAGCGATGTCAGCGAGACCTGCATTGATCTCATCTTCTGATGGCTCGATAGCCTCATACTCAGCGATCTTCTCAAGAGCAAGGCGGAGCTTAACTTCGCTCTCAGCTCTGTCTCTGTAAGTATCTCTGAATGACTCAGCATCCATACCTGTGTACTGGAAGTAAAGGTTCATATCCATGCCCTGTGAACGGAGCTGCTGATCGAAATTACGCATAAGAGCATCGATCCTGTGCTCGAACATACAATTCGGGATAGGAGCGTCAACCTTCTCGATAAGAGCGTTCATGAGAGCGTTCTCAAAGCTGGAATCAGCCTGCTGAACAGCAGCTTCTTCGAGCTTCTCACGGATGTCCTTCTTATACTCGTCAACTGTATCGAACTCTGTAGCATCCTTTACGAGGTCATCATTGATCTCCGGGAGCTCCTCGTAGCTGATAGCCTTGAGCTTTGTTTTGAAAGTAGCTTCCTTGCCAGCGTAATCAGCCATCTGGTAATCCTCTGGGAAAGTAACGACTACATCGAACTCATCGCCGATGTTGTGACCAACGATCTGGTCCTCGAAACCTGGGATGAATGCACCGCTGCCGAGCTTGAGTGGGTGATCTTCGCCCTTGCCGCCCTCGAATGCTTCGTCACCGAAGAAACCTTCAAAGTCGATGATAACTTCGTCATCGAGCTGAGCAGCTCTGTCCTCAACGGAAACTATACGAGCGTTCTTCTTTCTGATGATCTCGATCTGCTTGTCGATGTCCTCATCAGTGATCTCCTTAACTACCTTAGCAGCCTTGATTCCCTTATAGTCAGCGATCTCGATCTCTGGCTTAGTAACGCAAACAGCCTTGATCTCAACGCCTTCATTCTTATCGATAGAAGTAACTTCTACGCTTGGTCTGTCAACGAGAACGAGACCTGTCTCCTGAACAGCAGCATCAACTTCTGGTCCAACGAGAGCATTGATAGCTCCCTCGTAGAATGCACCCTCACCGAAAGTCTTCTCAGCAAGCTTTCTTGAAACCTTGCCCTTTCTGAAGCCCTTGATCTGGATGTTCTTCTTCTGACGCTGATATTCCTGCTCAACAGCGTTCTCAAATGCCTCTGCTCCAATAGAAATTACTAACTCAGTAGTATTCACATCTGTCTTGTTTGATGATTTTAAACTCATGATAAATGCTTCCTCCATTAATTATATAACATACTTGGTACATTATACCACATTTCAAAAAATTTTTCTACTGATTTTCAACACTTCTGCATATTGCACAACTCACAAAACTTTTTCAGGGACAAATTGTAGATAATCACCTGCAATAAGGTGAAAATCAATGTCGTCATAGGTATTTGTCACACAAAGCTCGTGAGCCGACTTACCATGGATATGTCCATAATAGCAATGCTTTATTTTATAACGGTAAAGTATCTGAAGTATGTCATAGTTGAAATTTGTTGCGAAAATAGGCGGATAATGCATGAACACAATAGGTTCAAGCTCCTCTTTCAGTGCGGACTGTATCGACGTTTCAAGACGCTGCACTTCCCTTTTCAGGACTTTTTCATCCTGAGTCTCGCCGGGCATATTCACCCAGCCTCTGGTTCCGCAGATACCGTAGTTTTCATAGCGGTAGTGGTTATTGTGCAGTATCTTTATTGAATCGAGCCCTTCCGCAGCAAGGAAGTCCTCCATTTTCTTTTTGGTGGTCCACCAGTAATCGTGATTTCCTTTTAATATAATCTTCTCACCTGGAAGTCTGTGTATAAACTGAAAATCAGGAAGTGCCTGCTGGAGAGACATTCCCCAAGAAATATCTCCGGCAAGTACTATCGTATCATCTGGCTTGATAATTTCAAGCCAGTTCTTTTCTATTTTTTCCTGATAATCCTTCCACCCTGCAAAGATGCTCATAGTCTTTGAAGGGTCACTGAAACACAGATGAAGATCACCTAATACATATAAACTCATGGATCATATTCCAAGGGTTTTAAGAACATACTGCTTCTGATCCGCCTTATCTATAACGTCATTGAAACGTTCCGGCTTATTTTTGAGATCTGCAAGAGCAGCAGGAATATCGAGCTTTGAAAGCTCTGCAATCTTGTCGACCTTGCTGTACTCATCTATATCAGAAGCCTTGCCCTCAAGTGCTTCAAGAACTGCTGCACTGAATTTATAAGGGCTTGCTGTTGAAGCGATAACAGTCTTTGTAGTATCGCCTGTAGCCTCTCTGTAGTCGTTATACACCTTAACTGCAACGGCAGTATGAGTATCGCAGGTATATCCATATTTCTCGTAAATACCGTGGATAGTCTCCTTAGTCTGCTCGTCATCGCAGTAACCTGCACAGAACTCCTCCTGAAGCTTAGCCTTTACATCAGCTGAAACTTCATACTTGCCCTCTGAAGCAAGCTTGCCGAACCACTCACGGATAACAGCATCATTTCTGTCTGTCATGAGGTAAAGAAGTCTTTCAAGGTTGCTGGAAATGAGTATATCCATTGAAGGAGATACTGTTGCAAAGAACTTACGATTTCTGTCATACACACCAGTATTGATGAAGTCTGTAAGTACATTGTTGATATTTGATGCACAGATGAGCTTATTTACCGGAACTCCCATGTGCTTTGCATAGTAAGCAGCGAGGATATTTCCGAAGTTTCCTGTTGGAACGACAATGTTTATCTTGTCGCCGAGATTTATCTGCTCATCTTTAACAAGCTCAGCATAAGCTGAGATATAGTAAACTACCTGTGGCACAAGACGTCCCCAGTTGATGGAGTTTGCTGATGAGAACACGATGCCATTGTCGCTGAGCTGCTTCTTGACATCCTCGTCAGTAAATATAGCCTTGACACCGTTCTGGCAGTCGTCAAAGTTTCCTTTTATAGCACACACTCCGACATTTGAGCCTTCCTGAGTTTTCATCTGACGCTTCTGCATCGGACTTACACCGTCCTCAGGATAGAATACGAGTATTGATGTACCCTCAACGTCCTTGAATCCCTCAAGAGCAGCCTTACCTGTATCGCCTGATGTAGCAACAAGGATAACTATCTTCTTATCGAGATTTATCTTCTTGGCAGAAGTTGTAAGGAAATATGGGAGTATCTGAAGTGCCATATCTTTAAAGGCACAAGTTGGTCCATGCCAGAGTTCAAGCATATATGTTCCGTCAAAGAGATGAGCGAGTTCAGCAATGCTCTCGGTCTCAAAATTCTTTGTAGAATAGGCATTATCTGTACAGTAATGTATTTCAGCCTCTGTAAAGTCTGTAAGGTACTTGGAGAAAACGAACGCAGCTCTGTCGGCATATTTCATGTCACCGACTGCCTTTATCTCTTCAAGTGAAAGCTGTGGTATGCTCTCGGGAACGAAAAGTCCGCCGTCAACAGAGATACCCTGAGTAATAGCCTCAGCACTGCTTACCTTCACATTGCTGTTTCTTGTGCTGTTATAGAACATATTATCACCCTTTAAAATATGAAATTGTAGCCTGTTGTATCATAGGCATTAAAAATATAATCAATGCTGAGCACCTTATCTCCGTCGATGATGACTTGTGCGACATCAAACCGAGGCTGGAGCATACTCGGATGCTTACAGCAATAATCAGCAGCTGTTTTAATAATAAGTCCACGTTTGCGTTTATTCACAGCCTCAAAACCGCTGACAAGGCTGTCCGGCTTACGTGCTTTGACCTCCACAAACGCCAGATAATCGCCATTTTCGGCAATTATATCTATCTCACCGCCCTTTATGCGATAATTGCGGGCTGTGATCGTATATCCACGCTCGATAAGGTAGCTGCAAACGCTGTCCTCACCAAGCTTACCTGTTTCACTTCTGGTCATATAATTTTTTAAGGAAAGTCCTGCGGTGAACATCGGATATACCATGTTCCGCCAACTTTTCGTAATGAAGCTTAGTACCATAGCCCTTATGCTGTTCAAAAGCATACTGCGGATACTTCACTGCAAGTTCCCTCATATAGCGGTCACGAGCGACCTTTGCAAGAACTGAAGCGGCTGAAATGGACGCTGATGTCGCATCGCCCTTTATCACGTATCTTGCTTCGCAGCCGAGCTCCGGAAGCCTATTGCCGTCGATCAGAGCAAGGTCAGGCTTCAAGCCAAGTCCCTCTACAGCTCTTTTCATAGCAAGCATAGTCGCATTGAGGATATTCATGCTGTCGATCTCCTGAACAGAAGCTGTAGCAATGCAGTAAGCATCAGCCCTGTCTCTGATAACGTCAAAAAGCTCCTCACGACGCTTTTCAGATATTTTCTTGCTGTCATTGAGGTAGTCAATGAGTATTCCGTCATTCAGCACTACTGCCGCAGCATAGACATCACCGGCAAGAGGACCTCTGCCTGCTTCGTCAACACCGCATATTATCGGGAATTCCCTGCGGAGTTCAGAATCATATTCAAAAAGCTCCTTATGCAATATCACTCTTGGCATGGCTGCTCCTTTTTAGGCGGTAATTCGAGAGTTATTCTGCCGAGCTTGCCGCTTCTGAATTCATCAAGAACGGTTATTGCAGCTCTTTCGGTATTTATCTCGCCGCCTGAGATCATCATACCACGCTTTCTGCCCACTTTTTCCAGCAGAACAAGTCCGGAATCTTCTTCGTCAATATCTATCTTGTAGCGTTCTTTCAGAGACTGAGGATAATTTTCAGCCATGAATTTCAGAAGTTTCATAGCAAGAGTTTCTATATCGAGTATATCGTCGCTTATAGCACCTGTGAATGCAAGGCGTACAGCGACATCCTGATCTTCAAATTTAGGCCAGAGAACTCCGGGCATATCGAGAAGCTCGGTATTATTATCGAGCTTTACCCACTGCTTTGTACGGGTAACACCGGGTCTGTCCTCAACTTTAGCACGCTTAGAGCCTGCAAGTCTGTTGATAAGTGAGGACTTGCCGACATTCGGTATACCAACTATCATCAGTCTTACAGGAGCACCTGTCATTCCGTGCTTTTCACGTTTTTCCATAAGTTCTTTCAGAACTTTATTTTTTATAGTGGGGAGCATATTTTTAAGTCCCTTTCCGGACTTGCAGTCAACTGCGATAGCTTCCGCACCGTTATTTCTGAAGTAATTTATCCACATCTGCGTTGCCTTATCATCAGCAAGGTCGCATTTGTTCAGCAGTACAAGTCTCGGTTTACCGCTTGTCATACGGTCCATTTCAGGATTCCGGCTGCTCAGCGGTGCTCTGGCATCGACTATCTCGGTCACAGCGTCCACAAGTTTGAGATTAGCTGCGATAAGTCTTCTCGTCTTTGCCATATGACCCGGAAACCACTGTATCTGCCTCATATCATTATTTTCCAAAGGTTCCTCCGTTTCTTCACTTCACACGGCCTATTTTATCGGTCGGTGATATACGGAACAATACTTTTCCAATTATGTCATCAACAGCCACAAATCCTATATCAGCAGAGCGGCTGTCTCTTGAATTTCTTCTGTTATCGCCCATTACGAACACATAGCCTTCCGGAACAGTTACAGGATATTTTTCTGAAAAAGCTCCCTCATCAAGGTGAGTAAGACCGCTTATGTAGTCCTCATGGTACTCTTCGCCGTCAACATAGACAACACCGTGTTCAAAATCAATATCGACAGTTTGTCCCTCGCAGGCGATGACTCTTTTCACAAGAGTTCTTGTAAGTCCGGCTTCATGTACAAGCTCACCGTTATCATCAAAAGTCACGGACTCTTTTATCCTCATAACGACCACATCTCCCTGATGTGCATTATTGTAAAAATCGGTTATGATGACCTTATCGTCCGGAGCGAGAGTATTCATCATCGACTCTCCCTGTATCGTTGTGATACGCAGAAAATAGGTGAATACAAGGCACACTGTCAGCAGTGTTGAAAAGAGCATCTCAACGAATCCGAGAACTGATTCAAGAGGCTCAGGCGGACTTTTTTTCAGTTTAGTTAGCAGACTCATTTACTGAATTTCCAAGCAGCTTGAAATCCTTGATAGGCTGGTATCTTACGATAGCCTTACCGTATATCTGATCCTTCTTTATAAGACCAACACCGGAGTTACGGCTGTCGGATGAATGCTCACGGTTATCGCCCATTACAAAATAGTAGCCGTCCGGAACTTTAAACGGATATTTACCGGAAAAAGCGTCCTCAGGCAGTGTCTGTGCACCTGAAGCGATATATGGCTCATCGATCTCCTTGCCGTCGATGTAGACTTTTCCGTCTCTGAGGTCTATCTCCTGACCCGGAGTAGCTATAACTCTCTTGATTATGCACTCTTTAAGGCGGTTTCCGTCGATATTTACTTTAACAGGGTCACCATTTTCATCGATGTCGTAAGCGTAATCGTTATCAATAACGATAATATCGCCGTAATCGATGCCAAAGTATACAGTAGTCATCAATATCCTGTCTTTATCGATAAGTGTAGGGTTCATTGAGCCGCCCTCAACTCCGACAGGGTGCAGGAAATATGTAAATATCATAGCAATGACGAATATCGTTATAATAGTTGATTCTGCAATATCTACTACATCATCCAGAAGCTTCTGACCAAATGTTTTTGTTTTGACCGGAGCTGCTGCTTCTGTTTCCTCAGCAGTTACTTCTGTATCGGCTGTGCCGGTGCTGTTCTCCGGTTCTGTAGTATTTTTCAGCTCGTTATCTTCCATAGAATGAAGCCTCCTGACGTTTATATCTTAAATTATTGGTATGTAGCAAAAAAGGGACTTTAAGTCCCCAGGGAATAGGATGAGTCAGGCAGCACAAAACTGCCTGAACTCAATTTGCAACCTGTTAGCGGATCTGTTCCTTGACCTTAGCAGCCTTACCAACTCTGTCTCTGAGGTAATAAAGCTTAGCTCTGCGAACTTTACCACGTCTTACGATCTCAACCTTGTCAACAACAGGTGAGTGGAGAGGGAAAACTCTCTCGATACCGCAGCCGTGAGCTACACGTCTAACAGTAAATGTCTCGCTGATACCGCCGTGCTTCTTAGCGATAACTGTTCCCTCGAATACCTGGATACGGCTCTTGTCGCCTTCCTTGATCTGTACGTGAACCTTGATAGTATCACCTACATTAAACTCCGGAACATTTTCCTTCATGCTTGACTCGCTGATCAACTTAAGTGCATCCATTTTTCATTTCCTCCTAAAATTTCCGGATATTCTTACCTGTTCCGAAGATACCGTTCAGCATTCGGCATCTACAGAAAATACATTAATAATGTGCAATTCGCACCAACGACCGCCCTGGCAGTCCAAACAGGCAGCGGACTATCCGATTTAATGTCTTTCGGCATTAACTCTCATTCATTATGACAAAATCATAACGAACGGACTTCAAATGCTTTTATATCATAACATACTTTGAGAAAAATTGCAAGAGTTTTTTGAAAAAAAGGGAAAAATATTTTTAGAACCTTTCTTCACAAGCTGACAGGTTCTTATTTTCTCTCCAGAACTGCCATAGCCGCATGATGAAGTATCTCAAATTCCGGCGGAGCTATTTTTTCAAGCAGAGCTTTATGCTCTTTTTCCCATTTTTCTATCTCAGCCGGAGACAATGAAGCTCCGACACCACGGCAGGCTTTCATGCGTCCGTTCCATGTCTCACGGGTAAAAGGTACCATAAGATCATATTCCTCATGATCTGACATATTAAAATATTCATAAGTTTTATCAGGAATATAGACCGGCTTTCTTGTATATCCGCCGCCGGTCCACGCAGGACTGTATTTCAGGACCAGCTCTTCGCTCTTTCCTGCGATCTCATCGTCATCCGGAAGCCACGCCATGAAAAGTACGACAAGCTTTCCACCCGGTTTAAGCAGTCTGTGGAGCTTTGGTATGACAGTTTCGGGATCAAAGTACCAGAAGCACTGACAAGCTGTGATAACGTCAAATGAGCCGTCCGGAAAGTCAATATCCTCAGCCGGACTTGTTATGAACTTTATGTCCATGCCGCTTTCAGCCGCAAGTCTTTTCGCCTGTTCTATCTGACCCTCTGATATATCAGCTCCCACCCAGTCAGCTCCGAAACTGTACATATTTCTTGGGAGAACTCCCGTACCTGTTCCGAGGTCGAGCACTTTCTGACCTTTTATGCAAAGTCCTCTTTCAACTACCTTATTATAAAATACTGGTGGATAAATATCTCTGAATTTTGCATAATCTGAGGAAGCTCTGCCCCAGTCGAAGGCTTTTCCGCCGTCTATTTCTTTATTTATTATATCCATTATTTCTTACCTGAAAACTGTATCATCTCCGCAGAGTATCGCTCTTCGTACAAACTTTTCAGCCTCAAACGGATGTGCTCCGGATTTTTTCAATGCTTCAACAAAAAGTGTCGGGTTGTAGTTAGTCTGAGTTCCCGCAGGAAGTCTCATTATCATATCGACCGACCTCTCAGTCTTTTCGCATCCGATCATTTCCATATCCGGCTTTATATCTACAGTTTTTATACCTTTCTTAGTCTTTTTTTCAATAAGTATGCTCTCACCCGAAAGAAGATTTTCAACATCTTTCATCAGCTCCTCAGGTTCTTCAGTGACCATTGAGAAGCTATATTCTGCCTTAGCTATTGCGGTTATTTTGAGTTTCTGCTCTTCAACGGACAGTATTCCCATGCCCTCAGGCATGACAGCATTAAGTCTGTCACGTATCTCGTCCATTGACATATTATCATCGGTAATATTGAAATCGAGTATCTCACATTTGCTCTCGAATCCAAGTGACAGAGCGAGTGCAAATGCGTAATATGGGTGCGGATTGAAGCCCTCTGTATACCATATCGGAAGTCCGGAACGTCTGAATGTTCTCAGCATACAGCGGTTCAGATCAAGGTGAGATATATATTTCGCTCTGCCAGTCTTTTCAAATACAGCTCTTACTCTCAGCAAAAACATTCCCTCCCGACTTTTTTATTTACTCCGCAGCCGGAGCATCTCAGGCGGCAGTTAGGTGTTGTGACTGCCTTGTGTGCCGTCTTGTTCTCACGTATAAGGAACTCCTTTGTGACAAGATAGTCAAGATGATCCCACGGAAGTATCTCATCGTAATCAAAGCGTCTGTTCGCATAAAATGACGTATCAATGCCGCACTCATTGAATGCTTCCATCCACTTGTCAAAATTGAAGTACTCGTCCCAGCTGTCGAATTTACAGCCTTTCTTCCACGCTGTATATATAGCCTTGCAGAGCCTTCTGTCACCCTTTGCGAGTATGACTTCAAGTCGGCTTACATTCGGGTCGTGGTAGCTTACTTTGACTTTTCTGCTCTTTACAGAATCCATGAGAAGCTTCTGTTTATGCTCTATCATTTCCTTTGTATCCTGAGGCTCAAACTGGAACGGAGTAAACGGTTTTGGCACAAAAGTAGCAACGCTTATCGAGATCTGAACTCCCCTGCCTTTTGGTCGGTTCTCGATACTGTAGAAAAGGTCGATGATCCTGTCTGCGAGGTCAGCGATACCTACAATATCTTCGTCCGTTTCGGTCGGAAGTCCCATCATGAAGTACAGCTTGACCGACGTATATCCTCCGGCGAATGAAATGCGGCAGGTATTCATTATCTCCTCTTCACTTACATTCTTGTTTATAACATCACGAAGTCTCTGAGTACCGCCCTCTGCTGCGAAAGTAAGTCCGCTTTTACGTACTTTCTTTATCTTTTCAAGGAGCGACTCTGAGAAATTGTCCACTCGAAGTGATGGAAGTGAAAGATTGATCCTCTCCTTAGCCGTATAGTCTATCAGTTCAGTGAGCATCGGGTCTATCTCTGAATGGTCGCTCGTACTCAGGGATGCAAGCGATACCTCATCATAGCCTGTATTCTCGCACAGACATTTAGTCGACTTACATATAGTCTCAGTGTGCTTTTCACGGAACGGACGATATATAAATCCTGCCTGACAGAATCGGCATCCTCTGATGCATCCTCTGAGCACCTCAACAGACACTCGGTCGTGGACTATCTCTGTAAACGGAACAACAAAATTTTCCGGATAATAAACGCTGTCGAGGTCTTTTATTATCCTCTTTCTCACTACCTCCGGAGCTCCGTCTGTAACGTTCAGCTTTTTTATCGTACCGTCTTCATTGTACTCAAAGCTGTAGAATCTCGGAACATAAATTCCCTCTATCTGGGCAGCTGCTCTCAGAAATTCGAGCTTAGTGCAGCCTTTTTGCTTCATTTCCCAGTACAGGTCCATGAGTTCAAGGTTTACTTCCTCGCCCTCGCCGAGAATGAATATATCAAAAAAGTCGGCAAGAGGCTCTGGATTACAGACACATGGTCCTCCGGCTACGACAATATTCATCAGCTCGTCGCCACGTTCAGCAGCAAATACAGGCAATCCTGCGAGGTCGAGCATATTCAGCACATTCGCATATGAAAGCTCGTACTGCATGGTGAATCCTATGAAATCGAACTCTTTGATAGGGTCAAGACTTTCGAGTGCATAGAGCGGAATGTCATTTTCACGCATTATAGCCTCAAAGTCCTCGCCCGGAGCATAGCAGCGTTCGCACCAGTAATTCTCACGCTCATTTGTCAGTGAGTACAGTATCTTCATTCCAAGATGAGACATACCTATATCGTATGTATCCGGAAAGCAGAATGCAAATCTGACATCTACCTTTGACTTGTCTTTTATGATGCTACCGACTTCTCCGCCGATATATCGTGAAGGCTTCTGCACTTCAAGGAGATGCTTTTCAATTTTTTCCTTCAGCTCCATAATTTCCTCCGGTCTTATTTCATACTTTTATCTGTAAATCTCATTGGCATGAGATCGGCAAGCCTGTACCAACCGTTTGAGAGTACGACTACAAGGTCGTCGCCGCAGAACTCGCTCAGCACTTGCAGACAGGCTCCGCACGGAGCACACGGCTTTGAAAAATCATTGTTGCCGCTTCCGGCTACAGCTATGGCCCTGAACTTCCTTACTCCCTCTGATACAGCCTTGAATACTGCTGTACGCTCTGCACAGTTAGTAAGAGAATAGGATGCATTTTCTATGTTGCATCCTGTAAATATCTTTCCGTCCTCAGCAAGCAGGGCAGCTCCTACTTTAAAATGAGAGTACGGACTATATGACTTCTCCGCAGCTTTTACTGCCATGTCGAACAATTCGCCGTTAGTCATCTTGCTCCGCCTTTCGCTCCAAGCTTACGCTTTTTTCCGTCCGGTCCGACTACGTATGTATTCTGTAACTGAGCACGAAGATTTCCCGTAACCGAAGCTCTGTACTCATTGCGAAGCTCAGTCTGCTCGGCTTTTTCAGCTTCTGTAAGACCCTCAGCCTTTGATTTCCTTGCAAGTTCATTTATCCTGTCGATCTTTTTCTGATCCATATCTGCACCTCATAAACAATAATATATTTTATTGTACCATGATTCAGGATTTTTTTCAAGTCTAAGACTGGATTTTTCATCTATCTTATGCTATAATATAGATAGTTTTTTAACAGAAAGGTGATGTTATGCAGAAAAAAGCTCTCGTTACCGGCGGCTCAGGCGGTATAGGTTCAGCTATTTGCCGTACTCTTGCCCGTGACGGCTACTATGTTTTCGTAAACTACTCCCGTTCAAAGGAAAAAGCTGAAACGCTCGCAGAAGAAATTGGCGGAGAAGCTGTTTTCTTTGACCTTACTGACAGCACTTCCATTAAAAAAGCTATATCCGGTATAGGCAGGCTCGACCTTCTTGTAAACAATGCAGGTGTCTCGGAAATAAACCTTTTTACTCATATATCAGACGAAATTGCTCAGCGGATACTTAGTACAAATCTTTCCGGAGCTATGTGTGCAGCTCGCTGCGTACTTCCTGCGATGATAAACGAAAAGTCAGGATGCATTATAAATATCTCGTCCATGTGGGGCGAAGTCGGAGCGTCCTGCGAGGTCGACTACTCCGCATCAAAAGCCGGACTTATCGGCTTTACCAAGGCACTCGCAAAGGAAACAGCTCCCTCAGGAATAAGAGTCAACTGCGTTTCTCCGGGATTCATCATGACCGAGATGAACAAAAGATTCTCGGACGAAGACCTTGAACTCATAAGAGAAGATATACCGCTCGGTATTTTCGGTGAGCCACGGCATATCGCTGATGCAGTCTCTTTTCTCGCTTCACCTGCCGCAGAATACATCACCGGACAAGTATTAGCCGTAAACGGCGGAATGGTCATTTAGGAGGCTGCTATGGATACAGACAGACTTAAAAAACAGATCAATTTTATGCTCGAACTCGACAAAATGAAAAATCTCTACCGTCAGACCTATGTCCTCCATGAAGACCGTAAGGAAAATGACGCCGAGCACAGCTGGCATCTCGGAATAATGGCATTTCTGCTTGCTGAACATTCCGATATACCGGTAAATACGGAAAAAGTCATCAAAATGGTGCTCATACATGACATTGTCGAGATAGATGCCGGCGACACTTACTGCTATGACAATGAAGGCTATAAAACCAAAGCTGAACGTGAAGAAAAAGCTGCTCAGCGTATCTTCGGTCTTCTTCCCGATGACCAGAAAAAGGAGTTCTACGACCTGTGGCGTGAGTTCGAGGACAGCTTAACTCCGGAAGCTAAATTCGCCGCAGCACTCGACCGCCTCCAGCCGCTGCTGCTCAACTATACCAAAGGCGGCATCTCATGGGCTGAACATGGAGTGCACAAAGAGCAAGTAATTGCAAGAAATACGGAAGTCAAAAACATTTCGCACAGTATTGCTGAGCTTATCAGCTCTGTCATAAATGATGCAGCAGATAAAGGCTACCTTAAATAGTAATGCAAACTGCACAAAAACAGTTTGTTTTAGCAGTGCACTATTACTAATACGCCGAAAATAGCAACAAAATAATGATAATTTGTTGTATAGCTTGAACTTTTTTTCGACCTATGGTATAATAACTAGGGTCATATACCTATTTATACACCAAATCAACACTTTTATAAATTCATAATGTTAGAGGGATGATAATAAATGGCTGAAAAGTCAACAGAGATCAAAAATACTGAAACGATCAATACAGAGGAAGCTGAAGAGGTAATAAACGACCTCTCAGGATCTGTAGCCGAAGATACTGAAAATACTGCGGATAATACTGCCGCAGAGGAGAAAAAGCCCGGTTTTTTCAAGCGTTTATGGGCAAAAAGAAAAGTAAACACAGAATCCAAAAGCAAAATACATACATTTCTTCTGCTCGTATTTCCACTGTTCATCCTCTCAGTTGCTGAGATAACACAGGGAAAAGGCTTCGCTCCTTACTTCAAGACATGGATACACCACCCCGGAGCAATGCTGTTCGGACTTATAATAACTGCGATCGTCTATATACTCCTGCTTGCTATATTCCAGATAGGCTGGGTCGCAGTAGGTATACAAACGATATTGTTCATGGCTTTGGCGACTACGGAATTGTTCAAATACAATACCAACGGCAACCACCTCATACTTTCCGATATGAGGCTCGCAAAAAGCGTTAAGAGTCTTTCGTCATTTGCGTATATCAAAATAACACCGTCTTTGATAATGGCATACATCATCGTCATTGCTTTCTTCTTAACGGTATTCTACTTCAATCCGAAACTCAAATGGAAGGCTATCCCCCGAACCGCAGCTTCTGCTTCATGCGTACTTGCAGGTCTTGGATTCGTAGTTCTCCCGTCATTCTATAAGCCGGTATACAACTTCTTCCACGTTGATACTACCGCAGCAAGCAACGATATGCTGCTCAAAGAGAAGTTCAATAACAACGGCTTCTTTACCTTCCTCGTTCAGACTGCTTCTGAAAGCTATGCTAACCGCCTTAAAAAACCTGCCGATTATACGGAGGAACGTGTCGATCAGATACTCAACATTAAAGTTGATAAAAGCGGCGACTTCAACGGCGGCAAAAAGCCTAACGTTATCTTTATCATGAGCGAATCTTTCGCTGATTTCCGTGTGTTTGACGAGCTCGACATCAATAAGGATATTTACAAATACTTCGATAAAGCCTGTCAGGAGGGCAAGAGCGGAAGAATCATCACTCCAACTTACGCAAGCTGGACTGTTCGTTCCGAATTTGAGCTTATGTTCGGTCTTCCTGTAAAGTCTCTTAACGACCCGAATATGCCTCAGAGAGAACTCGCTAATCGCAGCCTCCCTGCTATGGCTCAGTACTATGACAGCTGGGGCTACAATACAGCGTATGTTCACCCGTTCCAGGCTAACTTCTACGGCAGAAACAAGAAATATCCAAGACTTGGTTTCAAGCAGATGCTCTTCCACGACGACTACGATAAAACATCAGATTTCGCAGTAGGTTACGATAATGTTGAGCACTACGGAACATATGTCGATGATAAGGCTGTATTCGATGAGCTCCTCAACCTTGTAAAAACTTCTGATGATCCTATTTACATACACACAACTACAATGCAGAATCATCAGCCTTACAATCAGGGTGATGACCCAAATGATGAATTCAACAACTATTTGCAGTGGATACAGCATTCAAATGAGGGACTTGACGCTTTCCTCGGCGAACTCAAAAAGATAGACGAGCCAACTCTCGTATTCTTCGTGGGCGACCACTTCCCGTCACTCAGAGGTGAAACAAGCGTTTACAATAAGCTTGGAATGAACGGCGAAAACTGCAATATCCTTTATGAGCAGACTTACTTCTTCTGGGCTAACTATGATGCTGACTTCTCAAAGGTACCTGATGAGAAATATTCATTCTTCTATGTACCTTACGTTGTGCTCGATATAATCGATGCTCCTCATGATGCTTTCATCGAGAAAATGATGTCCTATATGAAGAAGCTGCCTGTTTACTCAACTTCTTTTGACCCTGAGACTCCTCACGATGAAGACCTCGATATTATCACTTACGACCGTATAGTTGGTGACCTTTATTCAACTTCACCAATAACTGAAAAGGATGATCAATAATGAAAACGCCTGAGATCGGTGCTGTCGGCACTGCTGAGATAACTGTATCAGCTTCTGAACTTGCAGTAAATGTCGGAAGCGGAAGCCTTGAAGTGTTCGCTACTCCTGTAATGGCTATGCTCATGGAAAAAGCTGCCTGCAATTGTATCGCAGATCAGCTTGAAAACGATGAAACTACTGTAGGTACTGAGCTTAATATCGCTCATTCCTCCGCTACTCCGGAGGGAATGAAAGTCACGGCAAAAGCTGTGCTCACCGCTGTAAACGGCAGGGAACTCTCTTTTGAGGTTTCTGCTGAGGACGAAGCCGGTGCTATAGGCTCCGGCACTCATAAAAGATTCCTCGTCTTTGGTGAACGCTTTACTCAAAAAACTAAATCAAAACTCAAGTAATAACAAGGGCTGTCAAGCAGGCAGTGCAAAATGTTATATGTTGTGACTAAAAAGCAGTCTGTACAATTTGTGCAGACTGCTTTTTTATCAGTATTGGCTCACCTGTTCTGTGGGGGAGCTATTTTTGAGGGATAAATAGTTTTTTATTCAAAAGGATTAGAAGTATTATCTTCTATGTATGGGCTTTTTTCTGGTGTATTTATCTTCACTTTTATAATCTCCATACAGTGTTTTAAATGGTATTTTACAACTTTATCTGCTGTATATTTTTCAACAATATCACTTAATTCATTTTTTAGTTCATCAAACCATTTTTTATTTTTATGGGTTGGATATAGAGTTATAAGTTCATAAATATTTTTAGCAGTATCTACATCGTCTCCTAATTTTGACATAAATTCAGCCATTTCTTTTGAAGTTACATTTTCAATAAATATATCCATCTCATGAGGAGAGCTATTTTTCACCCACTTTTTAATAAAAGATTTAATATCGCCATTACATTCTTCATATAACGATTTTTTAGGTTTAAATAATACTTTTCTGATTTGAGCTATATAACTTTTTATTGTTTCATCTTTAGAAAGATTTATTTTTCTCATTGATTTACGACTTTCAATATCTGGTATTATCTCTGCTTCATATGCAAAACGTTCTTCAAGCTTCTTTATGCAACTCTCTGTATCTATTTCAAGTTCACTACTTATAAATCCAAGACCATGTGCTAAAGATAACCAAGCCGGCAAATAAAATGATTTGTTTTTATCATCCATATACTCACTTGTTCTTTTTAATGCTCTTTTTATTTCTTTTTCTTTATAATTATCACTATTTTTAATAATTTCAAATTCATGGATTATATTTTCTTTTTCAAATTTTAAATAATTAGCATATTCTTTTTCATCTCTTGATATTTCGTCTTCATCAAGTTTCTGATAATTTAAATAATTATAAACAAATGTTGGCAAAGGATAATTGTCATATTTGGTACCGTAAAAAACCTCATCCACATTTATTGCTTTTTTGTTTTCCTGTGTTTCTTCTTTGTTTTCCTGTGATTTTGAATAAAATCCTTCATGAACATTTAAAAGAGTACTTAAAAATATATTTTTACGGAATTGCTTATACTTCGCATAATCTTTATATTCCTTAAACTTCTCATGATTAAAAATCTCATGCACTTTCTGACAAGCATAAATAACCTTTCTGAAATTAGGTCTATCAGGGAGAATTGTTCTTATATCAGACATATCAGCATCAAGATCACAAACATCATTGAAACCATAAATATCAAAAATATTTCTGAGTGTAGCTTCTAAGTCAGGTTCAAAATGAATAGTATCGCCAACAACCTTATCCTTTATCTTATCATAATTTTCAAGTTTTTCTCTGACCTTTTCCTCATCAGCAATAAGCAGCACTTTAACTCCGTCCTGCTCACAGAGGTTATTAACGTAGCCGAAAAAATCTTCCAAATCGATTTTAGTACGTTCAACGTCCTCGAAAACAAGGAGTTTTCCTGTCAGGTCAATAGATTCATATATCTTGTCGAACGAACCGGCATCAGTTTCAATATCGAATCCGATTTTGCTTGAAAAAGCATTAAGCAGCGTTTTACCAATGATCTTACCTGCTGCTTGTGCAGATGTAAGCTTCTCAAATTTATTTTTTAATATAGTCCGCATTTCAAAATAAATTCTCTGGCTTATTTCAGATATACTGGACAATCCGTAAAGAGATACAATGATTAATTCGTATTTTTTAATTTCTTTTTTTTCGGATTTTTCTGCTTCTTGATTATTTAGAAGATCTTTTTTCCATTCTTCTATAAAATTCTTTAGCTCACCTTTTATATAAAAACTCTTACCAGTCCCCCATTCACCGCTGAGCATCATAGCAAAGGTAGTTTTGTCATTTTGCAGGTAATCTGCGATGAACTTGTTCATTTCTGCCCTGTTCATAATATCCCTCTTATCAAATTTTTTCGATTATCTCAGCTATCTCAGCCTCAGCTATCTCCTTAGCGAAATTGTTGTCACCAAACTGCATAACGCTGCCTATTTCCTTCTGGAAAACGAATCTCAGCTTGCCGTCACGCACCTTTTTATCGGTATACAGCTTCTTTACAAGCACCTTTTTATCGACATACTCTGGAACTCTTACCGGAAGCTTTGCTCTTTCAAGGAGCTTTATTACTCTGTCGCAGTTCTCAGCAGAGATATATCCAAGCTTCTTGCCAAGTTCAGCCTGAGCCACAAGTCCTATTGCTACAGCTTCGCCGTGGAACAGCTTATAGTCCGAGACTGTCTCTACAGCTCTTCCGACAGTATGACCAAGATTCAGCACCTCACGAAGTCCGCTCTCACGCTCATCATTCATGACCACCCTGTATTTCACATTGCAGTTGTGCTCAGCTATGTACTCACAGGCAGCAACATCGCCTGCAAATATCTTTTCAACATTATTTTCAAGATACTCAAAAAGCTCTGCATCACCGAGACAGCCATGTTTTACAGTCTCAGCAAGTCCGCTTGCTATCTGGACCTCAGGCAGAGTTTTCCATGTATCTATGTCGAGGTAAACTTTTTCCGGCTGATTGAATATACCTATCAGGTTTGTAGCAAGCGGAGTATCCACCGCAGTCTTTCCGCCTACGGAAGCGTCAGCTGCTGCAAGAAGAGTAGTAGCGTAATTCACAAATGGTACTCCTCGTCCAAAAGTTCCTGCAACAAATCCTGCAAGGTCAGTCACTACTCCGCCGCCTACTGCGATAACTGCACAGTCTCTGCGGTAGCCTTTTTCAAGCATAGAGTCCTCGACAAATTCTTTCATAGCTCTGGTCTTACTCTTTTCGCCTTCCGGTATAACGAAGAGGTCAGCCTTGAAACCGGCATTAAGAATTCTTTCATATATGTCTCTGCCGTACAGTCCCTCTACTATAGAATCTGTAACTACGGCAAATTTTTTCTTACCTGTCAGACCATTTTTTAAATCGTTTATAAGTTTTTCCTGAAGTCCGTGACCTATCTCTATCTCATAAGAATCGTCCACAACTTTTTTTAATTCACAGTTAAATATCATATCTTTTCTCCTTATCTATCATTTCCGAATTTTCTGTCATTCAAATTATAGCATCATATCAGTTCATTGTCAATCAAAGTTAACCGTAAGAACTCATCAATTATTAAATAAAAAATTATCGGGAGTACCATTTTCAAGAAAGGATACTCCCGATAAAAACATCAAAATCTACTTAGCCGTCGAGCGAATCGGAGTCGTTATATTTGATTCTATGTATGAGCAGAGCAACAATGAAGATCGTTACAATAAAAGCTACTTCTATCAAAATGTATGCTGCAAGTTTGGAGCCATCGAAAACAGCACTGCCGTCGAGCATATCGTTTGCCTTAATGTACCATGAAGCGGGAAGGAAATTAGCTGCTGCCCTGACTTCTTTTCCAAGAAAAGCTGTCGGAACAAAAACTCCGCATAAAAAGCACATACCAAGTCCGATTATCTGTGTGAGCAGCGATACTCCGTTTGCACCGATATTGAAACTTGAAACCAAAACTGCTATTGAAGTTGAAACTAAAGCGAAAATGAAACTGTTGAGTACTGCTAACCAAGCATTGCCTTTGAATACACCGCCATACATAAAGAGACCTGCGATCATCAATATCAGCCATACAGCAGTTACAAATACTGTACTGCCTGCAAACAACTGCACTGTATATCTGTTTGGTCTTACGCATGAGCAGTTTGTACGGTAACGTATATCTTTCCGGTTAAGAGTCATAAGAACAGGACAAAGGGTGTTCATAAGAACGGAAATGAGGATATATGGCATATACTGGAAATAACTTGAAAATCTTTCAGGATAATCCGGATCACTGTTATCTGCTATTTCAACTTCAGTCTCTTCCGACAGAGCATCTACTGCACTTATAGCAGCTTTATAGCTGTCCTGACCGCCTGCGATAAATGCTCTTACAGAGCTTACATACTCATTAAGGTAAGTTTCCATATATACCGTAGCGTAACTGTAATGTACTCTGTAGCAGCCGAACATATCGTTAGTATCACCGCTTTCCAGTGCTTTTGAATAGCCTTTATTTATGGTTAGAGCATAGTCTGCTTCTTCCCAGTAAAGCTTATCAAACAGAATATCTTTATCTTTTTCAAATGAAACTATATCATGTTTTTTATCAATATATTCGATAAGTGCCTTGCTTTCAGGAGTATCGTCTTCATCGAATATACATATTTTTAAAGTACTGTCCTCATATTTTTCAGACTCTTTACCATTTAGTGCCATTGGTACCGCAATACAGAGAAATACTACTATGTATATAAGTCCGGACGGAAGCTTCTTTTTAAGCACTTTCATAAAAGCCTTAAAGATCTGCATATTTTTTCCTCCTTATCATAATGAAACCAAGCAGCATAAATATTGCTGAGATCACTAACATCGTTACAATCTTTGTTATGAACATATCGTAGCCTTTGTAATAATCAAGACAGTGAAAACTGTCGGATATTACAGCAGCAGGATTTATCTTATTAAACCATGGCAGATTCTTCTGAACTGTTACTTTCATATTTCCTACCATAAGTCCGCTGAGAAAACATGAAAGAAGCGACACACTTATAAGAATACTTGTTTTCATATCTGTTCTAATTCTTCCTATTGACCCCACGAAGAAACCTAATGACACCCCGAGTATCCCACCTATAAATGCTGATATATATACCAATGGCAGATGACTTCCAAAGTCTACTTTTAAAACATATTTTATATAAGTTACGCATATCACCATACATCCCCCCTGTATGATGATACTGCCAATAAGACTTGCCAAAGTGCTTATTGATTTAGGTGTGGGAGAACAATTCTTCCTCGCACCAAGAGCAGATAAATTTGCCTGATTGTTGATAGTTATGTGCAGTCCCGTAAGAGAACCGAAAATTGCTACCATAGCTATAAGATTATAGAAGTACTGAACGTAATAATTCGGATTTCCGTCATTTAAGGGTATCTCAGTACAAGTCGAAATATCCTTTGAAAGCTCATCTATAACTGCTTGAGCTGATACAGGATCGTTTTTTACAGCTTCTGTGATTATTCTCTGGCGGTCGTTATAGGTCTTTACGAAGTCGCTGAGCATTGTGGAACGCATTCCTTTGCCGTCAACGGTAAGAGTAAGTTCAGCGTCTGAGAATATGATACCGGAAACCTCTTTATTTTGCAGAAGTTTCTCAGCTTCTTCCTTATCAGTATAGGTCGCTTTGAGAAATGCATCGTCCTGTTTCTCAATATTATCTAAAACAGTATGGAGTGCAGTGTTTGGCGAGTTTTCAACAACCGCCACTTCAATTGTGGAAAAACCAATATCTTTTTCATAGACATTATATAACGCCATTTTAAAGAATGCACCAAGACATACAGGAAAAATTATCATCCATATCAGTATCTCCTTAACACGCAGACATACTAAAAGTTCATATTTAAGTTCGTGAAGAAACATATTATTCCTCCTTATCTCTGAGAGCTTTACCTGTTATTTCAAGGAACACGTCATTCAGTGTCGGAAGTTCTGAATATACTCTGCCGAAGCTGAGTTCTTCTTTCTGAAGAAGATCGAGCACTCTTAAAAGATTATGTTTGCCGCCTGAGCAGTAAACTGTGAGCTTATCATCATCGTAATCAGCTTTATATACATGAGGAAGTCCGGATATTTTATCCTGTATAGCCTTAGGAAGATCGAGTATCTCTATGATTATAGTCTCTGTATTGCGAGTCATTCGTTTTAACTCGTCTTTAGTACCCTCAGCTATTTTTTTACCCTTATCCATTATAGCTATCCTTGTGCATATCTGCTCGACTTCTTCCATATAATGTGAAGTGTAAATGACAGTTGCACCGTTTTTGTTCAGTTCCTGTATTCCTTCAAGTATCTTGTTTCTGCTCTGCGGATCGACTGCTACTGTAGGTTCATCAAGAATTATCAGCTTAGGCTTATGTGCTATTCCGCAGGCGATATTCAGTCTTCTTAACAGACCTCCGGAGAGTTTTTTCGGGTGGAATTTCAGAAAATCCTCAAGTCCTACGAACTTTACAGCTTCTTCAACATACTCTTTTCTCTTAGCCTTATCATTGATATAAAGTCCGCAGAAGTAATCGATGTTCTCGTATACTGTAAGTTCATCGAAAACAGCAACATTCTGCATGATTATGCCTATCTCTTTCTTTATATCATAGCTCGTCGGAGTCATTTCCTTTCCGAATATCTCTATTCTTCCCTTATCGAACGAAAGAAGCGACAAAAGACAGTTTATAGTGGTTGTTTTTCCTGAGCCGTTAGGTCCGAGAAGCCCGAGGATCTCGCCCTCTTTTATTTCAAGGCTGAAATGGTCAAGTGCTGTGAGTTCACCGTATCTTTTTACAAGATTATCTATTTTTACAACAGTTCTTTCCATGATATTACCTCCGTTTGTTTTATTCACTGTAATCATTATACACCCTGAAAAAATAAAATGGTAGTGTCATAAGTCAGTTTATGATATGACAAATGTCACTTTTTCCAAAGATACATCAGCTATAGTTTTATTCTATAACGATAAATAAAAAAATCAGTATATTTTTGTCCAAAAAATCCATTGACAAATCAGTATATTTGGATTATAATATATTCATACCAATCATATAGGAAATATAGCTTATATTTCTTAACATATGTAAAATAAAACTGATGTATTTATCAGCGAATATTTATAAAGGAGAAATTATTATGAGTATTTACACAAAGATCACAGACCTTATCGGTGGAACTCCTCTTCTCGAACTTACTAATACCGAAAAAGAGAACAACCTTGAAGCAAAGCTTATCGCAAAGCTTGAATACTTCAATCCTGCCGGAAGCGTCAAGGACAGAATTGCTAAAGCTATGATCGATGATGCTGAGGAAAAAGGTCTTCTCAAACCGGGCAGCGTTATCATCGAGCCAACTTCAGGCAATACCGGTATCGGTCTTGCATCTGTTGCTGCTGCAAGAGGCTACCGTCTTATCATTGCTATGCCTGAGACAATGAGTATCGAACGCAGAAACCTTATGAAAGCATATGGTGCAGAGCTCGTTCTCACAGAAGGTGCAAAGGGAATGAAGGGTGCTATCGCTAAGGCTCAGGAGCTTTCTCAGGAAATTCCAAACAGCTTTATCCCTTCACAGTTCACAAACCCTGCTAACCCTGCTATACACGAAAAGACTACAGGTGTTGAGATCTGGGAAGATACAGACGGTAAGGTAGATATTTTCGTTTCAGGCGTAGGCACAGGCGGTACAATAAGCGGTACAGGTGCATATCTCAAATCAAAGAACCCAAATGTCAAGATAGTTGCTGTTGAGCCAAAGGGTTCTCCGGTACTTACAGAAGGCACAGCTGGTCCTCATAAAATACAGGGTATCGGTGCAGGATTTGTTCCTGAAACACTTAATACCGCAGTGTATGACGAGGTTATCGCTGTAGAGAACGAAGATGCATTCAACGTAGGAAGAGCTATCGCTCATAACGAAGGCGTACTCGTTGGTATTTCTTCCGGTGCAGCTGTATGGGCAGCTATCCAGCTCGCTAAGCGTCCTGAGAACAAGGGCAAGAACATTGTTGTTCTTCTTCCTGATACAGGTGAGCGTTATCTTTCTACTCCTATGTTTGATTAATAACATATACATTCCTATAATAAAAAGCTTCCGTATCCTATATTGGGTACGGAAGCTTTTTTATATCAGAATACAGCTTTTTTTATCATGTCAAGCTCTTCAAGTGAGATGCAGTTTTTGAAACCGTTATACTTCATTACTGAAAGCATTTCATCTATTTCAGCCCAGCACACCTCTGATACTTCCTCAGGGTCAAGTTTAAGCTGGTCTATATCTATCTGTTCACGACAGAGATATACTGCACTCATCTCGTTATCATTTATTTCGCCGTCGGAATAAAGATTTCTGCGAAGGCCTATAAATTCGAGTTTATTTCTCGGTATATCAAGACCGAGTTCCTCATATATCTCTCTTACTGCCGCACTTCTGAATTCACCGCCCTGTGAAACGTGACCAGCAGCTGAAACGTCATAGCAATCCGGATGTATACGCTTTTGAGCCGACCTTTTTTGTAAAAGTACATATATCCCCATATCACGCCTTTTTATCATCCAGATGTGTACTGTAGGATGCAGGTCACCATCTCTGTGGACTAATGATCTTGGCTTGACTTTGCGTGTCAGACGTGCTTCATCATCGATGAGATTAAGAAATTCGTCCACAAATATTTCAGTTTTAATATTGCAGTTATTTTTTTCACACTCAGCAAAGGTGTTTGTAATTTCGTCTATGCCTGCATTTGAAATCTCTTCGTCAGATATGTATATATGATATTCCTCAGGTGCTTCACGGCTCAGTAAATAGCCGGAGAGACTATCTTTATCCGATATATCTTCATTTCCGAGCTTCTTCGCAAGCAATCTGTAAATGTCCTCCTGACTATCCAGCCTATTCAAAAAAATCTCCAACATAGGATACAACTCCATTCTCATAAAAGCCTTTTATTCCTTTTGCGTCTGTAATTATATACCTATTAATATAAAAAGTCAATAGATTTTGCATATTTTCTAAATTTAAAAGATATTAAGACTTTTTTAAGATTTAGATTAAGTGTTTTTTTATAAATCAATGCTATAATGTTACTATAGAGTAAAATGCTAAGGAGGTCAAAAATGAAGGAAGTCATAGTAAAAACGAATCAGCTTACAAAAAAATACGGCGATTTTATCGCACTTGATAATATTAATATGACAGTCAATAAAGGCGATATATATGGACTTATCGGAAGAAACGGTGCCGGTAAGACCACCATAATGAAGATAATCACAGGTCTTACAGAAAGCTCTGGCGGAGACTACGAGTTATTCTCCAGACCAAGCAATAAAATAGGCGATGAAAAAAGACGTATCGGCTGCCTGATAGAAAATCCGGCATTTTTCAATAACCTTTCCGCTTACAATAACCTTAAATACTATGCGATCCAGAAGGGCATTTCAGATATGAGCAAAATTGGTGAAGTTCTTGAAATGGTAAAGCTGAAAGACGTAAAAAACAAAAAATTCCGGACTTTTTCACTTGGTATGAAGCAGCGTCTCGGAATTGCTTTTGCTCTTATGGATGACCCAGACCTTGTTATACTCGATGAACCCATAAACGGTATTGACCCAATAGGTATAAGCGAACTCAGAGAAACTTTCATGAGACTTACCCGTGAAAGGGGCATAACCTTCATAATTTCAAGTCATATTCTTTCCGAGCTCTACCTTATAGCTAACAGGTTCATGTTCATCGACAAGGGAAAAGTGCTGAAGGAGATAACTCACGAAGAACTTGACACAGAATGCATGAGATGCACCGTTTTCAGAACAAACAATGTTAAAAAAGCAACGGCTCTTATCGAAGAAAAACTAAATATACATGATTATAAAGTAATAGATGATACCGAAATAAGGATATACAGTGACGATATAGCTCCGGCTGTTATCAACACTGAGCTTGTAAAAAATGGCATAAGCGTGTCTGCATTATTTGAGTCCGGTATTACTCTTGAAGAGTACTTTAAGTCACTTGTAGGAGGAAGCACAAATGATTAATATGATAAAAGCTGATCTTTTCCGCATGATAAGAAGCAAGAGTATATATATAATTATTGCTGTAATGCTCACAATGGCGATTGTATCAGTAGCCACAAAAACTCCGGGAACAATTGCAAATGCTAATTATGAGTCAATGGAAGAAATGGATATGATATACGAAATTGCTGAAGAAGAAAATACGAATGATCTTAGTTCTGTATTAAGTAAGCTTGATTCTAAAAGAAGTGATGAACAGAAAAAGGAATATTCACTTAAAGTGATAGGTTCAAATATGAATCTATACTATTTGATAGTATTCATAGTATATGGAGTTTTAGCTGCTGACTTATCAAATAAAACAATAAAAAATACATTAACATCTATCTCGGGAAGAAAAAAATATTTTTTCAGTAAACTTATTTTCATATTAGGTTCGTCAACATTGTTGATATTACTTAACACATTAACTTTCTATGGAATCAATATGATAGTAAACGGTGAAAAATACTCTGTGTCTCTTGGACGAATGCTTGAAGCAACTCTGATGCAGCTGCCTATGCTTCTTGGTTTGACAGCACTTCTTACATTTATTGTGTATCTCGTCAAAAGCGGAGCATGGTATAATAGTATAAGTCTTCTTGGAATCATACTTTTCCAGACTGTATTATTAATGCTCAACTCATTATTGAAATGCAAAGCTATCACGACTTACCTTGAAAAATATGAAGCTCAGTCTGCTATATTTAAACTTGCAGTTCACCCTGAAATCAGTCATACTGTAATTTGCTGCATTATAGGAATCGGTATGTTCTTGGTATCGGTCATAGCAAGTTATTATATATTCAAAAAAGCTGAGATAAATTAACGAAAGCCTTGACATCAATCTGATATAATCCCCTTAGAGTAGACACACGAAAAACAAAAACGTGTGAAAGCTTTAAGGGGGTTATTTTATGTCAAAAAGAAATAAGCTAACAGATGAAGAATGCATAGCCGCAGTGCAAGAATACCTTGAAGGAAAAGGGA
>JAFRXL010000031.1 GCA_017441505.1 Ruminococcus sp.
ATACATACCATTTCCATCTGCTCTCGCTCTGCTTTGTTTTCTCTCAGCATCTTCGCTCAGCTCCCTTCTTCTTTTCTATTTTACCACATTACATTGAAAAAAGTCCAGTGCGGCACTGGACTTTTTCGACAGACTGAATGCATCACCTTTTATCAAGGTGATGCATTTGTTTTTAGTAACCTATAGCACTGCGGATGACTTCATTTCTTTTTATCATGAAATCAACGATAGAGACTTTATCTCCGCCGTATGAGAACAGGGAATCTCCGAAACCGAAGCCGAAACCTCCGCCCCACATACCGAAGCCTCCGCCCCACATATCGCCGAAACCTCCCCACATTCCTCCGGGATTACCGCCGCCGACCTGAAGTCCCTGAGGTGATCTTGCTATATTAGACTCAAACTGGTCAGGTGTAAAGAATGATCTCGGGTCAGCTTTTACGTGGTCACGGATAAGCGATGCATAGCTGTTAACTGCTCTTTCAGGGTCCTGATACATCTTGGTTATCTCCTTGACATAGCCGATATACATATCATAGTATTCAGGCACCTGCAAGAGATTTTTCAGCATAGGCCGCTTGTTTTCGTCAGCCTGATACATTCCTGTTTTTATATCAGAATTTACAGAAGCACCATTGTCCATAAAGTTGCCGAGAGAAAGGTTATAGTCCCAGCCTACATAGTACATTTTGCCGTTGTTATACATCACATAGAAGTTATGCGGCATCATGCCGTTGTAGCTGTCATAATTGCACATTACAGCATTGACTGCAAAGCCTTTCAGGAAGCTTGGTACATCGATAGTATCCTCTATAAATTTATAATTCTGAGGTGTAACCCTGTTTATAGCACTGACAACTTCTGCGATGTGTTTCAGTTCATCATCCTTGCCGAATTTGACTTCAAAATTATTAAGAGCCATTGTCGGAGAGAAAGTACAGTCGTACTGAGCACCTACGTCAGCGGCTTTATACAGGACTGCATCGCTGTTTGTAGCAAGTCTTTCACCGACTGTTTCGTCCGGCTGTTCAACAAGAAGATAGAAGCTGTAAAGCTGACCATTCAGCGTAACATCAGTATATGTGCATTTCGGAGCATAAGCATCAAGCTCATACATAGCGTCATAGCAAAGAATATCACGCATACATGACGGGTCGGAGTACATATTATTGATGCATATATCGGTCAAGCCATGATAATTCTGGTACTTATCATACTTATCGAACTTGATGCGGAAACTGTACTTATCACGTTTAGCCTGAGTTACAAACTGTCTTGAACTGTTTCCTTTAGTACGGATACCGACATTCTCATACTTCTCACCGTCGATAACTACATCACACGGATAATAGGTCTCTTCCTCTGCGTGAGCGAGAAAATCAGTCCATGTGCCCTGAGGCATCTGTATATCTATGCTATGTACCTCTTCACGGCTGAAAAGTCCGTTATATAGGAGGTCAGCATCATCAGTGTTGTTGACTCCTGTATATGCAGCAGGATTACCGGCTGTATAGGTCGAACCGTCTTTGTGGACAGTCTCTATTCCGCCTGTATAAAGCCTGTACTGAGCACCTGATTTAAGCTCAGGCGAAGAAACTACAGCATACTTGTATTTTTTCAGAGTGTTCACGTCAAAGACAGCGTTTCCTCCGGCATCAACGAGCGTTACAGGGTTATTCTTTGCCCACTCTTTTACGTAGTCGAGCATTATAGTATTCTGTGAAGTACTTGCCAGTTTTTCGCACTGAATATCTGTAGCTGTTGCAAGAACAGTACCGCCAGTAATGTCTATAGTACCTACAGATTTCAGTCCCCTGTCGCCGCAGGCAGTTAAATTGCCTCCGGAGATAACAAGAGTAGTTTCAGCCTGTACAGCGTCATTACCCGCCTTTATAACGATATTTCCGCCCTGAATGTCTACCGAACCCTTTGAAGACTTCAGTCCGTCGCCTTCAGAGTCTATATTAATTGTGCCGTCCTTGACCGTGAGTGATTTTTTGGCTTTAACGGCATCATTTTCTGCGTCCTTGTTAAGAGTATTTATATTGAGCACACCGCCTGTTATCTTCAGGTCATTATTGCATACGATACCTATCTGGTTATTGGCATTAATAGTCAGAGTACCTGTACCGGCATCTCCGCCTTTTATAGTCAGGTCATCCTTAGCTTCTATGACAGCGTTATCAAGGTATGGGTCAGCATATGCAGCTGTGCCGTCTGACAGAGAATTCTCTGTTCCGTCCGAGAGAGTTATCGAGGTCTTTTCGGCATTTTTTATCAGTATCGGCGGAGCATTTTTACCTGTGATATTTACATTTTCAAATATAAGCTTTACTGTTCCGGCATCAGCTTTTTCGTCCGGTATATTAACATATATCTGTCCGTCATCAAGAGTTCCGTCAATGTGGAAGATACCGGAGTGAGTTATAGTTACTGTTGTTCCGTTTACCTCAGCATATTTGCCGTCAACAGATATTGAGTTTCCATTAAGATGAATACTGCTTTCGACCTCTTCTTCCGGCTCTTTATAATTAGGAGAGAACGATTCCGGAAGCTCGCATATATGCAGCAGATAACGCTGCACGCTGACTGCGTCCATATTAGTCAGCCCGTCACCTCTGTTGTATACGTCTGCAAGGTCATAACCCTTCTCGGTTATATGCGAAGAGTCTTCGCCGTCTATTCCATATATCTCAGAATTGGCTATAGACTGCATGATAAGCACGGCATCGTTCATAGCGACTTTACCGCTGCAGTTGGCATCTCCGTAAACTATTTGTTCTTCAGCTCCGGAAGCAGATAAGTCGTTTGTAGCGGGATGAATATAGGTTAAGATGGATGCAGATAGTGCACCTGCTGCACAAAGTGAAAATAATCGATTGATATTCATACTTACCTCCTATGCATGATTAATAATTTTAACGCAATTCCCCAGAGATTTATGTATATATTTGTACACTTAATATATAACAATAAAAATTTTTTGTAAATAAGATATTAAAACTATCACAACATTTGACTAAATAACCGCAACAAATGGTGTAAAATCTTTTATAATTAATATTATGTGACCGCATTTGTGGCAATACCGCACAATTAAGATATATATCGCCGCAGCAGGCAATAGCAATAATTATGCAGAAATCTCATAACAGCCAGTATTGACACAAAGAATGCTTTGTGATAAAATAGAAAAGTTAGCGTAAAAAACTTTATGGAGGATATAATGAAAAATAATGATTTTACAAGCGGACCGATATTGCCGAAGCTTTTCAGATTCATGCTGCCGGTAATGTTTGCTATGTTTTTGCAGGCAATGTATGGTGCTGTAGACCTACTGGTAGTCGGACGATTCGGCTCGACGGCTGATGTTTCAGCAGTTTCCACCGGTTCTCAGATAATAACCACCCTTACGAATCTTATAGTCAGCTTTTCTATGGGTATCACAGTTACAGTTGGTCAGAAGATAGGGCAGAAGCGTCCGGATGAAGCATCTCAGACCATTGGAACAGGTCTTATTATATTTACAATAACAGGATTTATTTTTACATTGATAAGCGTTATCGGAGCGTCCGGACTTGCGTGGATAATGCAGGCTCCGAAAGAGGCTTTTGACATCACTGCTGATTACATAAGGATATGCGGCGGCGGATTTGTGATAATAACAGCTTACAACCTGATAGGTAGTATTTTCAGAGGATTGGGCGATTCTAAAACACCGCTGATAGCAGTCGGGATAGCCTGCCTGTTCAATATAATCGGTGACCTTTTATTTGTTGCTGTTTTTCATTTTGGTGCTTCCGGAGCAGCTCTTGCAACAGTCATGGCACAGTTTCTGAGCGTCATTATATCATTTCTGATGATACGCAAGGCAAAGCTCCCATTTGAATTTCACAAAGCAAATATAAAGCTGAAAAAGAACTATTCTTCTGTAATAATCCGTATAGGAACTCCGATAGCATTGCAGGATTTCCTTGTCGGCATATCATTCCTTGTTATGCTTGCCATTGTGAATCGTATCGATGTTACAGCTTCTGCCGGAGTTGGAGTTGCAGAAAAGGTATGCGTATTCATAATGCTTGTACCGATCGCATTTATGCAGTCCATGACAGCTTTTGTAGCACAGAATTACGGTGCAGGTCAGATGCAGAGAGCTCAGAAGACATTGAAAACAGGTATTGCAGTATCGTTTGCTTTCGGAATTGTAATGTTCCTGCTGACCTTCTTCCGTGGTGACCTGCTCGCAGGCATATTCTCGCAGGATGCTGATACCGTAAAAGCAGCATGGGACTACCTTAAAGCCTACGCTATAGACTGTCTTAACACCTGCTTCCTGTTCTGCTTCATCGGGTATTACAACGGTATCGAAAAAACAAAGTTCGTTATGCTTCAAGGTATCTGCGGAGCATTCCTTGTAAGGATACCTGTAGCATTTCTCATGCAAAAGATCGGTAACGGTTCACTTTTTCTTATCGGAATGGCTGTGCCGTGTTCAACTGTATTGCAGATAATCATGTGCTTTGCAGCGTATTTCTATTTCAAGTCAAAAGAACCAAAGGCACAAACCGAATAACGTAAAAGCAGACGTTTGAGAACAATATCTCAAACGTCTGCTTTGTATATGTTTATAGAAGTAATCGATTATAAGGAATACTGTTTCAAACTCTCACAGAGATAAGATTCTGTACAGCATCATATATCCTGTGAGCTATATATGGATTATTCATTGTATAAAGGTGAATACCGTCAACGCCGTCCGCAATAAGATCAGTTATCTGATCGATTGCATAAGCTATGCCTGCATCACGAAGTGCAGTTGCGTTATGCTCGTATTTTTCAAGTACACGGACGAATTTTTTCGGGAGCTCAACTCCGCAAAGCTTCACCATACGCTCTATCTGACGCTTATTAGTCACAGGCATGATACCTGCCTCGATAGGCACATCTATGCCTGCGATACGTGCCTTTTCATGGAAGTCATAGAAATGATCGTTGTCGAGGAACAACTGAGTGATAAGGTGATCCGCACCGCAGTCCACCTTATATTTCAGCCATTTAAGCTCATCTACTGCACTACAGCTTTCAGGGTGTACCTCAGGGTAGCAGGCAGCTAAAATATTGAAGTCATAGTTATCTTTTATAAATGTGATGAGGTCACTTGCATGACGAAAATCCCCTGTTGGCTCGGTATCACTTGTACGGTCGCCACGGAGTGCAAGAATATTCTCGATGCCGTGCCTCTGCATATCGTCAAGTATCTCTTTAGCCTGAGCTTTAGTCAGATCGATACACGGCATATGTGCAACGCTCTCTACACCATATTTGTCCTGTATATCAGATGCTATCTGTATAGTTTTGCATCCGTTCTTTCCACCGCCTGCACCGTAGGTCACACTGATAAAATCGGGCTTGATGTCGGAAAGCTGTTCTAAAGTCTGATAGATAACGCTTTCGTCAGCATCCGGCTTCGGCGGGAATACTTCCAGTGAAAAAACTGTTTTCTGTTCAAATAGTTCAGCTGTTTTCATTTCGCACCTCTATCGCTGCATTCACGAGATTTTTAAGGCTCGGAACGGTCTCTTCATTACCTCTTGTTTTAAGTCCGCAGTCAGGATTTACCCACAGTTTTTCAGCCGGGATACGCTCTTTCATTTTGTTGACCGCATTCTTTATCTCTTCCTTTGAAGGCACTCTCGGAGAATGGATGTCATATACTCCCGGACCAACTTCTGTACGGAAATCATTTTCTTTAAGTACATCAAGTATCGTAAGGTCTGAACGTGAAGCTTCAAATGTGATAACATCGGCATCCATGTCGTCAATATCCCTGATAATATCAGCAAACTCACTGTAGCACATATGAGTATGTATCTGAGTTTCAGGCTTTACTCCGCTGTGAACATATCTGAATGCAGGTATAGCCCAGTCAAGATAGTCCTCACGCCAGTCGGACTTACGGAGAGGAAGCTTCTCACGGAGTGCAGCTTCATCTACCTGTATTATGCTGATGCCGTTTGCTTCAAGGTCAAGAACTTCCTCACGGATAGCGAGTGCTATCTGCAATGCACTCTCTTTAAGAGTTATGTCCTCACGAGGGAATGACCAGTTGAGAATAGTAACAGGACCTGTGAGCATTCCTTTCATCGGCTTATCAGTAAGACTCTGAGCATAGACCGACCAGCGTACTGTCATTGGCTTTGCACGGGATATATCTCCCCATACTACAGGCGGTTTTACACAGCGTGTACCATAGGACTGTACCCATGCCTTCTCAGTAAAGATATAACCGTCAAGGCACTCTCCGAAATATTCTACCATGTCATTACGCTCAAACTCGCCGTGTACAAGAACATCAAGTCCTATCTCTTCCTGCAATGCTACGCACTCTGCTATTTTCTTTTCAAGGAACAATTCGTAATCACTAACGGATATTTCACCGCTGCGGAATGCTTTTCTTGTGGATTTTACCTCAGCAGTCTGAGGGAAAGAGCCAATAGTCGTAGTCGGGAAAAGCGGGAGCCTGAAACGCTCTTTCTGAATTTTCTCACGCTCTGCAAACTCCGGAAGTCTTATAAAATCCTTTTCTGTAAGCTTTGCGACCTTTTCTCTTACAGCGTCATTCCTGCCGGAGCGTATCTCGCTGTGCAACGCTGAATTGCGGCGGTATTCTTCAGTTCCAAACGGAGAAGCTGAATCTGTTATCTTCTTTAGCTCGGCAAGTTCAGCGAGTTTTTCCTCGGCGTAGGCAAAGTGCTTTTTGCAGCTTTCCGGGAGCTTTGTCTCATTTGCAAGAGTGCAGGGAACGTGGAGAAGCGAGCACGAAGTGCTGAGCACTATGTTGGAAGTATGCTTTTTAAGTTCATCTATAATGCGGAGTGTAGCCGCATAATTGTTTCTCCAGATGTTTTTGCCGTTTACTACGCCTGCAAACAGCACCTTGTCTTTCGGGAAGCCGTTCGCTGTAATGAGTTCAAGCGACTTCTTGCCCTCAACAAAATCAAGACCGATACCGTCAAAGTCAAGGCTGTAAAGCTCCTTGCAGCAGTCACGGACATCACCGAAATATGTCTGAGCAAGTACCTTGACCTCTCCCTTGTTTGGAAGTATCTTTTCATAAAGTGCAGTGAAGAGCTTAATGTCATCAGCAGTCATATCCTTGACCAGTGAAGGTTCGTCAAACTGTATCCACTCCGCACCAAGTCCGCTGAACTTTTTAAGAAGCTCAGAATAAGCTGCGGCAGTCTGCTCAGCGAAATCAGCAGCAGTTTTTGTACCCTTGTATCTTGCGAGCTTCAGGAAAGTGTATGCTCCGACCACAACAGGCTTGGTTTTCACGCCGTTTTCAAGTGCCTCACTGAAAAGGTCAAAAGGCTTTGTGCCGACAAGACGTATCTCAGCTGCATCATCAATCTCAGGCACCATGTAGTGATAGTTGGTATTGTACCATTTCTTCATTGCAAGTGCCTTGACATCACCTTTCTCACCCTGATAGCCTCTCGCAGCTGCAAAATATGTATCAATGACTGAAAGTCCGAGTGAAGTATATCTTTCAGGTACGGCATTGAACAGGAATGCTGTGTCGAGAACGCCGTCATAGAATGAAAAATCGTTTGAAGGTATATTATCAAGACCGCTGTTTTTCTGGAGTTCAAGATTATATGAGCGTATCTCTTTTGCAGTCTTTTCAAGCTCTGATGCTGTTATCTCTTTGCGGAAGTATTTCTCGCTTGCGAATTTAAGTTCACGTAAATTTCCTATTCTTGGGTATCCGATAATTGATGTATTCATTTCCTATTCCTCCGATATGTTTTGGTGTAACTATATTATACCACAAGGATCAGAAATGTGTTAATATCAAAAAGAAATGCTGTGCCATAGCTAAAAGCTATGTCAGAGAGAATAGTTTGCGATGTATTCTTTCAGATGTTCGAGGTATCGGCGTGTGATGTCGTTCATTGGTCTGTCGGTCGTGATTATGTAGCCTATTTCCATTATCTCGTCACTTTCAAGCGGTATAGAGACAATATTGCTTCCGTTGAGGTCTGAGCTGAGAACTCCCGAAGAAATAGTGTATCCGTCCAGTCCTATCAGCAGGTTGAACAGCGTAGCCCTGTCTGAAACCACTATATTTTTCGGACTTTCCGCTGTGATGTGCAGTTCCTCTGCAAAGTAAAACGAGTTCTTAACTCCCTGATCGTACGTCAGGCGTGGGAATTGTTTCAATTCTTCCAGTGTTACGGTCTTTCTGCCGACAAGGGGATTTTTCCGGCTGACAAATACATGAGGTCTCGCTGTAAACAACGGTTCAAATTTCAGTTCCTCATTTTGCAGGATATGCCGCACAACCTCACGATTAAACCTGCTCAGGTACAACACCCCGATGTCACTTCTGTGAGTACGGACATCCTCTATGATCTCCGCAGTTTTCAGCTCACGAAGAGTGAACTCATATTTATCCCTGCCATACTCACGGACAAGCTCCACAAATGCGTTGACCACAAATGCATAGTGCTGGGACGAAACTGCAAAAGCCCTGTTCGGCGGCGGTGCAGACTTATACTCATTTTCCATAAGCTCAGCCTGCTCAACTATCTGACGAGCATATGACATGAATCTGGTTCCTTCTTCTGAAAGGTACACTCCCCTGTTGCTGCGGTTGAAAATGGTGATACCCATTTCCTTTTCAAGCTCCGCAACAGACTTTGAGAGGCTTGGCTGTGCGATAAACAGTCTTTCTGCCGCCATTGTGATAGAACCGGTCTCTGCTATCATTATAATGTATCTCAATTGCTGTAAAGTCATTTTTCGTACTCCTTTTTCTGATCATAGTACACACAGTCTTGAAAAAATATTCGCTTAAAAGAAGCGGCTCGGAACAGGTCAGTATCTATTTCAGACTACTGTTCCACCTTTCCCGCTTTCAATCTTTTTATATAATCTTTAGTTTCGGACGAAATAACGCCTGAAAGCAGTATTATCGCTATAACATTAGGTATCGCCATTAAACCATTGAAAATATCTGCCATGTTCCAGACAGCTTCTACAGCAAGATAAGGCCCTATGAAAACAGCGGCAATATACACCCACCTATATATGCCCGCAGCTTTTTTATTAGCTCCCGTAAGGTAAGAAAGGCAACGCTCGGAGTAATAATTCCAGCCAAGTATGGTGGTAAATGCAAATACTGCCAGACATACCATAAGTATGAATGAAGATACACGCTCGCTGAAAGGCAGACCATAGTCAAATGCATCCATAGTTATCATAACACCTTTGAGCTCCTCAGTGTTGTGGCTTCCGGACATTATTATAGCAAGTCCGGTCATAGTGCAGACTATTATAGTATCGATAAATGTGCCTGTCATGGTAACGAGTCCCTGTCGCACCGGCTCATTTGTTTTAGCCGCCGCAGCAGCGATAGGTGCAGAACCAAGACCTGCTTCATTCGAGAATATACCTCTTGCTACACCGCTTTTCATAGCGTTCATCATGACAGTGCCGGCAGCTCCGCCAGCAGCAGCTTTAAAGCTGAAAGCTCCTTTTATTATAGAAGATACAGCAGACGGTATCTCGGTTATATGACATGATATTATTATAAGGCAGCATCCTGCGTATGCCACTATCATGACCGGTACCACTATCTCTGAAACAGTTGCGATACGCTTTATTCCGCCTATTACAATAAGTGCAGTGAACAGCGTTATGAGAGCACCTGCAATTACTGTAGTCCAAGTATAATCAATACCAAATATTGAGATCGTATTGTTCTTGTCGGGATCAAAAAAATTGTTAGCAGCGGAAGTTATTCCGTTTATCTGAGTTATAGTACCTATTCCCATAAGTCCGGCAAGAAGTCCGAACAACGCAAATAACTTTCCGAGCCATTTCCAGTTCTTTCCAAGTCCGTTTTCAATATAATAGAAAGGACCGCCAAGTATGTTTCCGTTTTCATCCTTTACACGGTATTTTACCGCCAGCAGTCCCTCGGCATATTTCGTTGCCATGCCAAGAAAAGCAGCAAGCTCCATCCAGAACAATGCTCCCGGACCTCCGGCTGCAATAGCAGTTGCAACTCCGACTATATTTCCTGTGCCGACCGTAGCTGAAAGAGCCGTACACAGAGCTGCGAAACTTGATACTTCTCCGGCTCCTCCCTCCTCATTCTTTACCATGTATTTCAGTGCCGTACCTAATTTTCGTATCTGAAGAAATCTCAGCCTTATAGTGAGCAATATTCCGCAAGCCATGATGAGGATTATGAGAGGAATCCCCCATACATAGCTGTCTATCTGACTAATTACGTCGTTTATCTTTTCCATTGACACATCTCCTGTCACAAAACTTCGTTAAAATTATATCATGGCTTCTGTAAAAAGTCAATGGAACAATAAAAAAGAATGCTATATTTGAGTATCTTTTAACTTCTCACGCTTAATATGAGCATATTAAGTCCCCTGTATCTGTAATTTTGATATAATCCCCTTAGAGTAGACACACGAAAAACAAAAACGTGTGAAAGCTTTAAGGGGGTTATTTTATGTCAAAAAGAAATAAGCTAACAGATGAAGAATGCATAGCCGCAGTGCAAGAATACCTTGAAGGAAAAGGGA
>JAFRXL010000032.1 GCA_017441505.1 Ruminococcus sp.
GTCAGTTTGTTTATACGAATGGGGAGAAAATTATGGAGTATTTCATCCGTACTAACCCGAAGGATAAGGATTCTTCATCTGTTAGCTTATTTCTTTTTGACATAAAATAACCCCCTTAAAGCTTTCACACGTTTTTGTTTTTCGTGTGTCTACTCTAAGGGGATTATATCACATTATGGAGTGCGGGGAGTTTTTTGTTACAACGTGCCGTTGAAAATCTGCATTATTGTAAATGCTATTTTTGTCTGATTGGTATATTCTTTACCGTCTTCTGTCAGCGATTTGATCGTAAAGGTCTTTCTGTTGCTGCTGAGCTTGAAGACAATTTCAATATCTTTTCCGTCAGACTTCTTTACACCGGTGTACTTTACCAGATGTGTGCTTCCGTCTTTATATGCCTTCCATTTTGAATCTTTGCATACATCGTCCAGAACGTCGCCCCATTTTTTGCCCTTATAATCATCAATATCTATAGTACCGTTCTTTACTCTGTTTACGTCATTATTCAAGTGTGAGAATACAGCTGCAACGAGTCCGATAACGACTAACACGATAACAACAACGAGTATCGGATTTGTTTTTCTTTTCGGCATCGGGACTACCGGAAGGTCACTCGGCGGCAAATTATTGTTATTGAACGGCGGCTGACCATACTGATTAGGCTCAGGAACATTATTAGGCTGTGGAGCGTTCTGTGAATAAATATCCTGCATAGGCTGCTCAGCACCGAGATTAGCTCCGCAGTTGTTACAGAATTTTGTTCCGTCTTTGACCTCATGTCCGCAATATCTGCATATCATACTTATTTCCCCCTAAAAATAATTTTATGTAAATATTATACACTATTCTTATTAAGGTGTCAATAAATCCCAAAATAAATATTTCCGTTTTATTGACTAATTTTTTGAACACGTATTTGTGTACTATTACTGAATGTCTGAATTCTTTTTGAATTCCATAAACTCTTCATAAGTTCCCTGACGGTCAATGCATCCGTCCGGAGTTATCTCGATAATGCGATTTGCAGTAGTCTGGAGTATCTCGTGGTCGTGAGAAGCGAGAAGGACTACGCCCTTGAAGTTGATAAGACTGTTATTTACCGCAGTGATGCTTTCGAGGTCGAGGTGGTTTGTAGGACGGTCAAGGAGCAGTACGTTAGAGCCGAAAAGCATCATTCTTGAAAACATACAGCGTACCTTTTCGCCTCCGGAGAGTACATTTACAGGCTTATAAACGTCGTCGCCGGAGAAGAGCATCCTTCCGAGGAATCCTCTGAGGTAAGTTTCTGTCTCATCTTTTACTGAGTACTGACGTATCCAGTCGAGTATAGAGAGCTCACAACCGTTGAAGTACTCGCCGTTATCGACAGGCATATAGGAGGTGGTAACGGAAACTCCCCACTTGAAGCTTCCCTCGTCAGGCTGCTCTTCTTCCATGAGTATCTTGAAGAGCATAGTGATAGCCTGTTCGCTCTCGCCTATAAAAGCGACCTTGTCGTTTCTTCCGAGAGTGAAGCTTACGTTATTAAGAAGCTTCACGCCGTCAACAGTCTTGCTTATTCCGTCGACCTGAAGAATGTCTTTACCGAGTTCTCTGTCCATATCGAAGCCGATGAACGGGTATCTTCTGCTTGAAGCCGGGAGCTCCTCAACAGTGAGCTTTTCGATAAGCTTACGGCGTGATGTAGCCTGATTGGACTTTGATTTGTTAGCAGAGAATCTTGCGATAAAGTCTTTGAGCTCCTTTATCTTCTCCTCATTCTTCTTGTTCTGCTGCTTTATCATTCGCTGTATGAGCTGGCTTGATTCGTACCAGAATTCGTAGTTGCCGACATACATTTTTATCTTATTATAGTCTATATCTACAATGTGAGTGCAGACGTTGTTGAGGAAGTGACGGTCATGGGATACGACTATTACAGTACCGAAATATTCTGAAAGGAATTCTTCAAGCCACTTTACAGCGTCTATGTCGAGGTGGTTAGTAGGCTCGTCAAGGAGGATTATATCCGGATTTCCGAAAAGTGCCTGAGCAAGGAGCACCTTTACTTTCTCGTTACCGGAAAGACCAGACATCTGCTGATAGAGAAGGCCTTCTGACAGACCAAGTCCCTGAATGAGCTTTGAAGCGTCTGATTCAGCCTCCCAGCCGTTGAGCTCAGCAAATTCGCCCTCAAGCTCAGAAGCTTTAACGCCGTCCTCCTCGGAGAAGTCCTCTTTAGCGTAAAGAGCGTCCTTTTCCTGCATTATCTCATAAAGGCGGGCGTTACCCATTATAACTGTGTCGAGTACAGTATATTCATCATAAGCGAAGTGGTCCTGTTTCAGAACGCTGAGACGCTCCTCCTTAGGCATAACAACCTCGCCGGATGCCGGTTCAAGTTCTCCGCAGAGCACTCTTAAAAATGTGGACTTTCCTGCACCGTTAGCACCTATAACGCCATAGCAGTTTCCGTTTGTGAATTTTAAATTGACATTTTTGAACAGCGTTGTTCCTCCGAACTGAACGCTTACATTGCTGACTGTTATCATAATACCTCCGAATTTTATCATTATCCTATTCATTATACCACATTCTGGACTCTATGTAAAGCAAAAGTGAATATCGAGTTGACAAAATTATAACTATGTACTATAATTGGACTAATGAATTGATCCGGAGGAATATATGTATACAATACTATTTATTTTGATGCTTGTTGTCTCAACAGCTGTTACTGCTGCTTTTCTGCGTGAAGCAAGATACGATATTAAGGGCGAAAAAACGCCGTATAGATTCAAAAAAACGGGTTCACTCATAAGAATAACTGCCGCAGCAGCAATGCTTTTAGGATTTGTTGACGGACTAAAGCTGATAAACTTCAAAGCCTACAGCGGAGCATTCCTGCTGCTTGGCTTCACCGCTTCTATGGCATTCGCACTCTGTGAGATAAATAAAAACAAGAAGAGCCATACCATTGCCTGTGCATTGAAGGTAATGCTTGTAGCTTCTGTGCTGGAGGTCACCTTGTTCAATCTTCCGGTATACAGGCTATGGGCAGGCAATTTCAAGAGAATGGACTTCTCGGCTTCACGATTTGCTACTGACCCTGCTGTGAAATATCGTGAAAAACACGGAGACATAGATATAACCGGAGAAGCCGGAGTGGAATTCACACTTGAAGAGATAAATCAGGAAGTAGGCAATATATTTATAGATCTTGATTTTAAAAGCGGTACACGAGGTGCGATGATATATGCAGATGCTATGGACGAAACTCAGACAACTGCATATCGTATTGATGTTGCAAATACAAAAATGGTCGTTAACCATGAGGGTTCACAATTTCTTGACCTTGAACTATCAGGCAAAGTAAAAGCTCTCAGGCTCAGGATAGTACCTATAAATGGCGGAACAGTCTATGTCAGCAGTATTTCGCTGAATGCGGACCATCCAATGGAAATATCATGGCTCAGGTATATGCTTATTGTCTTCCTTGTATGTCTGATACGTGCAGTCATCGGCAGCAAAACTCTTGGTATGAGCGTTGATAGCAGGAAGCAATTATGTCATATTGCAGCCATTGGTATAACTGCCGCAGCTTGTTTTGCGGCAATATGGGTAAACAATTACAAAGCCGGAATAAATGGCTGGGGACAATATTTTAAACAGTCTTCCGGAGATCAGATGTCTCAGGAATTAGTCGAAGCCTTTGAGCACGGAAGTACAAATCTGCTTATTGAACCTGCCGAAGAACTCAAGAATTTTGATAATCCCTATGACCGTTATAAGAGGGAATCCCACTCACTTGATATTGAATGGGATCATGTGTTCTACGGCGACAAATACTACTCCTACTATGGCATAGCACCGGTAATACTCTTGTTCATGCCGTATCATCTGCTTACAGGGTATTTCCTATCGGCTGACATGGCTGCATTGCTGTTCGCAATAATCGGTATTATCGGACTTACATTCGCATTTACCCGATTCATAAAGAAATTTTTCCCGAAAACACCTCTCGGACTTTATATATGCTCACTTATTATATTGCAGACCGTCAGCGGTATCTGGTACAGCGTAGGCAGACCTATGTTCTATGAAGTTGCTATATCAGCCGGATTTGCATTTCTCACATGGGCTATATACTTCTTTCTGTCCGCAGGTATTATCGGCAAGGAAAAGCCTTCGCTGAAATATACGGCTCTGTCGTCACTTTTCTTTGCGATAGCCGTACTTTCAAGACCAACACTTGTACTTTATTGCATATGTGCAGCCTGCTTCATGTTAGCTGCCCTTCCGAGAGCAGCTTCCGGAAAAAAACTGTTCAGCAGTCCGGGAGTAAAGTACATTGTATGTGCCATAGTGCCGATGGCTGTGCTGGGAATGGTGCAGATGTGGTACAACTATGACCGTTTCGGTTCGCCTTTTGAATTCGGTATACAGTACTCGCTTACGATCAATAACTTTACAAAAACGCAGTTCCATTGGCAGCTTTCAATGATAGCTCTCTACAATTACCTTTTCAATCCGCCTGTATTTACGCCGGTATATCCTATAGTATCGACTAAATTCCAGTTCATGGACGTTGGCGGATACTTCTTTGAAGACTACGGTTCAACTCTGAATACATCCGGACTATTTTTCATTGCTCTGCCGATGTTTGCGTATTTATTCTCCGGACGTGCATTAAAAACTATACCTGACCGCCGTCAGAGAGTAAGCAAGATGATCTATATAGGGCTCCCATGTGTTCTAATACCATTCCTGATAATAGCATCAGTCTGGGAAAGCGGCTATGCAGTACGATATATGGCTGACTTTGCGTGGCAGTCCCTTTTCGGAGCGTTCGCAATAATATTCTGGCTCTATTCCAAAAATGATAATGAGCAGACAAAGAAGCTTATCCGTATATTTATGTGTTTCGCAACCGTGTGGACTTTGTTTGTTGCCGGAGTTCAGGATGTGAACCAGATATTCCGTTTTGCAGATGATAACTGGGATTACCCTGAGATCGCATATGACGTAGAACAGTTCTTTGCGTTCTGGAAGTAAAATGTGAAAAAAGCCTTGACACCGATTGACCCGCCCCCTGTCAAGTAGACAGCGAAAAAACAAAAAACAATCTACGTTATTACCAAAAGCAGTCTGTGCAATTTGTGCAGGCTGCTTTGTTGTTGTCAATTGGCAAGTCCCTTTTGAAGTGAGGAGCGTAGCGAC
>JAFRXL010000033.1 GCA_017441505.1 Ruminococcus sp.
CATGCTATTATCCACATGAGCTGGAGATCATCACAAGTTCGGGTATATCTTCTGAGTTTGTGGAGCAGTACCGTAAAATGTCTGTAAGCACTCAGAATGAACGTGCTTACACTCTGTGCAGCGACAAGGATACTATTCTGCCTGACAATTACCAAAACTGCGATAAGCTGTCCGTTACTGTGAAAACAGTTCACGGAAGTCACAGTACTATTGAAAATGTGGGAGACCATATTTCTGAACTGCTGACCGAGATACGAAATGACAATTTACTCTTGTTTTTAGGTAGAGGTTCAGCTTTTGCAGATGAGCATAATTCTGCTTTCTTTGTGGAGGATAATGAGCTTGTACTTATTGACTGTCCTGCGACTTCGTATCAGAAAGTCAAGAAGATGAATTGGGAGCAGTATGACAATATCTATATCCTCGTCACTCATACTCACGGCGACCACAGCGGCGGTGTAGGAACTATGCTGCAATATGTGTGGTTTGCAAGATATATGAAGAAAAAAGTTACTATTGTTGCACCTTCAGCAGAAGTTAAGGAGGACCTGCTCCTGCTGCTTATGAGGATAGAGGGCTGCGAACAGGAGTGGTTCAATATTATTACAGCTGATGAGTTGGATAAGATGTGGTTCATCTCAGCAGTGCCGACAACACACGTTAAGCCTCTTGAGGGCAGATGCTTTGGCTATCATCTTAATATCCACGGAAATAACGTAGTCTACACAGGGGATACGGCAACTCTTGAGCCATTCAAGCCGCTGCTGAAAAGAGGTTCATTCCTTTACACTGAAGCGGCTTACTACAAAAGTGCAGTTCATCTCTGTCTGAAAGAAATGTTGCCTGAGTTAATGAAACTTGCTGAAAGCGGAGTTCACGTATACCTTATGCACCTTGATGCTGAGGATGAACTTAAGAAACTGATAGACGGGACTACTCTAAGATTTGTAGAGATTTATTAATGATAATGAGAGATAAGCTTAATACCGTATATATAATGACTTTCAGTTTTAACAAGAATAATTATATCATACGTAATTATGATATTCAGAACAGATCCAGCATACTGTCGAGATAGATCTCTTCACGGACAGTAAGCCGGTATTCGGGCTTTGTGAGATAATAAAGCAGAAATTCGAGATTGACAGCACTTCCGAGTCCTCTGCCTTCTATTTTGAAATTAGAAAAACCGAGGGACAGATATGTGTTGATGATATCATCTGTACTGATAAATCCGGGATTTTTCATCGCCTTTGAAAAACGATATCCGTCCTTGGCATCCGGTGCCGTACAGATGTGCTCGGGACAGTTTTCTCCGAGATTTTTTCGGCTGACATTTTCATAGCACACTTTTCTGTCTTTACAGTAAAACGAGCAGCATTCATTGCACAGAAATTCGACTTTATCTTTCTGAACCTGCGAAAGTGTATCAAGTTTATCGTACAGCTTATTCAGTCGGAAATCAGGAACAACATACTTAAAATCACTACGGTCTGTTTCCTTTAAAAACTCATCAAAATCAGTCTGAACCTTTGTAGTCGAGGAAACAAAATAAAGACC
>JAFRXL010000004.1 GCA_017441505.1 Ruminococcus sp.
CGCAGTGGGTGGGATTCGAACCCACGTCCCTCAAGGGGCATCATGATTTCGAGTCATGTCCGTTATGACCACTTCGATACCACTGCGTATTTAATTTAACTATAAAACTGCGAGAAAACTGCGAGAAAGCCAATTGCAAACGCAATCACAGACACCGCCGAAACCACGCAGAACAGGGATAAATCAAAGTGCGGCAAGCTCAGAAACGACTATGTTTCGAGTCATGTCCGTTATGGCCACTTCGATACCACTGCGTAAAATTACTTTAATATTATATCACAAAAGAGAGATTAAATCAATAGCAAATGGTAAAAATAAAAAAGAATAACAAAAAATCAGGGGTGCTTCAATTCAAAATTAAGTACAATTTTGTTTAATATTTTTTTGCTAAAGTATTGACAATACATCATCTTTGTGCTATAATTCAAGAGCTATAGCTTATAATAGACAATATTAAACAAATTATAATTATAATTTTACTACTATCCAACAATCATTTATAATACAATCGGAGGAATATAATAATGAAAGCTAAAAAAATTGTAGCAGCATTAGTTTCAGCTTTATCACTGAATGCTATTGCAGCAGCATCAATTGCTTCTGCACCGCTTAGTGCTTCTGCAGAAAGCGGAACATCAAACTATTTTACATATGAGTCATATAATGGCTACACAACAATTACAGATTATAAAGGAACGGCAAAGTCAATAATTATACCTTCAACAATTTCAGGACATAAGGTTAATGCTATTGCTGATGGCTTCCTTAAAAACAATAAAAATGTTACTTCTGTAACAGTAAGTAAAGGAATTGAAACAATAGGTGACGATTTCTGTTCTGACGCAACAAAGCTGAGCAGCATTTATATCAAAAATGGCGTAAAGAGCGTTGGAAACAATTTCTGTTCAGGTGCTAATGATCTTGTAACAGTAGTTCTTCCATACACATTGGAGACAATGGGAAGCTTTGGTTTCTATGGCTGTGATTACTACACAAATGATGCTACTGATAAAAAGAGATTTGATACTATCAAGTTCTATAACTCAAATGATATTGAAACAAATGACAGCAATGTTTCACATATCAGAGACCTTGGTTACGCTACACTTTGGCAGACTGACTGGGAAAGACAGTCTACTAATATGATAATCGGTCAGTATCTCTACAGATGCAAGACACTTAATGTCACCGGTTTTAATTCGAGCACAGGCAAGCTCACAATGAGCACATTTGACGGTCACTGCATTCAGTACATCGGAAGCAGTGCTTTTGAAGGCAGAACTGCGATAAAGAGTGTTGATCTCAGTCCTGTATTATACATAGGTGATAGTGCATTTAAGAATTGTACTAATCTCCAGTATACATACAATGCAAATGCTGTAAAGGACATAGGTTCAGATGCATTTAATGGTACAAAGTGGTTCAGCAACAATGGAAGCACATTTGTAACTCTCGGACAGGTCCTTTATAAGTACAGAGGAAGCGGAAACTGTGATATGAGAGGTCACTCCAGCATTACAGCTATCTCAGAAAATGCATTCAAAAATGTAAATATTACTTCTATTGATCTTGGTAATGTAAATACATACGGTAAGAATGCTTTTGCAAACATCTCTGGTTCAGGTCTTGTAACAATCAAGAAGTATGGTAACGAGCTTGACGCATATGATCCGAATTATTTCTATAACAACCTTGAAGCTTTTGTAGGAACAAAGTATGCTATCAAACGTTCCGAAGCAAAGGCAAAGCAGATCATTCAGAGCTGTGGTCTTACATGGGGCAAGAATCCGGCTAATGCAAGTGTTGAATACAAGCTTGATGCTATAAAGAAGCTCCGTGCATATGCTGCAACAAACTGGACATATGAATTCTCAAATGGTAATCAGGAAGTTGAAGGTGCACTTCTCTTCAATAAGGGAGTTTGTGCATCATTTGCAGATGCATATGCTTATCTGCTTGAAAAGAGCGGCGTAAATGCACAGGTGCTTGTTGGTAAGAGTCACGCTTGGAACCTCGTTGAGTATGCACCGGGTCAGTGGGCTCACGTAGATATAACAACAGCAGTTTGCACAAGAGATACTTCTAATGATGTGCTTACTCCAAGCAAGAGATTCCTCATCACTGATAAGCAGAAATATCAGGGCGAAAGTGAGACTACAAGATACTGGGAGATATGGGATACAACAAATCTCAGAAACTATGGTATCTATGACGGTACTACACATTTAACATCAAATTATTCATTTGGTGACCTGAATAGTGACGGAGTTGTCAACAGTGCTGACCTTGTACGTTTGCAGGATTATCTTTTAGGAAGAATTTCATTTGCTAATGCTGAGCAGTTCTATCATGCAGACTTTACTCTTGATGGAGATGTAAATGTTTTCGATCAGATAGTATTCAGAGGATATTTCAGCTGATCTGAGATTTGATTATAACAGGCTTTACAATTTGTAAAGCCTGTTTTGTATTATACAGGAAAGAATGATGTTGGATTTATCGGGAATTTATTTATATGGATATTAAAAAAACTGTTGACTATTTCAGAAATTTAGGGTATTATATTAACAGGTGTGTTTACAGATCAATATAATGTCATGGCACTGTATTATGCAGGTCATATAATAGGAGAAGTGCAGGATAGATGCATTTATTAAAGAGAATAGCCTGTATAATATCAGGCACGGTACTGACAGGGATTGCGGTGACAGCGTCGGTATATTACTCGACAGTAAAGATAAATAAAACAAAATATCCTGTGTTTGGCGTGGACGTGTCAAATTATCAGGGAGTTATAGACTGGCAGACTCTTGAAGATCAGGACGTTTCATTTGCCTTTATAAAAGCTACCGAGGGAAGCGGTCACACGGACGAGTCGCTTGTCCGCAATCTGGAGGGTGCTTCTGAGACCGGTATAAAAATATCTGCATATCACTTTTTCAGCTTTGACAGTGCAGGGGAGACTCAGGCGGATAATTTTATAGCGGCAGTCCCGAAAGATGCGATAGATATGCCGCCGGTGGTCGACATAGAGTACTATGCAGATAAACAGCTTCACAAACCTTCAAAAGGAGAAGCCGAAAAGATACTGAGACCGCTTTTGAATGAACTTGAAGAATATTACGGTGTAAAACCGATCATTTATACAACTCTTCCGGTGTATTACAGATATGTCAAGGAGAGCTTTGACGATTATCCTTTGTGGATAAGGAGCGTGGCTTTTGAGCCGGACCTTCTTGAATGGAAATTCTGGCAGTACTGCGACAGCGGTGAGCTTGAAGGGTATTACGGTGATGAAAAATGCATTGATTTCAATGTATATAATGGTACAAAAGAAGAATTCCTTGAGGAATTCAAATAAAAACAGAAAGGCAAAATTATGATCCCATTTGAATTAAAAGCAACCATAAAAGATTACATCTGGGGCGGAACAAAGCTCCGTGAGATATTTGGCAAAGAGAGCGAGCTTGAAAGACTTGCTGAAAGCTGGGAGCTTTCCTGTCATCCGGACGGCGAAAGTGTTATAGCTTCCGGTGAATATGCAGGAATGACACTCACTCAGTTCCTGAAAGAACATCCGGAAGCTATGGGAACTTCATGCAGTAATGTTGATGAATTTCCTGTGCTTGTAAAGCTGATAGACGCTAAAAATGATCTTTCGATACAGGTGCATCCGGAAGACAGCTATGCAAGAGTTCACGAAAACGATAATGGTAAAACAGAAATGTGGTACATTATCGATGCAGAAGAGGGAGCAGAGCTTGTCTACGGTTTCAAAGCTGAGCTTACTAAGGATGAGTTCAAAGAAGCTATAGAGAACAATACACTCATGGACAAGCTGAATCGTGTACCGGTCAAAAAAGGGGACGTATTCTTCATAAATCCGGGTACTCTTCATGCGATAGGCAAGGGAATACTTATTGCTGAGATACAGCAGAGCTCAAATGTAACTTACAGAGTTTACGATTATGGACGTTTAGGTGCTGACGGAAAGCCAAGACAGCTCCACGTTGAAAAGGCACTGGAAGTAACAAAACTCGGACCGGCAGAAGAATATAAGCTTCCGGCTCCCGATACAGCCGGTGAAGAACTTACTGTTCAGCAGCTTGCAGACTGCAAGTTCTTCCGTGTATTCAGATTTGATATGACAGATGAAAACGGCGAATTATGGTTCAACGAAGCTTGTCCGTCATTCCAGCATATACTCGTACTTGACGGAAGCTGTCAGCTCGTATGCGGAGGAAGTATGCTCCCGCTGAAAAAAGGTTCAAGTGTTTTTGTTCCGGCTGGAGCAGATGCATTTAATATCACAGGAAAATGCAGTATGATAATAACTACTGTTTAAAATAAGGAGGATATAGAAATGAAATATTATGTAGGTATCGATCTTGGAGGAACAAACATCGTTGCCGGTGTAGTTGATGAGGAGTACAACATCATCGCTAAAGCAAGCACAAAGACAAATTGTCCGAGACCGGAAAAGGAAATAGCTGATGATATGGCTAAAATGGCTCTTGAGGCTGTAAAGAATGCAAACCTTACCATTGATGACATTGAGTGGGTAGGAGTTGGTACACCTGGTATCGCAAACAGTGCTACAGGTATTATCGAGTATTCAAACAACCTCGGATTCAAGAACACTCCAATGGTAAAGTACATACAGGAAACTATCGACAAGCCTGTATTCATCGAAAATGATGCAAATGCAGCAGCATACGGCGAATTTGTTGCAGGTGCAGCAAAGGGAGCTAAGAACGCAGTATGTATCACACTCGGAACAGGCGTAGGCGGCGGAATCATCGTTGACGGCAAAATTTATTCAGGTTCAAACTTTGCCGGAGCTGAGATCGGTCACACTGTTATTGAAGTGGACGGAGCACAGTGCTCATGCGGAAGAAAGGGCTGCTTTGAGGCTTATTCCTCTGCAACAGGTCTTATCCGTATGACAAAGGAAGCTATGGAGCAGTTCCCGGACAGCAAGCTCAACGACATGGCTAATGAAAAAGGCAAGGTTACAGCACGTACTTCTTTTGACTGCATGAGAGCAGGGGACAAGGTAGCTAAGGACGTTGTTGACAAGTACATAAAGTATCTTGCAGCAGGTATCACAAATACTATCAATATCTTCCAGCCTGACGTGCTTTGCATCGGCGGCGGAGTTTGCAACGAGGGCGATCCGCTTCTTCTTCCGATGAAGGCTCTTGTAAAGGAAGAGGTATACACACGCAACTCTGAGAAGAATACAGAGATAGTTATTGCAAAACTTGGAAATGATGCAGGAATAATCGGTGCAGCATTCCTCGGCAGAGCAAACGGCTGATATAAAATAATATTAATATCTGGCTATATGCACAATTATCAGGACAAAAATTGTGCATATAGCCAATTTTCTTTTTGCGATGCAACAATTTCTTCCTTTTCCGACACCTTATCTATGAATCGATTCAAAGGAGGGATCATTATGAATGATTTAAACGCAGATGTCAGACTTGCTAAACAAGGAAGCAGTGAGGCTTTTGCGAGATTATACTCAACAGTCTATAAAGATATGTACCACATTGCACTATACAGCCTGAGAAGTTCATACGATGCATCAGACGTTGTCAGTGATACCGTACTGGACGCATTCTGTTCAATTAAGAAACTTCGTGATCCTGAATGTTTCAGAAGCTGGATAATGCACATCTTATCCGTGAAAATAAAACGAAAACAGAAGGAGTACTTTGCAGGCTCAGACGAGCTTACAGAAGATACAAGCATAGAAGGTTTTGATTTCGAGTCAGTAGAGCTGCGTGAAGCGGTCGAACGGCTTGATACCGGTTCAAGACTTCTGCTTTCACTTTCAGTACTTGGCGGATATTCAAGTGACGAAATATCAAAGATATGCGATATAAAGTCGAGCACAGTCCGTTCAAGGCTATCAAGAATAAAGGAAAAACTCAGGCTTGAATTAACACCTGATATATGAGTATGGTCGGTCATCGAAAGGAGGATCCTTATGAATATTAATGATGATAAGGTAAGAGAAATGCTTAATGAAGAGAAAGTACCTCAGGAGCTTGAACCTGAGAATATAAAGGTTATGCTGGACGCAAATGCTCCGGCTAAGAAGAGAAAGAATATAAAAATGGCTGGCAGGATAACTGCCGGAGTTGCAGCGGCAGCAGTACTTTGCGGCTCAGCTGTATACTATGCGGGAAATAATGGACTGTCTAAAAAGCATGATGATGTTGTGAGCAGTGAAGCAGCAAAGCCTACAGATGCAACTAAACCTCAGACCACAACTGCTCCAAAGGAAAACGGTGAACTCACACTTGAAGAGCAGAAGTCCTATATGGCAGGAGCTTCTGATTATTCAGAGGTATATCAGCTTTATAAAAAAAGAACTCAAAACCTCCGCTCTACAGGACGTTATTTTACTGGAGTAGAGAATGGGGTAGACGAAGCAGAAGCTGTAGCAGAAGAAAATGAAGATTATATTGCCGATTCTGAAGGAGTAAAAACTGATACACCTAAAACAACAGGTACGAACTCTACCTTTTCTGATGATTACTCAAAAACTCACGATCAGGAAGACGGAGTCCTTGAAGCTGACATCGCTAAAACAGACGGCAAGAATATCTACTACATCCATAACGATTATGATACAGACGGTGATTATAACTGTCATGCTTATATGAATTGTGCAGCTGTAGAAAACGGAAAGTTCACACATTCAGAAAAGATAGATCTTGATATTCCTACTGAGAATATTTTCGATGCTGATTATGAGATAGAATCTACTATGGTAACTGATATGTACATTTACAACGGTTCACTGGCGGTCATCGGAACTGTAAATGCTCATAAAAGAATCGAAACAGAAGCCGGTGATACTGGTAAACAAGAGAATTCTTACGCTCGTGACCCATACAGGTATAATTACAAATACGTAACTTATGTATCGCTCTATACAACAGGTGAACATCCTGAGCTTATTACTACCTACTTCCAGGACGGCGGATATAATGATGTAAGAATATCTCCTGAAGGATATATGTACCTTGTAACCAATTATACTGCTCTGAATTCTGAAATCATCAAAGAGGAGGAGCTGGAGTATTATGTACCTTCATGCGGAGTAGATAAAGATGTCGACCTTCTCCCGGCAAGTGATATTCTCATGCCGGCAGGTGAAGCAGAGGAGCAAAATACATTCAGCTATACGATCATAGGCAGTCTTGACATGAACAATGAGGGCTGTATGACAAAGAAGGATGCTAAGGCACTCGCAGGATATACAGGTCAGATTTACAGTTCAGCAGACAATATCTACACTACCTATGGCTGGGAAGATACTGACATTACAAGAATATCCGTATCTGATGGTGAGATAACACCTGCCGCTTCCGGAACAATTGAGGGAAGAGTCAAAGATCAGTTCTCAATGAGCGAGTACAACGGCTATTTCCGTGTAGCTGCTACAAATGAAGAATATGTCAAAACTTTCCATGATTTTATCGATGAACCGGTATACTATGAGAAAACCTTGGAGGATGGAGAGGTTTCAGCAGAATATAAAGCTCCTGAGGAGCATGGATATTATACGTATGAGCTACAGAAAAAAGATAACCGTATGTATGTCCTTGATATGGATATGAATATCGTTGGAAGCCTCACTGATTTTGGTCTTGATGAAGAAGTAAAGTCAGTAAGATATGACGGCGATATGGCATATGTGGTAACTTTCAGACAGACTGACCCTCTGTTTGCCATAGACCTCAGCGACCCGACTTCACCTACGATACTCAGCGAGTTCAAGATACCTGGTTTCAGCACATATATGGAGAAATGGGAAGACGGAATGCTCTTTGGTTTCGGCTCAGCTGCTGGAGATACCGGTGGAGTTAATGGTATAAAGTTCACTATGTTCGATAATTCTGACCCGAATGACCTCAAAGAAATCGACACTTACGAAATTCTTAATGATGAAACTCATTATCATTATTCTGATGCAACATGGGACAGAAAGGCACTTCTGATAGCACCTGAGAAAAATCTCATCGGTATACCTGTAAGAAGTGAGACTTATACTCTTGTTGAAGATGAGTATACAACATATGTAGATAACAGAAATATGAAAGATTGCTACGAGTTCTTTAAGTTCGAGGACGGCAAGTTCGTGAAGATAGGTGAGCTCGGCGGAGATTTCGATATTTATACATACTATAATGAAAGCAGAGCTGTTTATATCGGCGATTACGTTTATACGCTCCACAATAATTACTTTGAGTCTGCTGATATATCCACTATCACTCATTTTGATCAAATCAATTTCTGAGGTGATGAACTATGAAAAAACTTTCGGCATTGATACTGTCACTCACCATGCTGACAGGCTGCGGAACAGTTGAAAGCTCCGATGATAACAAGGCTTCCGTAAAGGAAGTTGAAACTACAGTTACTGAGACATCTGAGGTGCAGACAGAAACTCCGCAAAAAGCAGATAAAGAAGCTGTAATTAATGCTGCAAAGGCATATGTATCAGGCTTAGAAGATTTTTCAACGATAACAAACTACGATTCTCCGGAATTCAAGGAAGTAACAGAATTGTATGATTATCACCATATTACAGATGATTTCCTCAATGACAATAACTGGTATGAAGTTACATTTCTTACTACTGATGATGCATTGCTCGGACCAATAAGTGTATATCTTGACAGCAATTGTACGGCATTTGGTCTTGGATTAAGAGAATAACAGGACATAAAAAACCTCAGGCAGCGATGAATAAACGTTGCCTGAGGTGATTTTTATTTATGAGACTTTAAGAGCTTTTTCTTTAAAAGACAGAGGTCGAATGAATCAAGTTTGTTGTCATTGTCAAGGTCAAGAGCCTTCCAGTCTTTTATTTTGTAATTCGAGCTTCCGAGGAGTATTTTCTGAGCTGTTACAATATCTGAAATATTGAAGTTACCGTCACCGTTTGCGTCACCGGACGGAGCAATAGCTTCAAATTTTCTGTTGTATTTTTCAGCATATTCCTGTGCAGTTGAATCTGCATAGCCGTGGATGATTATGTCACCGGTCAGATACTTTTCTTCTTCAGTATCGAGAGAAGTTATCGTAATATCGCCAGTAGCATTTCTAAGGAGCTTATAAGTTGCAGGTATCGTTTTTTCGCTGTCGAAAATATCACAGTCCGGATCGTATATGTATATATCAGAGCTTGTTTTTGCAGCTGCGATAGCTTTTTCCGGAATATGATGTGCTCTGTAATGTATTTCAGATAATAATTCTGATGAGATTGAACCTGAAACTATTCCCGAACCAAGATTTTCAACAGAAGAAGGAATATCGGTATAACTCAGATTTTTCTTAATGAAAAGTGACATTTCAGCTATACCTACAGTTCCTTCACGCACAACAGCTTTCTGAATATCGTCATCGCTGTCTACAAGCCAGTTATCGACATAATGAAGACCGTCTATATTTTCGACACAGCCGGCATTTCTGAATGCCTGAACTCCGATTTGAGTGACAGTATCAGGTATTGTGAGATCGGTGAGTGCGGCACATTCATTAAATGCACCGAAGCCTATAGTTTGGATTCTTCCTTTAAATGTGACTTTTTTAAGACTGCTGCAATAGTAGAATGTGTCACCCGGGATAGTTGTGATGCTTTCCGGAAGTTCAGCACTTTCAAGATTAAAGCAACCGCAGAATAAACTGCAATTGAGGTGATTGATGGAAGAAGGGATAACAGCGTTTTTTAGGTCGAGACAAGCGTAAAAAGCGTAGTCTCCGATAGTGTCGGCTTTATCAGAGATATTGAGCTCTTTGATTCCCATTGCCGGCGGACATCCTATAAGAGTTTTCATATCCTTAGTGTAAAGCATTCCATTTTCAACAGTATAGAAAGGGTTGCTGTCAGAAACTATTATTTTTGAAACGGAAGGAATATATTCCTCAGTGCTTCCGAGCTTTACAACAGTATTGTCAATAAGATGATACCAAGAAAAATGTTCAAAGGTATCAGGCAGAGTAATAGTGGAAAGCTTATGGCAGTGTCCGAATGGAGTTCCGACGCATCCCACTACAGGCAGACCGTTTACAGAATCCGGAATTACAGCATCGATAATGTCGGTGTTCTTACATTCTGATAAAATTGCGAAAGTATCATAGATGTGATATTCAAAATCATTTTCCGTTACTATTGAGTATCTTATCTCAGGATCGGGGAATTCTGATTCTTTCAGAATATTTACCTGTCTGTTGTACTCCTCATAAGTAGCAGCATCAATTGCAGAGGCAGTAACCGGAACTATTGTGCTGAAATTGCAGATGAGTGCTGCTGCAAGCAGCATTGTAAGTGTTTTTTTCATGGTAGACCCTCCAATTTATGATCATATGAAATTATTATAGCACAATAAACTGCATTTTGCAATATCATGTATCATATTTCAATAATAGAAAAGCTCCGGATAAAAATCAGGAGCTTTTTGAACTATTATGCTTCACGGACAGCATCTTTCATAGATTTTATATACTCACCAACATATGGAGCAGCGTCCTTGCCGTATTTTTCAAGGAGCTTGATAATAGCTGAACCAACGATCGCACCGTCGGAAGCGGCTGCCATTTTCTTAGCCTGTTCCGGAGTAGATATACCGAATCCGACTGCACACGGAACAGAAGTGTTCTCACGGACTACCTTGACTATCTCGTCGATATTGGTAGTTATTTCGGAGCGGGTGCCGGTAACTCCGAGACTTGAAACGATGTAAATGAAACCGTCAGCTTCTTTAGCTATCATTGCTATGCGGTTAGCAGAAGTAGGAGCGATAAGGGAAATAATATCAACTCCATACTGCTTAGCTATAGCGGAGAATTCGTCTTTTTCCTCGAAAGGAAGGTCTGGGAGGATTATTCCGCCTATGCCTGTTTCGCAACATCTTGCCATGAAACGTTCAGCATCGTAGGAGAATACAACATTTGCGTATGTCATGAACACCATAGGTATTTTGACATCCTTGCGTATTTCAGCAACGAAATCGAATATCTTATCTGTTGTGATACCGCCTGCAAGAGCACGGATATTTGCTCCCTGAATTACAGGACCCTCAGCAGTAGGGTCGGAGAAGGGGATACCGAGCTCAATGAGGTCTGCACCGTTTTCAACAGCGGCACGTATAACTTTTGCAGTGGTTTCCAGATCAGGATCACCGCAGGTTATAAATGGTATAAAAGCTTTTCCGTTCTGGAAAGCAGTTCTGATATTACTCATAAATATCCTCCCCTCTGTAACGAGCGATAGCAGCACAGTCTTTGTCTCCTCTTCCGGAAACAGTTACGATGATAATTTTATCCTTATCCATAGTAGGAGCAAGCTTCATAGCATAAGCGATAGCGTGAGCTGACTCGATAGCAGGTATGATACCCTCAGTGCGTGAGAGATACTCAAAAGCATTTACAGCCTCATCGTCAGTTATCGGAACATACTCAGCTCTGCCGATGTCGTGAAGATGAGCATGTTCTGGACCTACGCCCGGATAGTCAAGACCTGCGGAAATAGAGTAAACCGGAGCGATCTGACCGTATTTGTCCTGACAGAAATAGGACTTCATACCGTGGAAAATACCTATTTTACCAGTATTTACAGTAGCTGCTGTTTCAAATGTATCGATACCTCTTCCGGCAGCTTCACAGCCTATAAGACGCACTCCATCATCAGGTATGAAGTGGTAGAAGCTTCCGATCGCATTTGAACCGCCTCCTACACAAGCGATAACGGCATCAGGAAGTCTGCCCTCAGCTTCGAGTATCTGAGCTCTTGCCTCACGGGAGATAACAGCCTGAAAATCACGTACAATAGTCGGGAAAGGATGAGGTCCCATAACTGAGCCGAGGCAATAATGAGTATCATCAATACGGGTAGTCCACTCTCTCATAGCCTCTGAAACAGCGTCTTTAAGAGTAGCAGTACCGCTTGTAACAGGGATAACGTCAGCACCGAGGAGCTTCATTCTGTAAACGTTGAGAGCCTGTCTCTTTGTATCCTCTTCTCCCATGAAGATAACGCATTCCATATCAAGCAGAGCGGCAGCAGTAGCAGTAGCAACACCGTGCTGACCTGCACCAGTTTCAGCTATAAGGCGTTTTTTGCCCATTTTCTTAGCAAGAAGAGCCTGACCAAGAACGTTATTAATTTTATGGGAACCGGTATGATTGAGGTCCTCACGTTTGAGGTATATTTTAGCTCCGCCGAGTTCACGGGTGAGTTTTTCGGCATAATAAAGGAGTGACGGACGACCTGCATAGTTATTCAGCAGATCGGTGAGTTCCTTGTTGAACTCAGGATCGTTCTTGTAATGTTCATAAGCCTGTTCGAGTTCAATAATTGCATTCATGAGGGTTTCGGGGATATACTGTCCGCCATGAATACCAAATCTTCCTTTTGACTGTGACATTTCATTCATCCTTTCAAATTGATTTCAGATACGGCAAATAAAAAGTCCTTGACAGATACTAAAATCTGTCAAGGACGAATAAACTTATCCGTGGTACCACCTTGATTCACAGTAAAACTGTGCACTTTGAGGAATACTATCATATTCCCGATGTTTAACGCACATCTCAACGTTGCAGAATACTCTGAGCGATTAAGCGGAAATATCCGAAAATCCATACAGGCTCACCTGAACCATTCAGCTTCCTTGCCCCGTACAGACTCCCCTGAACTATTCAGCATCCTTGACCCATACAAGCTCCCCTGAACTATTCAGCATCCTTGACCCATACAAGCTCCTCTGAACCATTCAGCTCCATCGACCCATACAGGCTCCCTCGAACCATACCGGCTCACATGAATTTACCGCACCCAAGCTCATTTGACTGCACCCTCGGAGGTCCATTTGATGATCTGTTTTTCACCTGACTCTCAGCACCGCAGGCTCTCTGTAGAAGCATGGTCACCTTTATCTCCTCGTCAACGGTTTGATAAAGTGTATAACTTTGGTTACATTATAGCATTGAAATTTAAATTTGTCAATAGTTCTATATAAAATTAAAATATAAATTTTATTTTTTCATCAGCAGTGCAACAGCGTGAGCAGACATACCTAATTTTTCTCCCGTAAAGCCGAGGTGCTCTTCTGTGGTAGCCTTTACGCTTATCTGAGAGACATCTACACCGCATACAGATGCGATATTCTCACGCATTTTCAGTATATGCGGAGCGAGCTTAGGTGCCTGAGCTATTATCGTAGCATCGATATTGCCGATAATATAGCCTTCTTCGGAAATTCTGCGGCAGACCTCAGCCATAAGCTTCATGCTGTCAGCCCCTTTGAAGCTGTCATCGTTGTCGGGAAAGAGGTGACCAATATCACCGAGTGCAAGAGCACCGAGCATAGCGTCCATAATAGCATGGGCGAGCACATCAGCATCGGAATGTCCGAGCAGACCTGTAGTATGCGGTATTTCGACTCCGCCGAGTATCAGTTTTCTTCCTTCAACGAGCTTGTGAACGTCATATCCGTGACCGATTCTGAACATTATTTTTCCTCCTCAGATTTTTTCAGGAGAACCTCAGCAATAGCAATATCCTCCGGAGTTGTGATTTTTATATTAGTGTAATCTCCGACAGTCATAGCGACTTTCCCTCCGATAGCTTCAACGAGCTGACAGTCATCAGTGAAGTCCAGACCATGTTCAAGAGCAAAATCGATACCTTCAAAATAAAGTGTACGCTTGAATATCTGGGGAGTCTGAGTGTTGTACAGCAGCTTTCTTGGCGGAGTATCAGTAATTAGACCGTCCTCAACGGTTTTAATGGTATCCTTTACAGGCACACCGAGAGTAGCACCGCCGAAAATCTTAGCATCTTTTATAGCTTTTTCGATATGTTCCGGCTTAACGAGCGGACGAGCACCGTCATGAATGGCTATAAGCTCAGTGTCCTTTGAGATGCATCTTACACCGTTTATTACGCTTTCCTGTCGTGTATTACCGCCTGTAGTGCAGGCAGCAAGCTTAGTGATGCCGGCTTTTTCGGCTTCTGCTTTTATTGCAGGAATATCATCTTCACGGGCAACGATTATAATTTCTTTTATGCTTTCGCAGTTCTGAAAAGCAAGCATAGTCACGCCGATAACAAGTCTGTCACCGAGCGGCAGGAGTATCTTATTTACTCCGCCCATTCTTGTGGAATTGCCTGCACAGACAATTACTGCTGAAGTATTCATATTTATCATCCTTTTAGTATGTACTTATTTTTACCGGAGAAGTGCGTATCCTTATCTTCGGGAGTTTTTCGAGGGTAAAGTAGTAATTGAACAATCCGTCCTCAGCGGAAAGGTCATTTTCACCGGAAGCAGGCGGAGCAAATATATTGATATTCAGATCAAAGCTGCCTGATACGGGATTTTCAAAGAATGCCGGCATGAGGTCGATCGTTTTAGCATCTGGTGACCTATAGAACCACCTGCCGTTAAATTCTATCATCAGGTTGGATTCGTCCTCAAATAAAAGCTCGCAGAAATGAGGAGCTGAGTCGAAGTGGACGGGTATTGAGATACCCTCGGCATCCTCAGAGCTTCCCCACCTTAATTTTGCCGGCAGTACGGCTTCGTCACCGATAGTCATTGAAGGCATGAACCATTCATCGTGGATAATGTCCTTGTACACTTTGAATACCGGCTGTTCGATGCCGACATTTTTGTTATTGGGATCCTGAATTTCGAGTCCGAGCCTGCCACGGTCACGGAACTGATAGAAAGTGAATCCGGTCAGCCACAAAGCTTCCTCTTTTTTTATCATATTGCAGAAATACTCGACGACTTTTGCCTGATCGTACGGACCTGTAACGTCGCCGTCGGTATTGAATTCAGAAATTACCATAGGCTTTGGAATACCGTCATTGAGGTACTTGAAACGTTCGTAGCTCAGTCTGACCAGTTCATAAATATATGATACCGGTTTGATACTGTGGGACCTTCCGCCGGGCTCGGCAACATCAAACGGCCAGCCCCAGTGGAGAGCGATATACTTGTCTACCGACCATATATCAGCAGTGCGGACTGCCTCAGTGAATTCCGCTTCTTTTTCGATCATTCCGGTCTCAGGGTGCTCCACACCGCCGATACAGATAATATTCTGAATATTCGGAGCGTGTTCTTTTATTATGCGTGAGGCACGGCAGTAAAAGTCTGCGACTTCCTGATAAGAAGCTCTTTTGTTGAACGAGAACCAGTTTCCGGTAGCCTCGTGATTTATTCTCAGGAACAGTCTGCCGAATGATCTGAGGTCGTCACCGATAGCTGCGAGGTGCTCATCAGAAACGGCAGGGTCGATAGTGATAGTCAGAGTAACGTCCTGACCGTGTCTTCTTACGTCACGCATACAAGTGAAAGGTTCACCGTTTCTGTCACCGTTCAGTCCGCCGAGATAGGGAAAATAATCGTCATAAGGATAGTCCCACTGGAAGGATATGCCGTCATCTTTTACGACCTCAGATATACGTGCGGGCCATTGCTTATCAAGAGGGTAGTAGCAGTACATGAGGCTGATACTTCTATGCGGACGTCCAAGTTTTTGCAGTATATAGTCCTGATCTACATATTCTCCACGTTCGCTGCCGTCGCCTAAATCGACAGCACATTTAGCTTTTCCGAGTTTTATGCTATAAATTTTATTCATTGTTTACTCCTTATATAATGTGATTATTGTCTATAAGAATATTATAATATAGCCTTTAGCTCGTGTCAACAGTAATATTTTTCGTAAATGTCATTTCTTACGTAAAGGTAGTATCTGACCATTCTGCGGTAGTAGGGGAACAGCTCCTCTGAAACGCAGGTATAGTTCTGAAAATTGTCACGTTTACCTGTATAGCTGCGGCTGACGATAAGCTCCGGTGAACCGCTCTGGACGTAATATTCCTGACTTTTCAGCATTTCCTCCATACCTGTATTATTGCGGCAGAAGTATTTATAGTCGGGGACAATGTCTGCGGCAAAGTAGAAACCTCCGTCGAGGAAACCGTAATTGAGCATCGTTGCTGCATCGAGTTCATGAGCAGTCTCAGCGAATTTATATTGCGGCATATCGGAGCGGCTGTACTTCATAAGATAGGTGTTCGGACTAAGGAAGTAATTTAGCGGAGAGCAGATAATTAGTGAAGCAGCCGCAGACACAGCTCCGTATTTTATGTGGGAGCTTTTTATAAGAGTCAATATATTACAGAGAAAAACCGGTATCAAAGCTGCTAAAATGAGGGGATAGTACTGAAAGCTGAGGTGTCCGGCAAAAGTGAAGATGAACATTGAAAGCAGGATAGTGACCTGACATATCGTCTGGCGGAAGTTCTTTTGTCTGAGTCTGGCAGCTATTCCGAGGTAAATCACGGCGAATCCTATAGGGAGAAATGTGTAGCAGAATACGAATCCGTTTGCGAGATTTTCAGGTACATTGCTGCTGCTTCCGTTATAGACGAAAAGGTTGTCGTAGAAGTAGACCTCGTTCATGCTGTTCAGAGCTTTTTTTGCGGCAAAAAGTATAATTATCGGCAGCGACACAGCGGTTACTCCAAGAACTATCATTCCGCAGCATCTCACCAAATGTGCAGCTTTTTTCTGTGAGATGTATGTATAAGCCATGACAGCGAAAAGTCCTGCATAAAAACCAAGCAGATTGAATTTAGTCCATAATATCATACCTGAAAAGATACCGATGAGGAAAGAATCCCTGCCGCTTAGCAGTTTATCGTAAGATAAAAGTTTATCGGAAATAATGTAAGAGAAAAGCAGCAGCGGCAGACAAAATTCCTCTGCACTGTCTCCGTGACAAAAGGCATAGGAGCTGTACACGGACATTGAGATGAACGGTACGCACCACAGCATACGTTTTCCGGTTTTATCAAGTATGAGCCGGTAGCTGAGACAGAGAAACCATACAGCTGCTGCAAGTTCAAATAAGAAAACTCCCATGAATGAATCAGGCGACATCAGAGCCGCTATACAGTGGAGAATGAATATCAGCGGACCTTTATGCTCAAAGAAGTCGAGGTAGGGCATTTTTCCGGCAGTCATACCACGTCCGATAGTCATATAGCAGTTTGCATCGAGCCAATCGTTGGTCGGATAGAGAGGGGAGGATTTTGTGCATACAAGCATAGTCACAAGAGCTGTTAACGTAATGAAACAAAGCTCTGGAATAGTGACAGAAAGTCTTTTTTCAGGCATTTTTAGCTCCTTTTAGGTTTTTGTAAAAAAATTCTTTACATTAAAGCGATAGTGTGATATAATATTTACATTGAAATTTTTTTATCAGGAGGAATTTTCCTATGAGCAGGATAAGAATTGGTATCGCAGGCTACGGCAACCTCGGCAGAGGCGTTGAGCTTGCTATCAGACAGAATGACGATATGGAGCTGGCTGGAATATTTACCCGCCGTGCCCCTTCAACTGTAAAGCCTCTTACTGACGGGGCAAAGGTATACAGTCTTGATGACGTTAAGAATATGCAGGACGCTGTTGACGTTATGATAATCTGCGGAGGAAGTGCAACTGATCTCCCTAAGCAGACTCCTGAACTTGCAAAATACTTTAATGTTATCGACAGTTTCGACACACACGCTCGTATACCAGAGCATTTTGCAAATGTTGACAAAGCTGCAAAGGATGCAGGTCATCTTGCATTTATCTCACTCGGCTGGGATCCGGGTCTTTTCTCACTCAACAGACTTTATGCAGAGTCAATACTCCCTAACGGCAAGAGCTATACATTCTGGGGCAAGGGAGTAAGTCAGGGACATTCTGACGCTATCCGCCGTGTTGAGGGTGTAAAGAGAGGCATCCAGTACACAGTTCCAATAGAAGCAGCAATGGAAGCTGTACGTTCGGGAAGTCAGCCTGAGCTTACAACTCGTCAGAAGCACCTCAGAGAGTGCTGGGTAGTTCCGGAAGAGGGTGCAGACCTTGCAAAGATCGAAGAGTCTATCAAGACAATGAAGAACTACTTTGATGAGTACGATACAACTGTAAACTTCATCACAGAAGAGGAGTTCGATGCAGTACACAACAAGATGCCTCACGGCGGATTTGTTATGAGAAGCGGACTTACAGGTGACGGTGAGAAGACTCATCAGATGATAGAGTATTCACTCAAGCTTGAATCCAATCCGGAGTTTACTGCAAGCGTACTTATTTGTTATGCAAGAGCACTCAGCCGTCTGAAGGCAGAGGGTGCAACAGGCTGTAAGACAGCTTTCGACATCGCACCTGCATATCTTTCAAAGCTTTCCGGCGAGGAACTCAGAGCATCAATGCTTTAAAATTAAACATATCAGCTCCCGTAGAGTCTATTCTACGGGAGCTTTTTTTATGTAGAAAGATAGTAGAATTATACGTCTGAAATGACGCAATATAGCCAACTCTACTGACGGTAGAGGAAGAATATACCGGTATTCAGACTGTAGATAAGGCGAAAAAATAGTTTATTGACTGTAACACTGAAAAGTGTTATAATAAAGGTAAGGGAAATCAGTTTTTATCAGATGTTCTGATCTTTGACCACAGGTAAATTATCGCCTGTCCGGGTACACCAAGCAGGAAAAGCAGTGGTGCGTTGGCACCTGCCATGAGCAGCGTGAGGTATACGGATATTAATATTCCCCATGTCAGGAATGAGATTATGAGGAAATTTCTCCTTACGTTGAACCATACTGAGTTCATAACGAGCCATACTATAAGTGAGATCGGAATGGCGTATACGAATGTCAGCCAATGGACACACGATTTACCGTCAAGAGCATTGATGACTATGAAAGCAGTGCAGGCGATGAGCCATACAAGGAGTATGCTCATACCTGTTATGAAGCCACGGTTTTTAGTATGGAGCTTATTTTTTTCATCGGCTTCATTGACAGTCTCTTGCTTTGTATCTTTATGCTCGGCTGTTATAAGGTAGTCGACAGTTACTCCGAAGCAGTCGGCAATAGCTTTGAGCACAGTTATATCGGGGAGCGATTCACGTCTTTCCCATTTTGAAACAGCCTTATCGGTATAATTAAGTTTTTCGGCAAGCCCAGCCTGAGTCATGCCGTTTGCTCGGCGGAGCTGAGTTATATTTTCAGCTATGATAGCTTTAAGGTCTTCCAATATGATACCTTCTTTCGGGCATTATTATATAATTATACCACATATTTACTGATAAATCAATCATAATAATAAAAAAGAAAGGGGTAATTTTATGAGCGGATTTGTTATATATACTGATTCAGCTTGTGATGTTTTTCCGGAGTATCTTGAAGAATGGGGAGTAAAGTGCATTAGTCTGACTTTTTCTTTTGCCGGAGAGGAGAAGATATATAATGACAACGAAATGCCATTGAAGGATTTTTACGACCTCATGAGACAGGGGACTATTGTTAAAACAGCGGCTGCAAATACAGAGCGTTTCAAGGAAGTTTTTGAACCTGAGCTGAAAAATGGAAATGATGTGCTTTATCTCGGATTTTCTTCCGGACTCAGTACAACATATAATTGTTCAAGAATGGCAGCTGAGGAGCTTATGGAGCAGTATCCTGACAGAAAGGTGATAACAGTGGACGGTCTTTCTGCTTCCGGCGGTTTCGGACTTCTTGTTTATCTCACATCTCTCCAGAAAAAAGCCGGAGCTACTATTGAGCAGACAGCTCAGTATGCTATCGACAAGATACCTAATATATGCCACTGGTTCACAGTAGACGATCTGAAATATCTGAAGCAGGGTGGAAGAATAAGTCCGACAGCAGCATTTGTAGGCGGGCTTCTCGGCATAAAGCCGGTGCTTCACGTTGATAATGAGGGACATCTTGTTAACGTATTGAAAGTACGTGGACGCAGAGCTGCAATAACAGCTCTTGCTGATAAGTATACAGAATTTGCTCAAACTCCTTCCGAGGGAACTGTATTCATCTGTAATGCAGACTGTCCGGACGATGCAAATGAACTTGCAGCTATACTAAAAAAGCGTCATAAGTACAGCGGAGTGAAGATAATGAATATTGGTTCAGTTATCGGAGCTCATGCAGGTCCCGGAACACTTGCACTTTTCTTTGTCGGAAAAGAGCGATAAATAAAAAAGTATAAGCCTGAAAACTATTGCAGTTTTCAGGCTTATTTTCATTGTAATTACTTTTTATCACTGAATATTTCGTCTTTGATAACATCGTAATTCTTATCAAAGTCCACAGTCAGAACAGACTGATAAGAGCCGTCGCTGTTATAAACATTTTCGCCGGTATATGAGTTCTCAACAGGTATCTGGAGCTGTTTTGTATCATTTTTCAGATAGAACGGCAGTTTGAGTGAGAGCCAGTAAAGGCTGCCTTTTTTCATATTTGTGGTGAGATGTGGGAGGGCATTTTTTGATACCTTTTTAGCAAATGAAGGAGCATTCTTTGCACCCTTCTTTATCAGCTCAGTCATAACACGACGCTGTCGGGAGGTTCTTTCAAAGTCGCTGTTTCCGACATATCTTATACGTGAGTAGCAGAGAGCCTGTTTACCGCTAAGGTGAACTTTTCCGCCTTTCGGAACGAAATCAGCATTCGGAACATCTCCCATGATCTCGTTTACTTCATTCTGGAGTATTACGTTTATCTCATTGGCTTCTTCGTCGGAGATCTCCATATCTATACCGCCAACAGAGTCGATGATAGAAGCGAAGGTAACGAAATTTATCGAGATATAATTGTCTATCTTGACATAGAAATTCTTTTCAATAGTGTCCATGAGAAGCTCTGCACCGCCGAAAGAATAGGCTGCATTGAGCTTATTCCAGCCGTATCCGGGGATTTCAACATAGCTGTCACGCATGAAAGAGGTCATGATAGTTTCATCGGTCTTACTGTTGAAGGAAACGAGTATCATAGAGTCAGAACGGCCACGGTCGTCATCAGTTCTTCCGTCAGTACCTATAACAAGAATGCTTTGGACGTAATCCCGGCTTATAGCATCGCTGTTTCGGGTACGCTCGCCGTCCTCAACGTAATTCATCTTGTTTATAAGTGAAAGTGAGGTACATGAATAGATACCGAATATTATGAGAAATAGTATGAAGAGCGAGAGAAGTATACGTCTTATTATCATTCCGACGAGACTTCTGTGTCTTCTTTTTCTTCTCCTTCTTCTTGGCTGAGGAGGCTCCGGAGGTTCAGCATATCCTTGCGGCTGAGCGTATTGCTGCTGCGGATAAGAGTATGCCTGCTGCTGTCCATTCTGAGGATAGGAATATCCCTGCTGACCGTTTTGCTGATACTGATACCCTTGCTGCTGTCCGCCTTGCTGATAAGAGTATCTTTGCTGACCATTCTGCTGGTACTGGTACCCCTGCTGCTGACCGCCTTGCTGATAAGGGTAACCCTGCTGAGCGTTCTGAGGATATTGGTATCCTTGCTGCTGACCAACCTGCTGATACTGCTGCTGAGAGCCGTAATTAGGCTGCTGCTGATTCTGCGGGGTTACATTTCTGCTGTAGTATTGGTCGGAGTATTGCTGAGCATTCTGCTGATACTGCTTAGAATCTCCTGGGATATACATAGTACTTTCGTTATCTGTATTTTTAAAATTCTTTTCATTATTCATGCCGTTATGTTTATCAGGCATAGAAAAACTCCTTTCTTATGAAAAAACCTGTATCCAAGGCTACAAGCGAAAGATACAGGTTCGTGGTCATAGCTTTTTAAGGCTTACAGCGACGTAGGTTAGTGCAGCACTTATCGCATTATAAATGATCAGTGCAGTCGCTGACATATATTCGTAGTTTTCTTCAAATGCTTTTGAGAGTATCATTATCATTCCGAGACCAAATCCGAGGATGATCGTCACGGACTGGAAGATAAGACCTATTATAGCAGAAGAATGGACATTTTTAGTGCCGAGTATGAGCTGAGCAAGTGACGGGAATCTGCCTGTAGTAGCCATAGAAGCACTGAGTCTGACTGCTTTTTTGGTTTCCTCATAGAAGTCCTCATGCAGTCTCTTAGGGAGCACACGGATAAGTTCATCCGGAATTCCAAAGAGTGTGCTTATCTTCTTTGAAGAAAGGCAAGGGTCAACACTGTTGATTATCATGCAAATTTTGTTCTTGCATATTTTTTTAGCCCAACGCTTGACATTTCTGTCTGCTGCGATGTCCACGATGAACATAGCTGCGAGGTTGCCTGAAATTGAGAGATAGAGTATCTCCTGCTGAGGTTCAGCATATTCGGCTTCTTTTGTTTTAGTAGGAAGACCTTCGATATTGTGGCTTGCCATAAGCTCACGGTTTCCGAACAGGATACGTTTATTGTTTATCCAGCCGCACATACCCATAGATTCTTCAAATGAGTAGTTATCTATAGGATACAGGTAATCGGGACCGCCGTCGTTGACATCGGAAAAGAGCTGCTGCATAACACTTCCGGCATGATAGGTCAGACTTGCTGCCTCAAGGAGAGCTTCGTCTATTTTAGTATTTGAGAAAACCTTAATACCTGAAAGCTTTACAGTTCCCTCGGGGAAGAGAGTGCCGGCATCAACGAGTATTGAATTGGTATCATAGAAATCGTCAACACTCTGATAACCGAGCATTATACCCTTGTGCTTGAAAGCACTTGAAGCTGCATTTTCAAGCGGTATATTCACCACGAAAGGCATTGCTATGCAAGATGTAGCACATATCAGCATACTGAATATTGAGAATCCAAACGCAGCTGAGGTGATGTTGAGCAGGCTTCCTTTAGTAAATAGCGTGAGGAAGCATGATACCAGCACAGATGCGATAAGGCATAGCGGAGTGACCTTTTTGCAGTATGAATCAGCCATATCTGAAGAGTAGGTATACCGCAGGAAATCGGTGAGGAAGTCTGTAGGTCTTGTAGAGGCGAGTATCGGGAAATCACCGAGAGTACCTCTTGTAAGCCGTTCCGCACGTTCTTCATCCGAGACATAAACTACACCGTGACGGTCGAAGTTTTTCGAGACGAATTTAAAATTACGTGCAGCTCTTCTTATTATGAGCAGTTTTCCCACTGAATTTATGAGAAGAGCCATGATACCTACAGGCATATATATCTGTATTTTATCGTCAGCGACCATATCCGGCTTCATAAAAGCAGTTATCACAGCGATCATACAGGAAATAGCGGTCACAGCGGTCATAGAGTCGGTATCCGCTTTAAACGTGAGCAGTTTTTTGATACCATTTGAAATAACCGCAAAAGACGAGATGACCGAGATAAGTCCAAGTATCAGGTGAACGGTGATGTAAGGCTTAGTATTGGACTTTTCAAGAATATCTATCATCGGAAGTCCGAAATGATTGAAAACTGTAATGAACAAGCTGAGGAAAGTAGTCATTGCGAGGATGAAAACTCTCACGTTTATAGTGCTTTTCAGCTCGTATATATCTCTTCCGACGTCTTCAACGTCACCGTAGTAATTGAAATCGACCAGACGTTTAGTACGCTTTTTCTTTGCAGTTACAGAAAGGAACTCGTCCTGTTCCTGAGTGATATGAACGTCCAGAGCACCTGCATCCACCTCAGGTCTTTCGCTGAGATTAATACTTGTGAGTTCTGCTCGTGGTGCAGGCTCAACAGGCTTTGCTGCCTCAACAGCGGCAGGGGAAGGAACAATATCAGTTATCTGTTTTTTCCCTTCCGGACTGTCTATCTCAGCTTCTATCTGAGAGCGTGTCTTCTTTTTCTTTTTGAAAGAAGGCGGAGCATACATATACTCTCCGTCCGGACTTTCACGGTCGTATGTATAAGTATTTTTACGTTTTTTACGTTTTTTCTTACTTTTTTTGAGATTCTCGATCTCTTTTGCTCTTGTGGATTCGCTCATTCTTCTTATCTTAGGAGCTTCATCCGGAGCTATCTGAGCCGCAGGCAAAGTGCCGGCGAGTTCTGGATCCAGTTTTTTAGGTATAACAGTTCTTATCTCGCTGATATTATCCTTATCGACAACAGAGATCCTATGTCTTGAAAGATCGGCAGGTTTAAACTCATCAGCAGGGGAGTCGTTACGCAGAGCGTTATCGAAAAGGGCTGATCTTTCGTGGGATACGGCAGGCCGTGATACTGGAGCTTGTGCCATATCCGGAGTTTCTACAGTAGAATTTATTATTTTCTGAGCGTCAACACGTCCGACGCTTTTATTTGGTTCGTTGCTGTCTGGAGAGAATTCGTTCAGAATATCTTCCAGTGAGACTTTCTGATCCGGCATAGCTCCTCCTTACTGCATCCTACGCTGTCTTAGTACTTCATACATGAAGATGCCGGCAGCAACTGATGCGTTTAGAGAATTTATTTTGCCAAGCATAGGGAGCTTTATCATAAAGTCGCACTTTTTTTGAATCAGCTTGCTTATGCCGAAACCTTCTGAGCCGATCACGAGACCGCAGCTTCCGGTGAGATCGGTTTCGGTATAGTCACTTCCGGAAGCGTCCGTACCGTATATCCAGATTCCGTTTTCTTTGAGTTCATCGATACATGAGGCAAGGTTTGAGACTCTTGCGACCGGTACATAGCTTGCAGCTCCGGCAGAGGTCTTGAAGACAGTAGCGTTTAGTGAAGCACTGCGTCTTTTTGGGATTATCACGCCGTCCGCACCGGAAGTTTCGGCTGTACGGATGATAGCTCCGAGGTTATGCGGGTCTTCGATCTCATCGCAGATGATGATGAAAGGCTTTGTACCTTTTTTGCGAGAGACATCGAGAATATCCTCAACAGAGACATACTCGCCGCAGGCACCGACTGCAACGACGCCCTGATGAGAAGCTCCGCCTGAAAGCTGCGAGAGTTTTTTATCCTGAGCATCTTTTACAACTATCCCGTTTTCTTTGGCTAACTTTCGGATAAGTCCAAGACTTCCGCTGCTGCCGTCAATATATATCGTATCGAGGTTAGCACCGGATTTCAGAGCCTCGATAACAGGGTTTCTGCCGCAGATAATATCCTCGGCAGCACCCGTATTATTCAATTTATTTTCCATTTGTTCAATGCAGAGGGGAACAGAATCTCCTCTTCTCCTTTTGTTCTTATTTCTTATCCCTTATATTTTTATGGGGTCTATATTATTATATCATTATTGCGTAAAAATTACAAGTAGTTTTTAGGCTGAGTTGATAGTAATAATTTGTGCAATTTCTGGAAATGTTAAAAATTATTTTTACCAGAACAGAATATAAAAATTTATCAGTCGCTTATATCTATGACAGAGAATTCAGGGCGGTTGAAGATACGGGGTATGAATATCATACGGGCAGGTCTTGCGAGCCCCTTGCTGATGATATGGACGGTATCTCCGTATTTGTACATACCGCAGGTGTAGTCCGGAAACAAGCCCTGATTCGGAGCGTAAAGTCCCTGATCGAGCAATTTTGGTATTCTCCACTGACCGCCGTGAGCGTGTCCTGAGAGGATGAGGTCAAACCTGACATCTCCCGTATCAAGAAATTCGTCTATCTGTTCGGGCTGGTGGGCAATTAAAATATTGTAGTAGTTGTTATCGAGAGTCTTTTTGATTTTATTGAACTCTTTATGATAAGCACTTATCACACCGTACACTCTGATTTTTTGTCCTTTTATGGTAATATCCGAGTACTCTCCAACGAGAAATTCTATCTTGGATTTTTTAACATAATTGTAGAAGTCTTCTTTATCGTCACGGTCTTGTTCGTGGTTGCCGGGAGTATAGAAGCATGGGTAGCGGTCGGCAGCCCAGTCCATTATGCGTTTTGCGTATTTCTGACCGCCCCACTGGTCAATTATATCGCCGCCGAATATTATAATATCCGGATCAGCCTCTTTGATCTCGTCCATAAGCTGGGACTGGTCAGTGTCTCCGTAAAAGCAGTTGTGAAGATCAGAAATGAACACTATTCTGAGACCTTTTGGCATCTTATCGGAATGGACTTCATAATCAACCCGCTGTAAAAGGAATCCCCACCATGAAAGAAGACTTAATACCAGAAGTACAGCAAGTATGATGATCATCCTTTTAGTTCTTTTTTTCATTTTGATACTCCTTACTTATAGAGATTATTTCTTATACAGAGCCTGTTATCGCCTACAGCAGAAAAAGTACACATTGCGAAGAGTATGTCGGTAGCACCGACCTGCTGAGCGAAACTTGCTGCATTGAGGTCGAAATATCTCATATCGCAAAGATAGATGTCCTCGAAAGAGTATGTAAGGAATGGCAGAAGTGCATTTCCGTAGCTGTCCTTGAAAATGATAAGTCTTCTTCCGTTTTTGACATTTGTTTGAACGTGAGCGATTCTGTTATCCATGCCAAAGACATAGTAATATCCGGAAGGAGTGAGATTATCCGGCGGAACGAGCAGAGCAACGTCGATAGGATCATTGAACGATGTGTCGTACTGAGTTACAGTCACCTCGTCCTTAGGCTTATAGTAGACGAATTCCTCAGGATTATTCAGAAGCGAAGAGCTTTGGGTATAGCTGTAGTATGTTCCGAGGAAATCATGAAGGTGAAGTTCCTCGTAGGCAGAAAGGTTTTTGAATGGGAGCTTAGCCAGTTGAGCAAATTCCTGAGCGGCGTAGAAAGCTCCGAGAGCAAGCCAGTGATGATCTGTGCGGGCATAGATCTCCTCTGATTTATGGTTCAGCAAAGTATGGTAAACGTCCACCGGAACAGCTTTCTGCAATGCATCGGATATAGAAAAGATGTCGATTTTTTCATCTGCCGACAGACTTTTATAGTTCGACGGCAGATACATACTGCAAGGTGTAGGTATTACCATTGACCATACATTCACACTTGGAAGCTGAGTTTTGTATTCGTCCACGAATGAAGCATATTCGAGCTCACGTCCGAGACCGCCGCCGTAAAGCGGAATGCCACGTTTGTTGACAACGAGAATGCTGTTGCTTATTTCTCCGCCCTCTGCCGCAGGTTCTTCTGCTGAAACCGGAGGTTTAGTGGTGACCACAGTCGGCTCTGTCTGACCTTCAGCAAGTGACAAAGTTGTAGTGAAGCGGTTTGACTGAGGAGGTTTTGTAGTGACTGTAATAGGTTTTGGAGCTTTTACGGGAGTGCCGTATAGCTCAGCACCTTCATTTTCGTCACCGTATTTTCTGCCTTTAAGGGGAGTTATATTTGATGCAATAAATTTTTTTATCTGAGTTCTGTTGTGCACAGTATCATCGAAATGATCGGCAATGCCGCCGGTAAAGTCACCCTTGAAATATTTTTTCAGAGTGAACTCAGGCATTTCGGTGAGCACACGGTTTTCGTCATCGGCTACTTTTTCATGCGGCATCAGCAGAAGGTACACCGCACCTGAAATAAGCATAACAACTATGACGATTATATTGATAAGTGCAGCAAGATTAGTTTTGAAGACCGTATTCCTGCTGTTTTGGTTTTTATCTGACATTTTTATCGCCTCAGAATCGGAAATAAAGGAATGGGTGAGTAGTCTGATCTACGAGCATAATACTTGTGAGCAGAAGAAGTGCCGCTGAGATAAGTGTAGCTGCTGCGGATGAAACAGTCTTGCTCACGGTCAACTTTCCGGAAATATATTTGATACCGGAAATCAGCGGGAAACAGAGGATAACGGCAAGTATTACAAGATACATATTATTAACAAGTGTTATCCTGTCTGAAAGAGATACAGCTCCGCTGCTGGTGAACGGGAAAAGTGCCTTGAAGAAGCTTTTAAGTTCGTCAAGATCCTCGAAATAGAAAATACCGAATCCAATGATTATCACTATCTTATTATAGATGTGTCTGATTATTAATGGTATTCTCTTCATGCGTTTTTTGCCGATGAGAGTTTCGAGCATAATGAAGATACCGAAGTAAAGTCCCCATATGACGAAATTCCAGCCTGCACCGTGCCATATGCCTGTACACAGCCATACGAGCATAAGACTTGCATATTTTCTTCTCTTACCGAATATTGGTATATAGAGAAGGTAGTCTTTGAAGAATGTGCCGAGCGAAATATGCCAACGCTGCCAGAATTCAGTTATATCCTTGCACATGAAAGGGTGCTTGAAATTCTCGTTGAAGTGGAAACCGAAGATTCTTCCGAGTCCTATAGCGATGTCCGAATATCCCGAAAAATCGAAATATACCTGCATTGCGTAAACTGCCGCACCTATCCATGCAGCAGTTGCAGATGCATTGTCTATATCTCCGAGAAGTCTTTCAGCAACGATACTCAGCTGGTCAGCGATGACCACTTTTTTAGCAAGTCCGAGGATCATTCTGTTGAAGCCGCTTGCAATGTCCGGAAGATCGGCTTTACGGTTCTCGATCTCGTCCTCAATGGTGCTGTACCTGACTATCGGACCGGCTATAAGCTGAGGGAAAAACGATATGTAGAGCAGAAATTTCCTGAAACTCCTCTGCGGTCTGACAGTTTCCCACAGACAGTCCAATATGTATGAGATAGTCTGGAAAGTATAGAAACTGATTCCGATAGGGAGTTTAATATCCGGTACGGGCAGTGAAATATTCAATAAATGATTGAAATTTTCAACAATGAATCCGCTGTACTTGAATACAACGAGCATAAGAATATCGAAGGAAACGGCTGCGGCTGCGGAGAGTTTTCCCTCTCTTGACGAGCCGAATCTTCCTATAAGAAGTCCTGCACTGTAGTTAACGCCTGCACTGAGGATAAGCAGCAGAATGTACACAGGTTCGCCCCATGCATAAAAGATCAGTGAAAAGATAAGAAGAACCGTATTTTTAGCTTTAGTTCCTCTTGCAAAGTAGTAAGTTATCAGGCAGACAGGCAGGAAGATGTAGATGAAAAAAAGTCTTGAAAAGACCATTATATGACCGCCTTTATAGGGAAACACCGCACAAAGCCCGTCTGACGGCTTTGCACTGGATCTACTGGCGTATTTTCAGCACAAGCTTTGTGCGGTGTTACCATAGATAATTGTACACATTGTAAATGGACTATTTTATTATACACTATGATAATGCGGATTTCAATAGAATCCTGTAACTTTTACAAATTTTTTGCACAGCAAAGCCGCAGATGATACTGCGGCAAAGTTTATGTATATTTTTTATTTATAGTCCCACGGACTGTTATCCCCTTATCGTAGTCATCGAGGAAGTGATGATATTCGCTGCCGTCGTGATAAGACATAAGAGTCCGCAGATTGACGTTCTCTGCACTGCGGAAGATATTCATATCAACTGCCGGATTAGTCTTGCGGAGTTGTTTCAGCAGCATTTTTATCTCATATCTTTTTGAGCCGGCTTCTTCGTCCGAACGCTTCTCAGACATACGGCAGGCACATTGTATAAAGCTCAGACCGCAGTGTTCAGCCCATGAGATAACGTCATTTTCACGAATGAGGTAGAGTGGACGTATCAGCTGTACACCGGCGTAGTTTTCACTGTGCAGCTTTGGGAGCATGGTCTGCATCTGAGAACCGTAGAGCATCCCCATGAGGATAGTCTCGATAACATCGTCAAAGTGGTGACCAAGAGCTATTTTGCTGCAGCCCAGTTCCTGAGCTTTCTTGTACAGCCAGCCTCTTCTGAGCCTTGCACACAGAAAGCAGGGATTGTCTCCGGAGCTTTCAGCAGAGCCGAATATTTTAGTATCGTAAATCTGTATTGGCAGTCCGAGAATTTCAGCGTTCCGGATTATTTTGTCACGGTTGACCTTATCATACCCGGGGTCCATGACCACATATTCTATACTGAAATCCGGCTTGCCGAAGCTTTGCAGGAGTTGCAGGCATTTCGCCATAAGCATGGAGTCTTTGCCTCCGGATATGCAGATAGCGATGCGGTCGCCGTCCTCAATGAGTTTGTAGTCTGATATAGCTTTGTTGAACTTTTTCCATATCTCCTTGTTGAAAACCGAGAGTACGGACTGGCAGTAAATATCATTTAAGTGCATAAAAGTTCACCTCTTAGTAAATGTAAAGGCTGCCGCAAACAGCAGCAGCCTGAAAGAAGCTTAGTCACCGAAAGAAACACCGATGTCACGGGCAGCGATAACGATATGATCCTCGGTATCGACAAATTTTGTTTTACCGGCTATATCTTCAAGTTTGTTTGAAGTTATCTTGTTGCCGATCTTAGCGACTGTTCTTCCGTATTTTTCCTTAGCGATCATATAAGCGGCATGAACTCCGAACTGAGTTGAAAGAACACGGTCGTAAGCACTCGGAGCACCTCCACGGAGCATATGTCCTGGGACGCAAACTCTTGCTTCCATACCGGTATTTGCCTGTATCTGGGCAGCTATACGGCTTGTAGCAGTAATGATACCAGCCTCAGCACGCTTTTTAGCTCTTTCCTTTTTCTTCATTTTAGCTTCGTTTACATCAAAAGCACCCTCAGCAACAGCGAGAATCGAGAATGTCTTTCCCGAAGCACTTCTTGCCATGACAGCATCACAGACCTTGTCTATATCGTAAGGTATCTCAGGAATGAGGATTATATCAGCACCACCGGCGATACCGGCATTGAGTGTGAGCCATCCTGCTTTATTTCCCATTATTTCGCAAACAAGTATACGTGAGTGGCTTCCAGCTGTAGTGTGAAGACGGTCGATAACATCAGTAGCGATGTCAACAGCGGTGTGGAAACCGAAAGTAACGTCAGTACCGTAAATATCGTTATCAATGGTCTTTGGCAGACCGATAACGTTGAGTCCTTCATCAGCAAGGAGCTTGGAAGTTTTGTGAGTGCCGTTTCCTCCGAGGGTAAGGAGACAATCGAGCTTCTGCTTTTTGTAGGTCTCCTTCATATTTTTCACTTTGTCGACATTATCGTCGCCGATTATCTGCATCATTTTGAACGGCTGACGCTTTGTACCGAAGATAGTTCCGCCCTGGGTGAGTATGCCTGAGAATGAGGAAGGGGACATATCCTTGCAAAGGTTATTAATAAGTCCGTAGTAGCCGTTTGAGATGCCGACTATCTCAACATTATCCTCACCGAATCTTTCGTAGCAGGCTTTTGCGACACCACGTATAGTGGCGTTAAGTCCGGGACAGTCGCCGCCGCTTGTAAGAATGCCTATTCTTCTTTTCATTATCATATACCTCCGTTAAAAAATTTATGTGAATAAAGCGGTATTATTTTTTAATATTTTCGTCAAAAACGTCCTGAAGCTTTTCCGGCGGCATAGGTTTTCCGTAGAGGAATCCCTGAGCATAATCACATCCAGCCATTCGGAGTATGGACTCCTGAACGTTGTTTTCGATACCCTCAGCTATAGTTTCTATCTTTTTGGACTTTGCTATTCTTATAACGGCAGAAACTATTTCATAAGCGATATTATCATGCTCAATATCGGTTATGAAAGAGCGGTCGAGTTTGAGCAGGGTTATCGGGAGTATCTGGAGATAGCTCAGTGACGAATAACCTGTACCGAAATCGTCCATAGCGAGCTTTACTCCGAGCTCACGAAGCTTGTTCATCTGAGAAACAGCAAAATCTATATCGTTGAGGGCGAGGCTCTCTGTAAGTTCGACTTCAAGCCACTGAGGTTCAAGACCGGATTTAGCAAGAGCGTCAAAGACTTTTTCTTTCAGGTCGGACTGGTAGAAGTCGGCTGAGGTGAAGTTTATGGACATTACAATATTTGGGTAGCCCATTTTCTGCCAGAGCTTATTCTGACGGCAGCCCTCATTGAGTACGAACTCGCTTATCTTGCTGATAAGGTGACTTCTTTCAGCGATAGGCACGAAAGCATCCGGACTGATTATAGAGCCGTCCGGCTTTATCCAGCGGATAAGAGCCTCAACGCCCATCAGCTTGCCGGTAGCAAGATTGATCTTAGGCTGATAGAAGAGCTGGAGCTCATTATTTTCAATAGCAAGTCCGAGAGCTTTTTCAAGTTCGGTATTGCCGATGATAGAGTCGTGCATACTTGGCTCATAAGCACATATAACGCCCTGATTTCCTGTGCTGGATTTGAGGGCAAACTCTGCGTGTTCCATAACATCGAGGAATGAGCTTCCGTCGTCCGGCATTCTGGAATATCCGGCTGAGCAGTTCAGGTTAATTGAAGCGAGCTCGTCGACAGCGAGCTGAGCGAATTCCTCCTGAATGGAACGAACTGTACGGACAGGGAGCTCATTATCGCCGTAGTCTTTGAGGATAAGAGCGAAATTATCTCCGCTGACTCTTGCGGCAAGTCCTCCGGGAGTAACGAATTTATAGAGGATATGAGCGAAATTCTTCAAAACGTAGTTACCGTTCTTGTAGCCGCAGGTATCATTTATGATATGGAATCGGTCAATATCGAGGACTATTATCCAGTATGAATAATCAAGGAGGTGGCAGGTATCGTATATCTCCTGACCTGCATCCATGAGCTTATTGCGGTTAGCGATCTCGGTGACTTCATCTATATAAGCGAGACGCTCAATGAGGATGTCCTTTTCGTGCTCCTGAGTAATGTCGAGGATAGCTCCTCCGAAGAGCGGCAGGGTGTTGTCGGTACCCTTTATAGACTTATAGCGGTAAGAGTACCAGCGGTAGACTCCGCCGACTGACTTTATACGCATCTCAATGCTCTTTACTTCGGAAGTGTCTTTTGATTTAACGGCACTGTCAAACTGTATCCTGTCGTTAGGATGAACGAGTGACCGGAATTCACTTAAAGTTATAGCACTGTTCTTTAGTCCGAGCATTCTTATCATTTCCGGTGAAGCACGGAAATTTTTTCTGTCGGAGCTCATGATAACACCTATTTCTGCGAGCTCCATTGAGGAATTGAAGAAGTCGTTTGCACTTGCAAGGTTGACTTTCATCTTCTTTATTTCGGTCAGGTTGAAACCGGTACTCAGGTAAAGCGAGTGCTTTTTCCTTTTTTTAACAAGGGAAGTACTCCATGCTATAGAGGTAACGGTACCGGCTGAATTCTTGAATCTTGTCTCGTAAGACTGGTTGCCTATTATTTTTTCAAACTCACCGTTGTCGTGAGAGTTCATACCAAATGCTTTGAGGACGGCAGATTTTTTATTGGAATCGCCCTCGGAAACTCCAAGAAGATCACGTATCTTCCTGTTCATGAAAATATATGAGAAATCGTCGCTCCATATTATCATCTCAGTGTTGAGGTCTTCTGTTATCTTGACTATCTCGGATTCTCCGACTGAGCTGCCATATCTTTTATATATCCAGCTTATTAGAGTGAGTATGATAGACATGAATATGATAGAAGAAACATAGACGATGATAGTCGGCATTGCCTGCTCAGGGAAGTAGAAGCAATAAGCTACGACAACTGCGGTGGCGGCTGTGATAACGAGAGTCGCTGCCAAAGGGTTGAAAGTATTCTTTTTCAAAGTGACCGCCTCCTAAACAAAAATATCAATTATATTATAGCAAATTTTACTGAAAATGTCAACTGAATTTTACACATCGGATACATTTTTGATAAACTTGACCGGAAAGAACAAGAATTTTTCATGAAATGAACACATTTGCATGATAAAATGTTATAATAGTAATATAAAAGAACAGAGCTGAGATGTATTATTGTGTTATGGAAACGGCTCTGTTTCAAAGAAAAAAACGGAGGTATGATCTATGGCACATATTCTTGTAGTAGACGATGAGATAAATATACGAAAAGTGGTAAGGGAGTATGCTGAATTTGAAGGCTTTGAAGTTACCGAAGCTGAAAACGGCATGGAAGCTGTAAGCTTATGTCATAATAATGACTATGACCTTATAATAATGGATGTAATGATGCCTCGTCTTGACGGTTATTCCGCTTGCAAGGAGATACACAAAACAAAGCATATCCCTGTGATAATGCTGTCTGCAAGAGGTGAGGAGTACGATAAGCTCTTTGGATTTGAGATAGGCGTTGACGATTACGTAGTAAAGCCGTTTTCTCCAAAGGAGCTCATGGCGAGAGTAAAAGTTGTGCTGAAGCGGAATTCAAGACCTGCTGAAACTTCTCAGCCTGACAGATACGTGTTTGAGGGACTTGAAGTCGATATATCCGGCAGAGAGGTCTATGTCAATGGAGAAAAAGCTTCCATGACTCCAAAGGAGTACGACCTTCTGTTCTATCTTGTAAAAAACAAGAATATAGCTCTTTCAAGGGACAAGCTTCTTGAAGAGGTATGGGGCTATGATTTCTTTGGTGACGATCGAACTGTTGATACTCATATAAAAATGCTCAGAAACAGTCTTGGGGAGTACAGAAAGTTTATCGTTACACTGAGAGGAATGGGATATAAGTTTGAAGCTAATTAAGAAAGCAAAGAGTTTCAACAGCAGGATACCGCTTAAATTCAAGATATGGATGTATTTTATCCTGTTTACTATTGTTGTATTCGTCCTGCTATGGACTTTCCAGATATTATTCCTTGAAAAATTTTACGAGGGAATGAAGGTCAGAGACGCTGCTGATTGTGCAAAGAAAATTTCGGACTCGTATACAACTATGGACAAAAAAGAATTCCGTGAACTGCTCAGTGAAGAAGCCGTGGAAAACGACCTTTGCGTTGAAGTCCTTGACAGGTACGGAAGGTCACTGTATTCTGAAAATGTCCTCGGTGACTGCCTCATACACGGACGTGAAAATACTACATTTACTTATATAACGGATATACTCAAAAGTGACGATAAAGAGATAAGGTACAGGGTGACTAATCCACGCACTCATTACAATATGCTCTTGTACGGATGTGTTCTTGGTGACCCTGATAAGCCGGACGGCTTTTTGCTCCTTAATGCGGCACTTGTACCTGTAGGCTCAACAGTGTCCATCATAAAGCGTCAGCTCATGATAATCACGGCGTTTCTTATAGTTATAGCATTCGTAATATCGCTCTTCCTTTCAAGGATAATAGCACGTCCGATAACGAGGATAACAAAATCAGCTGAAAAACTTGCAAAAGGTGATTTTGATACCAAATTCGACGGAAGAGGATACCTTGAATCGAAAATGCTTGCGGATACTCTGACATATGCTGAGGAGGAGATCTCAAGGGTCGATACCATGCAGAGGGATCTTATCGCAAATGTTTCTCATGACCTGAGAACTCCGCTAACTATGCTTAAAGCCTATGCGGAGATGATACGTGACCTCTCGGGCGATAATCCGGTCAAGCGTAATGAGCATCTTGAAATAATAATCAATGAAACTGACCGTCTTGCACTTCTTGTCAATGACATACTCGATCTTTCAAAGCTTGAAAGCGGCAGACAGAAGCTCAATCCTACAGAATTCGGTATAAGCGGAAAACTCAGCGAGATAATCGACCGCTTTAAAGGAATATCCGAAAAACAGGGGTATACGATCCATTTCACACCTGATGAGGATGTGACGGTATGCTGTGATGTCGTGAAAATAGAGCAGGTCATATATAATCTTATAAACAATGCGATAAACTATACCGGCAAGGATAAGCAGGTATTCGTGCGTCAGATCAATAAGCCTGAGGGAGTTCTGATCGAAGTAGAAGATACCGGTGACGGCATAGAAGAAGAGAAGATAAAGCTCATTTTCGATAAGTATTACCGCTCTGAGAACCACAAGCGTGAGGTGGTCGGCACCGGTCTGGGACTTTCAATAGTGAAGGCTGTGCTCAAACTTCATAATTATGATTATGGTGTAAAGAGTACACTTGGAAAGGGGTCAACGTTCTGGTTTATCATTAAAACATGAGATTTTTTTCTTTGAGCCTTAAAAAAGGTCATATGAATATCATATGAGTATATGTGATAAAAACACAATATTCCCTGTATTTCGGCACAAAGCGTCTTAAATATTAACTGAATTTTAATAATTCTATCACAAAATGAACACATTAGTAGGGTATACTATAGATGCTGAGGGAGAAATCCCAAAGCTGATTTTCATGGTAGTTTAATGTTTACCCCAACATTAAATTATTTTTAAATCCCCAATAATCCCTATATCATGGCAGATGAGCTTCCTGAAGAGGAGGCTCGTTTGTTTTATATTCACTTTTTTCAGCAGCTTCTGAACTGCAATTACTGCTCGTTAACCTGCATTAACAATCGTTTTTGCTTATAAATCGGGTTTTTCTTTCTTAAAAAAATATTTTTTTCGATTCCTATTGACAAAACCTTTAAACGAGTATATAATATACACATAACCTTATCAAGAGTGGCGGAGGAAACAGGTCCTGTGAAGCCCGGCAACCTGACTGGTAATCAGACAAGGTGCTAAATCCTGCGGTTTATCCGGAAGATGAGGAGTTTTGATGAAAAACAGAGCATTCCGGTAAGGAATGCTCTTATTTTTTTAGGAGGTAATTTTCAAAATGAGCAAATGCTTTTTCACATCAGAGTCTGTTACAGAGGGACATCCAGATAAGATCTGTGACCAGATCTCAGACGCAGTTCTTGACGCAATACTTGAACAGGATAAGTTAGGCAGAGTTGCCTGCGAAACTGTTGTTACGACCGGTATGATAATGTGTATGGGTGAGATCACCACTACAGCTGACATAGATATACCAAAGATAGCACGTAAAGTAGTAGCTGATATTGGCTACGACAGAGCTAAATACGGCTTCGATGCACATACTTGTGCAGTACTTACTTCCATAGACGGTCAGTCACCTGATATTGCTATGGGTGTAAACGAGGCTTTCGAGTATCGTGAGGAAAACAACGAGAACGACGGTCTTTCAAATGGTGCCGGAGATCAGGGTATCATGTTCGGCTATGCCTGCAATGAGACTCCTGAGCTTATGCCGCTCCCTATCTCACTTGCACACAAGCTCGCTCTCAGACTTACAGAAGTAAGAAAAGACGGCACACTCCGTTATCTCCGTCCTGACGGAAAGACACAGGTAACTGTTGAATATGATGACGGCAAGCCGGTACGTATCGATGCTGTTGTTGTATCTTCACAGCACTCTGCTGATATAAGCCTCGATCAGCTTCGCAAGGATATAGAGGAGATCGTTATCCGTCCTATAATCCCTAAGGAGCTCTTTGACGAGAATACCAAGATATTCATCAATCCTACAGGTCGTTTCGTTGTCGGCGGACCTCAGGGAGACAGCGGACTTACAGGCCGTAAGATCATCGTTGATACATACGGCGGATATTCAAGACACGGCGGCGGAGCTTTCAGCGGTAAGGACCCGACAAAGGTTGACCGCAGTGCTGCATATGCTGCAAGATATATCGCAAAGAACATTGTTGCTGCCGGATTTGCAGATAAGTGTGAAGTACAGCTCTCTTACGCTATCGGCGTAGCAAAGCCTATCTCAATACTTGTTGATACATTCGGAACAGGCAAGGTCGATGAAGACAAGCTTTCAGCAGCAGTAGCAAAGGTATTCGACCTCAGACCTACAGCTATAATTGAAATGCTCGATCTCAGAAAGCCGCAGTACAGACAGCTTGCTGCTTACGGTCATATGGGACGTGAGGATCTCGGTGTTGCTTGGGAGAAAACTGATAAGGTTGAAGCATTAAAAGCTGCACTCGCATAATTACATGATATAAAAGCTGAGCCGCATTTCAAGTGAAATGCGGCTCAGTCTGTCGAAAAAGTCCAGTGCCGCACTGGACTTTTTTCAATGTACTGTGGTAAAATAGAAAAGAAGAAGGGAGCTGAGCGAAGATGCTGAGAGAAAACAAAGCAGAGCGAGAGCAGATGGAAATGGTATGTATAGAGGGAATGGTACCGAAAGATCATATACTTAGAAAAATAGACTCGGCAATAG
>JAFRXL010000034.1 GCA_017441505.1 Ruminococcus sp.
ATCTGAAGAAGTATGCTATCTTCTTCCAATTTCGCTGTATTTCTCACTCTGTATTCTCTTTTTTACCCTTTACTTTATTTTTTTACAAAAATATCACCCCTGATTCTCTCTGAATCAGGGGTTTTTGGACAGGCTGAAGCGGCTCACTGAGCCGCTTTAGTATTAATAGTAAAAATCTGCATCGTAAGTCTGTTCCTGAACTTTGGGTTTGCTTTTTATGGTGAATCCGATCATAGTGATAACCAATGAAGCTAAAACAGGGATAAAAAGTCCATAAGTAATACTTATTTCATATTTGATCGATATGAAGCTGCCTATGGTTTTTTTGATGAAATCATTCATGAAATCCGTTGTTTTGGAGCAATAGATGAGTCCGCTTATCGACGAAGCAGCGAATGCTAAAGTTGAAAGAAGCGAAGCTATCGTCATTGCTTTTTTGTTGATGAAAACAAATACCAGAGTACAAGCGAGCAGGACAAAACCAGCAAGTGCGGAATATCTCATAACATTGTAGGAATTTCGTATAGTATCATATTCCTTTTCTGACGCTAACTGTGACAGTCCGCTGCCGTATGAATCAAGTCTCCTGCCGTATTTTGTATAGTCTTCATCCGCCTGCATCAGCTCTGTATAATCGAGAGTTTCTTTTGCTGAAGTACAGGCGACTGTAGCTTTTAAATTCAGCCATGGCAGCCATATAGTTGAGAAAGCGAGTATTATAAATACTATCACTGCTATATATGGAGCGTTTTCTTGATTTCCGTATCTTGTACTGAGCATTTTTTTGCCTCCTTTTACAGGTGTGTTTTTATTGTACGACAATTTTTAACATTTTATTACAGCTGTGTGTGCTTTGCGTGTCTGATTTGTGTTGAAATAGTGAAATACATTTGTAATGTTCACATTTATTACCACAAATATTTTATTAAAGCTGTGCAATAATACTATCACGGCATCAATAATTTATTTGCAAAGGAGACAAATGATATGTCAAACAGTAATGGTAATAACAACGGCGAAATGACACAGAAGGGCAGAGAGGCTCTTGAGAGATTCAAGATGGAGTCTGCAAGCGAGCTTGGTGTAAACCTCAAGCAGGGTTACAACGGTGACCTCACATCAAGAGAAGCTGGTTCTATCGGCGGACGTATGGTCCAGAAGATGATCAATTCTTATAAGATGCAGTAACTGAGAAGCGGATGTCGTATCAATTACGGCATCCGCTTTGCTTTTTTATTCAGTTTCAGGAAGTGTGATAGTTCCTATCAGAGCTTTCTGTACTGCAAGTGCATCCTTAGAGGTAAGACTTGACCCCGGATCATAGCAATCCGCATTCTTGTATCCCTTTGAAGTGAGTGCAGAATCAGCAGTTCCTCCTACGTCATATTCGTCTGGATTAGCAACAGCCTGCATGATAAGAACAGCATCGTTCATTTTAACATCACCGCTGCAATTTGCATCGCCGTAAATAATGTCTTCCGGAGGTTCTGTAGCGGTTGTAGGCTCTGTTGTTGGAGTAGTTGGATCAGTCTTTGGTCCGGAAGAGCCTTTGTAGTAATCAGAAAGTGATATACCGTTTCCGCTCTTACCCATCGGGACCTGATGATCGAGGCTTATGAACTTACCATTCTCGTCCTGCCAGAGAGCCGGCTTAACGAGTGCGTACTTATCCTCATCCCAATCCTGGAAATCGTTTTTGAGAAGTCCGCCTGTATCGCCGGAGTTCTCATTGAAGCACCAGAAAGTATGGTGGATACGCTTTTCGATCATATAGTCACGGAGTATAGTCATCCATTTTGTATTATCACCGGTCGGATCATGTTCTTTGTCGATAAATCCGCCCCATTCGCCCATGAGGAGAGGAGATATTTTGTCTTCGATAAGGTAAGCCCATGAATCACGCCAGTAGTCGTCAAGGAGAGTTTCTCTTGTAAAGTCCTTCTTGAACCAATCCTGCTCCCATACGAGCGGACCGTAGTCATGCGGAGAATATACGAGCTGGCTCTGATATTTTCCAAGGTTTACAGGATATTTTCTTGCACCACGGAAGTTGCCGCCCCACCAAGCACCGTAGAATGGGCTCCACGGGTAACGTGCATAGTCTACAGGCTGAGAATCCCAGTCTTCGCCTTCTTCAAACTTAGGATAAACTTCTATACCCTCGACCATTACGAGAAGATTAGGGTTAGCACTTAAAACAGCATTTGCTCCACGTTCAGCAGCATATTTCCAGTTATTGTCATCTTTTGAATCGTCCCACTTAGCCATGCCCTGACCGTCATTCTTGCCGTGAGGCTCATTTTTCAGGTCGATAGCAATGATAGTATCGTCATCCTTGTAGTAATCAGCTACCCAGTTAAGAGCTTCAAGCCAGTCATCGTAGCTGTAATTGCTGTCGTACCAAAGCGGATACTGGTGACCGTTGGAAGCAGTAGTAGCACAGTGAATATCGATCATGATTTTGATACCGTTTTCTCTGCACCACTCTACAGCCTGATTCCATATATCGAAGCTGTACTTAGGCTTACCGCCCTCAATTCCCTCTACGGTAAGCTCAGGATTTTTCCATTCGTTGATCTTGACCATGTAAGGGTCCGGATCATGATTCTTCCACTGGAGAAGTATCTGAGTGGACATTGGTACACGCATAAGGTTGAATCCATGATCTGCCATTTCGTTCAGCATCTCATGCATATTTCTCGACCAAACTCCGTCAAAACACTGTGTTGTAACGTTGTAGCCGAACCAGTTACAGCCTGTCATCCATACCGGATTGCCGTACATATCAACGACCTCAGCATTCTCATTGACATGGAGCCAGTCATCATGGTATGAATCCGGTGCAGTGTCTGCACTGTTGGCTGTTGCCGCAGGTGATGAAGCATTTCCGGGCACTATTATCATAGTCATTGCTCCGGCTGCGGCAAGTAATTTTTTCATTATTGCTTTTGCCATGTTTTTTCCCTCTCTCTAATAATATTATAGTGTAATTATTATACATCTATATTAATAATTTGTCAATATCTTAGGGAAAAAGCCGCATAAAATGATCATATCACCTTGAAGAGTTCATCTCTGACCGGATCAAGACGGTTTTCAGAAAGACCGAAGTCCATAGCCTTATAGCTCCATGCACAGCGGCTGATGCCGTATTTCTCGAATACAGCGTTTATAGCTCTATACCATTTGAGAGTCTCCTCCGGACTAACAACATCGATAACGCCGTATTCTCCGCAGTAAAGCTCTGTGTTGTACTTCTGAGCTTTTTCGATAGCAGTAGCAAAAAGCTTCTCAAAAAGCTCGGGAGTGATATTCATCTCTTCACTTGTATATCTTTCGGACTGAACAATATCGTTTGTCCAGTAAGCTCCCTGATGAGTGAATTTAAGAGGCTCATAGCAGTGCATATTGTAAATCACCTTGTCATCATAAGGCTCGTCAAGGAGATAAACCATGTCTGCACTGTTGTTATGACAGCTTCCGACAAGTATCATAGTATCGGGAGCATAAGCACGTATTCTTTTTATGCACTCTCTTACTATTTTGTTCCATGAATCCATAAATTCTATATCGGTAACTTCGTTGAGAAGCTCAAATGCTATATTTTCAGGCATATTTCCATATCTGCGAGCCATTTCCTCCCACAGGCGGTAGAATCTTTCCTGATACTCTTCGCTGTCAAAGAAACCGCTTTCGTTTTCAGAATAGTAGTCGAAAGAAAAACCGGCAGTTTTGTGGAGGTCAAGGACGAGATTAAGACCGTTTTTGCGGCAGTTTTCAACAGCTTTGTCGATCCTTGCAAATCCATTTTCGTTAAAAGAGCCGTCGTTATTTTCGAGAATATTATAATCAAAAGGTATACGGATGTGGTCAGCACCCCAGCTTGCAGCTACAGCATAGTCCTCATCTTTAATAAAATCGTTCATATGCTCTTCTGAGTAATCGCACTGTGAAAGCCAGCCTCCGAAATTTATACCTTTATAAAAACCTTTTTCTTTAAGCATAAAACCCAAACTCCTTTTCAATTATTTGGTATGACTAAATATTATCATATCTTACTTTGTATTTATACCATTTTCATGCTCATTCCGGTAATTTGTTGACATTATACACTGACAGAAAAAAGCCTCCGGAGAATCCGAAGGCTTTTACATTATTCATATAAAATGTTCATATCAACATCGCCGGCGATACCGGGTATCCTGCCGCAGCTGCTCTGCTGCCATATGTAGAAGTCGCCGTCGTAGTCGGTATCTTCAACATAGTGAGCAAGCCATACCGGTCCGAGAGCTTTTGTTGATTCGTCCCAGACATCACGCAGGAAATTGCGGCTGCTGTAGAGCATCGTATCGTAGCCATATCCAGCCATTTCGTCTCTGAATGTACGGTATATCTCGTTTATATCGTGGATATTCATGCCATACTGCTGGAAGTTGCTGAACTCCTCCCAGTCAAATGCGACCGGAAGGTCAGTGGGAGCACCTTCAAGAAGCTCGGCGAGCCATTTTGCGTGTTCACGCACTCCTTCAATGGTATTGTCAGTGGTGTAGAAATAAACGCTGACGTTAAGTCCGGCAGCACGAGCACCCTCTATATTGGCATAGAAATGGTCGTCCAATACAACATGGTCATAGTAATATCCTGCTCTGATAATGACATAGTCGCAGCCTGCATCACGTACTGCATTGAAGTCAATATCTCCCTGCCATGTGGAAATATCGAGTCCGAGCCTTCTTCCGTCACCGCCGTAAGCTGCGGCAAAATCTTCAAACGGAACTCTTTCTCTGTCGTCCGGCGGCACAGGTACGTCGTTGACCACTGATATAGTAACGTCCCATTCAAGCACATTTCCTGAGCTGTCAGTAACTATAGCGTGAAGCGGATAGTCGCCTACAGTATTCGGGTCTATATCACCTGTAAAAGTCAGAGATGGCTTCCTGTCGTAGTTATCGACAAATCCGACATAGTTACTGAGGTCAAATGCTTTCCCCGTCTTATGATACGGATTCCAGCCGGAATTCAGAAGCAGGGGAGGCATTGTATCCTCGACGATATAGCTCATCTTCTGAGTGAATTCATTGCCGTTATATCGGTATTTAACGTCGATTTCGTACTCTCCGGTATCTTCGGTATTCAGGTAGACATCACCGTTAAGAATTTCGACTTTCGTATCGGTGATATACTGGTCAAGCGTTATTTCGCTGTAGACCTCAATATTGCCGGAGCCGGTAAGTTTAAGGTCTGCCGGCGGCTGAGGTGCGGTAGTAGTCACAGTGGTAGTGACTGCTGACGTAGTAGTAACTGCGGAAGTTGAGACTTTTTTGGAAGTTTCGGGGACTTCGGAAATTCTCTCTGTCGGAGTGACCTCTGCTTTAAGCACGGGGTCAGAAGCCGATATTTTATTGCCGCATCCGACGGAAAGAAGTGTAAATAGCATAAAAAGAAATACCGCTGAATTTTTTTTCATATAAACTCCTGTATTTTATTGCTCCCAAACTAAACTTTGCCAACCAATGCTCGTCATAAAGAAAATTTCTCAGCGTCAGAAAAACTTGAAATGTGTAAGCATTCCTGCATTTTTCTTCCTTGATAAATTCCCTTTCTGCCTTTGCCTTTTTGGCAAAGTTTAATTGGGGGAGCAACACATTTTTTTCAATGACAAAATTATATCACATTTTGACTTTATTGTAAAGGCAATACATGACTGATTATTTTTATTGCAGCAGACCTTTTATGCCGTCCTCTTTGAATTTCTGCTTATAATTCACAAGTTCGTCCTGGATTATATCGTCAATGACATTCATTCCGAGCAGTTCAACAGGAGCTTTATCATCGGTCAGGATACGGTTTCCGGCATCATATGGTTCGAGGTTTCTGATAACAGTTTCCATCATAGTTGAGAAAGAAAGGTCTTCGAGCTCCTCGGAATTTGATTTAAGTGTGCTTAACATTTCAGGATTATCGGAAGCGAAAAGCTCACGGTTAGTCGCACCGCTTACGTCGACAGTATAAACATTGTCAAAAACGCTTGAAATGGTGTCGGATAGCCAGTTATTTATACCGTCAGAGCTGTCTGAACGCATATTCATATTTACTACCATCACACCGTCATCTTTAAGATGTTCTTTAACAAGCTCAAAAAATTCCACAGACGACATCTGGAATGGAATTGTAATATCCTGATAAGCATCGACCATTATGACATCGTATTTTTTATCGCTGACATTCAGAAAGGCTCTTCCGTCGTAGGTAGTGACCTTAACTTCTTCCGGAAGCTCAAAATACTCATGTGCGAGGTCAGTTATACGCTCATCGATCTCAACGCCCTCAGCTTTGACATCAGGGAGGTAGTTCAGGCATTGTTTAGCGTAAGTGCCTGTACCCATTCCGAGTATGAGTATATCCTTTTCGCTGTTAACAGTTCCGGACATGAGCGGAGCTGCCATTGCATAGTCGTAATACATTCCCGAGAGCTTACCTGATTTTACATATACGGACTGAACTCCGAAAAGGACGTTTGTAGAGAGAGAAGTAGTCTCATCGTCACTTTTTACCTGAAGATAGTTGTATACTGATTCGCCCTCGTAAACGAGTCCTTTGTCCCAGAAAGCGAAACCCATAAGGTTTGAAAGGACACAGCAGGCGAGAAAGAGTGCAGATGTAACTCCGCATCGTACACTGCCACGTTTATTGAATATAAAGTAGGCGAGTCCGAGTATCAGCAGTATGCCAGAGAAAATTAGGAAAGTCGCAGCAGTTCCGACAGCAGGTATAGATATAAAAGTCGGTATGAACGTGCCTATTATACTTCCGATAGTATTGAATGCACCGAGTGTACCGACGGTCTTTCCGCTGTCATCGAGGCTGTCCACGGTGTATTTTACAAGTGAAGGGGTAACTGTTCCGAGCAGGAAGAGTGGAAATACAAATACGACCATACAGGTTATAAATGCAGCCCATATCAGAAAATTGGTATTGATAGTAACTATTAAAAGAGCAGATATGCCGAGTATGACGAATTTGCCGAAGAACGGTATAGCAGCTATCCAGACGGCAGCGGTCAGTATTCTTTTATAAAGTTTATCCGGATCCGGATTCTTGTCGGCACTTTTTCCGCCGTAGATATTACCGAGTGCCATAGCTATCATGATCGTACCGATTATAATGGTCCATACGATCTGAGATGAGCTGAAATAAGGTGCGAGAAGACGGCTTGCACCGAGTTCAACAGCCATAACAGACATACCGGCAAAGAACTCTGTAAGATAAAGATACCATTTATTTCCGAGAAGACCGCCTGATGATTTTTTGTTTTCAATAATATTATTTTTTAACTCTGGCATTATATCACCCTTAAAATTTTTTCTTTAATTATACCATAGATGAAATTGAATGTAAAGGAGATACAGCACAATCTTTGTTTGGTATTGTCAGAAGCAAAAAGAAAGAACCGGCGAGGTCATCGCCGGCTCTTCCTATCTGAAAAGGTGTGTGATTATGGACTTCATCCGGTGTGCAGCGGATGAAGCTGGATAAACGCCTGGAGGTATAGAAGGCGTTGAAACGGTTGTGGAATATATTTCAAGCTCTTTCTTTCTCTTGCTGTGATTATATTATAGCTCAGAATAACGGAAAATACAATAACAGGACAGTCTCAGATAAGCAACAGTTTGACTATATTTTTATTACGGAACGATTTTTTCAGTTACATAATATTGACAATAGTGACAATACTATTGCCTGAACTTTATTTTTGGGAGAGCAATATATGCAGCAATAAGGAAAAATGTGAATGACTGTAAAATTTTACATTGTTTCATTTCCTGAGAAATTGCATAGAATAATATAAGCAGCAGAATGATATATGCTGCGGCAAAGTGGGAGATAACTCCCTGTGAATAGCTTTGCTGCGTGAGCATATCGCTTAGCGGAAGAGGCAGTCCTGCCGCTTCATCGGAGGGCTGCTTTGATATAGAAAAGAGCTGCTTTGCGTAACGCATGGCAGCTCTTGAAATATCTGTTATTTTTCGGCATCTATGCTAATATCAGTGCCGTCTGTGGAAGCGATGATCTTTCCATTGAAGCAGGTTGAATAAGTGTGGATATTCCTGTTATTCAACAGATCTTTAGTTTTTGAAGAGAACTCGTCAGCCGAAGTACATACTATAGCACAGTCAGGGTCGGTGTTATCAAGAAATTCACCGAGATTTTCAATGTTTCGACCATGATACGGGACTTTCAGCAGGTTGCATTTTCCAATATCCATTACTTCTTCCAGACGCTGCTCCATAGCGTCACCGGTAAACAGGAAAGTCATATCATGGTATTGCATTTTGGTTATCAGCGAGAAATCATTTTCATTTTCTTCACCGTAGAAAGTCTGTTCCGGAGCTGATACAGTATAGTTTACATCATCAAGTGTGAAAGAATAATCACTTGTTAGAAGCTGAGGAGTTATATTGTGCTCTGTTATAGCTTTATTGTATTTTTCCATTTCTTCGCTTGACTTATCATAGTCGGGAGCGAGGATGTTTTTGACTTCAAGCTTGTTTATGACCTTTGCAGCTCCGCCAACATGATCTTTATCGTAGTGGGTCAATATGAGATAGTCAACAGAAGAAACGCCTTCGTCTTCAAGCATACTTACTATTTCCTTGCCGTCACCCTTTTCGCCGCAGTCGATGATAACAGTGCTGTTCTGAGACCTTATCACCATAGCATCAGCCTTGCCGACATTAAGGAAAGTAACCTTGACTTCCGGATATGTTTGTTTTTTTTCTTCTTTTTTTGAGTCATTTTTTTTATCGCCGCATGAAAAAACTGATAAGCAGGTGAGAACGGCAGCGGCAACAGCAGCTGTGAATCTTCGTGGGTCTATCATTGAGTATTCTCCTTTCGGATAGTAAGTTTTCTATAACTTTAAAATATGAAGCTTAAAATAATCTTAACATAAAGTATATCATTTATCGAAGGATATGTCAATGAGGTTATTTATTAAATTAATTAACTCCTAAAGATATGTGTATAATAAATACCGCCTTAAAGTCTTTTTTTATTCTAATCAACAGCGTCAAATTGCCAGCATACTTCATTCCACTGCCGCATAAAATATACAAAAATCCAAAGGAGCATTGCTATGATGAAAATAAAGAGGAAACTGATAAGCGGAGGGATACTTTCAATTTGCAGTGTATTCGCAGTTATGGCAGGAGCCCATATCTCGCAAAAGGCTTCCGATAATGCGATCCCAGTATCGGTCGGACAATTCAAGGAAACGCCGGTTATTATTCTTGATGCAGGGCACGGCGGAATAGACGGGGGCTGTTCTTCGGCGGACGGAGTACCGGAAAAGGGGATAAACCTCAATATACTTTTAAAGCTGAGAGACATACTGGAAGTAAACGGATACGATGTAATAGTCACTCGTGATGAAGACAGGTCGATACACGATGACGGAGTTGAAGGTATAGCGAATCAGAAGAGCAGCGACATGGACAACAGGCTTGATATATTCAACAGCCGACAGAATGCGGTGTGCATATCCATACACCAGAATCAATTCAACGACCCGAAATATCATGGTGCACAGATGTTTTATTCATCTTCAAATAAGCACAGCGAGGAGTTGGCGAGAGGGATACAAAAACGTTTTGTAGAATTTGTTCAGCCTGACAACAGCCGTGAGATAAAGCAGTGTGGTAAAGAGCTGTTTTTGTGTTATTACTGCAATAATCCTACAGTAATGGTGGAGTGCGGATTTTTATCGAATCCGGAAGAGGCTGAGCTCCTTAAAAGTGAGGACTATCAGGGAAAGGTCGCATTTACAATTTTTTCAGGAATCAACGATTTTGTAAACTCAAAATAAGATGTGTCAGAAGCGGACTTCGCATATATGCGGAGCCGCTTTTTTATATTGTCCTAAAAAATTTTTGCTGATGATAAAATATACAACGGAAAAACATTGAAAAAGACTCGTTTTTTGCCCTCTTATGAGGCCACATTATTTTAAGGAGTTGATTTGATGTTCAACAGCAAAAAGTTTATAAGGTACGAAAATGGCAAAGCCGTGATACGTGCAGAGCTGATATTCGATACTCCGTCGGAGCTTCCTGCTTCTGTAGAATACGAAGGCTATATCCTTTCTCAGGGCACAGCAGCGTGGACAGTAAAGACCAAGGAAGTATACGCACTTGCTTCTGACGGAAGCTGGATAAAACAGTAAGGAGGAGATGTATGAATAATATTGTCGATTCTATAATCGCTGCAAAGATAGCTTCTGATACCTATTCGGCCGGAGAAATAGACAGCAAGCTTGCAGCAAAAGCTGATGAAGCTGATCTTGAGGAGCTTACAAGTGAGTTCAACACGCTTAATACGAGAACTTTCGGATTGGGTGAGCTTATGAAGAATGCTGATGACCTTAACAATTACAATATTGCCGGAGCATACAGATGTTCCACACAAGCTATGGCTATGACTCTTGTAAACTGTCCTACTACTGACGGATTCAGACTTGAGGTAAAATATACTGTCGGGGATACAAGATGTATCCAGATACTTTACCCGAACAGGACAAATGGTATCTTTTTTATGAGAGTCTATGGAACATCAGGCTGGGGATCATGGTATAAATATGCCGGAGAAGAAATAATATGATCAGTGGGCTGCGATGCAGCCCATTTTTTTATGAATAAAATATGTCAAATGATACAAAATAAAGTTTGAAAAATTAAATATATTGGATTATTAAAATAAAGGTTGATTTATTTGATATATTGTGATATAATTTCACTTAGTAAATAAAGATGAATGTTATATTGGTAAGATAATAATTTTATTTAATTTATACCGGAGGTAAAAAAATGAAAGGTATTATATTAGCAGGCGGAGCCGGTACCAGACTTTACCCTATTACGATCTCAGTAAGTAAGCAGCTTTTGCCTATCTATGATAAGCCGTTGGTGTATTACCCCTTATCAATGCTTATGCTCGCAAGAATCCGTGAAGTTCTTCTCATTTCTACCCCTGATGATATTGACGATTATAAGAAGCTTCTCGGAGACGGCTCAAGGATCGGTATGCGTATAGAGTATAAGATACAGGAAAAACCAAGAGGACTTGCTGACGCTTTTATACTTGGAGAGGAGTTTATCGGCGATGACAGCGTGTGTCTCGTTCTTGGTGACAACGTGTTCTACGGTGCAGCTATGAGTGCTATACTGAGACAGGCTATGGACTCTATCAAGGACGGCGGTGCTTCTATTTTCGGATGCTTTATGAAAGATCCGAGAGAGTTCGGAGTAGTTGAGTTCGATGAGAACAAAAAGGTTATTTCAATAGAGGAAAAACCTCAGAAGCCAAAGTCTAATTATGCCATACCGGGACTTTATTTCTATGATAACAATGTAGTTGAGATAGCTAAGAACGTGGTTCCTTCCGCAAGAGGAGAAATAGAAATATCCTCTATAAACAATGCTTATCTCGAAAAAGGACAGTTGAATGTAACGCTTATGGGAAGAGGCGTTTCATGGTTCGATACAGGTTCTCCGAAGGGAATGCACAAGGCGAGCGGATTTGTTAAGACAATACAGGAAATGCAGGGATTCTATATTTCATGTATCGAAGAGATCGCTTGGAGAAAAAAATTCATCGATGATGCTCAGCTGAAAAAATGCGGCGAAGAACTGAAAATGACCGAATACGGAAGATATTTGTTATCCCTTCCTGCACAGGAAGAAGATCAGTGACCGCTGATGCTATCCGGCGTATATATAATAAGTATAAATGAAATCAGAGGTATAATGAAATGAACGGAAAACTTATCGTTATAGAAGGTCTTGACGGAAGCGGTAAGGCTACGCAGGCAAAGGCTCTTTATGAAGAGATACAGAAAAGAGAAAAGAACGTTATCAAAGTATCTTTTCCGGATTATGAAAGTCAGTCCTCGGCACTTGTAAAAATGTATCTTGCAGGTGAATTCGGTACAGACCCGGATTCTGTAAATCCATATGCTGCTTCAAGCTTCTATGCTGTGGACAGATTTGCAAGCTACGCTAAAAACTGGAAAAAATTTTATCTTGAGGGCGGAGTTGTAATAGCAGACAGATATACAACTTCAAATGCGATACATCAGTGTGCTAAACTTCCGGAGGATAAGTGGGAAGACTTCATTAAGTGGCTGTTTGACTACGAGTATAAACTTATCGGTATACCTGAACCATATAAGACAGTATACCTCAGAGTCGACCCTGATGTAAGTCAGGAGCTCATGACCAAGCGTTATGAGGGCAACGAGAATAAAAAGGATATTCACGAAGCTAATCTTGATTACCTTAAACGCTCACGCCGTGCTGCCGATTTTTGTGCAAAGGCTCTCGGCTGGAGCGTAGTTGAGTGCATCAAGGACGGTGCAATGAGAAGCATAGAAGATATTCATGACGAAATAATGGCAATAATATACTAAAAATATTCAGCAATATAATATTAAAGCGGAGTTCGTTTTTTCAGAATGCTCCGCTTTATCATTTTTTGGTAAAAACAATATTTTTTTAATATATGAAAAATATGCCGTCATTTGTTTAAAGTCACGAAAAGTCCATGCAAATAATGTATGTTGGCTTTTATAGCTTGACTTTTCTATTGCCATATGCTATAATTACTTTGTAAAATTAGCTTTGCAGGTGGGAAATGCCTTGAAATACGGTCTTTTCAGCCGCTTGGCAGGATCAGGAGAATAAGAAATGAAATATAGCTTGATCGACATCAAAAGTACACATTATGATGATAAAACAGCCGGTGGGTTGTCTTTCTTTGAAGGGGAAAGAGACGTACCATTTAAAATAAGAAGAATATATTGGATCTATGAAGCTGAAAAAGGTACGCATCGTGGTTTCCACGCTCATACCTTAAACTGGCAGCTTCTTTTTTGCCCTTATGGCAGTATCGATATTATACTCGATGACGGTCATGGGCGTGAAAAGGTCACACTCGACAGCCCTTCAAAAGGGCTTGTTCTTAGTCCGGGATTGTGGAGAGAGATGATCTGGAATAAGACAGGTTCGGTTCTTTGCGTTGCAGCTTCGGAATATTACGATCCTGATGAATACATAAGAGATTATGATAAGTTTATCGAATACGTAAAAAATAAAGAGTCTGAACAATAATAAAGAACTTTTTTACAGGGGGACTGTGACAATGGCTGAACAGGCTAAAGGAAATTATAATCTCATCTCATCTGAGGAAGGCGAGATAGCAAAATATTTAAAAGAAAAAAACCTCAGGCATACTAATGAAATATCACAAGAAGTGCATCCGGTTGATAGTTTTTATACAAGGTATGTGAAACGTATCCTTGATATACTTATTTCCCTTCCGGTTTTTTTGCTGACTTTCCCATTTAATCTTATATTTGGTATATGTACATATTTCGACGTTGGAAGTCCTATATTCTATCATCAGACAAGAGCCGGAAAAGACCTTGAAGAGATAGATATGATAAAATTCAGAAATATGACAAATGCGACCGATGCCAACGGAAAACTTCTTCCGGCTAAGGAACGTGTTACCAAATTCGGCAGATTTATGAGAAAAACTTCGCTGGATGAGCTTCTTAACTTCTGGAGCGTACTTAAAGGCGATATGTCAATTATCGGACCAAGACCGCTCCCTTTGTTTTTTACAGAGAGAATGAGCGAAAGACATAAAGCAAGATACGCTGTCCGTCCGGGACTTGAATGTCCGAGAATGGTACCGCAGGATAATCCCGATAAATCAATATATCACTATCACTTTGAAAGCGATATTTGGTATGTAGAACACGTAAGCTTCAAAACAGACGTTATGCTCGTGTTCAAACTTATAAAGATGACGCTTTCTTTCCGCAAGCGTGCTAAAAATGCTAATGTTGCAAGCTATTTCGTAGGATATGACGATGAGGGATATGCAACAAGCACTACTCATGCAAAGAAAGTATACGGCGAGGATTTCTGGAAAAAAAGCACAGTCACTCAGGACTGATGACTTTATATAAAGTAAAGGTGGTTAGAAAATGGGTAATGGCAGAGAGGTAGTTCTTGTTACGGCTATCGGAACTATGACTGCAACAACTGTAGTTGAAGAATTGAAAAAAATGGGTAAGTATTACATAATAGGCGGAGACATCTACGAAAAGAACATGGTCGCTACAACAAAGGATGTAGATGAATTCCATGTTTTTCCACCTGCTATCTATGAACTGGATAAGTATATAGAGTTCGTTCTGAAATTCTGCAAAGAGCACGAAGTTAAGTACTATTTCGCTGTTATCGATGAGGAGATAGTGAACCTTTCAAATAACAGAGAAAAGTTTGAGGAAATTGGCGTGAAGCTCTGTATCCCGAACAGAAAACTCGTCGAGACCTGCCATTTCAAGAATAAATTCTCGGAATGGTTAGACAGAGAAATGCCTGAGATCTCAATAAAGACTTTCGGCAGTGCTGACGAGATAAAAGATGAGGATTTCCCGATTTTTGTAAAGCCTGTAGAGGGCAGAGCAAGTACAGGCTGCCGCAGGATAGACACAAGAGCTCAGCTTGATGAGTTCGTTGATACTGCGGAAATAGGTAAAACTATCGTTGCTCAGCAGTTTGCAGAGGGCGAGATAGCTACAGTTGATATTATAAGCAATAACAAGACCGGTCAGATAATACTGGCACCTCGCAAGGAATTGCTCAGAAATTCAAACGGATGCGGTATAGCTGTAAAGACTTTCCATTGCGAAAAGCTTGAAGATATATGCCGCAGACTCGTACAGAAACTTGAACTTAACGGCGTTGTGAATGCAGAATTTTTCTGTAAGGACGGCGATTATAAGATCATAGAGATAAACCCCCGTTTTTCTGCCGGTACAGGATATTCATGTATGGCAGGTGCAAAGATGGTCTTGAATGCTATGGAGATCGCTGACGGAAACCCTTGTACTGTCGGTGAACTGACACTTGGAAAAAATTATGCTAAACGATACGAAACTTATGAAATGTGAGGAATAATTCAATGGATGTTAAATTTACTGTGCTTCAGAGAGGTTTTGAACTGCATAAGGACGAGTACGAGGAAGCTGCTTTAAGAGCTCTTCGTTCAGGCTGGTACGTTCTCGGAAATGAGCTTGAAAGCTTTGAGAAGGAATTTGCTTCATATATCGGCATGAATTACGGTATAGGCGTGAATTCCGGTCAGGACGCTCTTATCCTTGCAGTCAGAGCACTTGGCATAGGTGCAGGGGATGAGGTGATAACTCAGTCCAATGCTTATATTGCATCAGTTTTTGGAATAACAGAAAATGGAGCAACACCGGTTTTTGTTGAGCCTGATAAGTATTTCGGTATGGATCCGGAAAAGCTTGAAGCTGCTATAACACCTAAGACAAAGGCTATATTACCGGTGCATCTTTATGGACATATATGCGATATGAGCCGTATTAAGGCTATCGCTGACAAGCACGGCTTACCTGTGATAGAGGACTGTGCACAGTGCCACGGTTCAAATCAGAACGGTAAGAAGGCAGGTTCATTCAGCACTATCTCATGCTTTAGTTTCTATCCTACAAAGCCGCTCGGAGCATTCGGTGATGCAGGCATATGCCTTACAAATGACCCTGAGCTCAACGAGAAGCTCCGTATGCTTCGTTTCTACGGAAGCCGAAAGAAGTACGTCAGCGAGATCACAGGAATCAATACCCGTATGGACGAGATGCAGGCTGCACTCCTCAGCGTGGGACTTAAATATATCGACGAAGAAAAGAAGATACGTCAGCATATAGCTGAAAAGTACCTTAAAGGCATAACCAATCCGCTTATAAAGCTCCCTGAGACAAGAGAGGATACAGAGCACGTTTACCATATTTTCGGTATCCTTTGCGAAAAGAGAGACGAGCTTATAAGCTTCCTTGCTGATAAGGGAGTACAGGTAGGTATTCACTATCCTATACCTCCTCATCTTTCACCATGCTATGATTATCTCGGTCTGAACAAGGGAGATTTCCCTGTTGCTGAGTATTATGCAGATCATGAGGTAAGTCTGCCTATATATGCAGGTATGCCGGATGAAGAGGTAGATGCTGTGATTGAGGCAATTAATTCTTTTGAGTAATATTAGTTGAAGTTTATTACATAATTATGGGGTGTCGACATGAATAAAACAAAGTTAAAAGAAAAAGTTAGAACACTGGTCCCTGATATACGTTTTGTAAGAAAAAGCATTGCTAAAATGAGGTATCGTTCTATCAGTAAACGTTTTATTGATGAGAAAGAGATCAGAGCAGCTGAAGAAAATAGTGAACTGAAAAAAGATTTTGTAAAGAAATACACCGAGAAATGGCCTGATATATACAAAAGGACATTAAAAGAGTATGATAAGCTCTTAAATTGGACAGTTGATCCTCAGAAGCGTAAAGATTTAGAAAAACTTAAAACTGATATTCATTTCTGTAAATATGCTTACGGATTCGTTCCTTATGAATATGTCAGCCTGGAGCTCGAAAATAAGGACATGGATGCAAGAAAGACTTATGTTTCAAATCGTGACACTCATGTATATCAGTGCATGGTAAATGACCTTACTGAGACAGCGGTAACTTCTGATAAGGTCAAGACATATGAAACATATAAAAAGTATTTTCATCGTGAAGCAATAGAGGTAGTCTCTGAAAAGGACTATGATAAATTCAAGAAATTTATCTCTGCTCATCCGGTTTTTGTAAAAAAGCCGGTATACGAGTGCGGCGGCAGAGGCATTGAGCGTGTTGATGTACGTGAAAAAGGCTTTGAGCCGAAAAAAATATTCGATGAAATGGTAGCTGCCGGAAAGCATATATGTGAAGAGGTAGTCAAGCAAAGCGAGAAATTGGCTGTATTTAATTCATCAAGCGTCAATACAGTAAGAATAGTTACACTTACCACTAAAAATGGTGTAGAGCCGTTCTTTTCTGTAATGCGTTTCGGCAGAGGCGGAACTTTTGTTGATAACGCAAGCAGCGGCGGAGTATTCGCTGGTGTGGATATAAATACAGGTACTATAAATACAGACGCATATGACAAGGGAAATGATGTCTATGCTGCTCATCCTGATACCGGAGTTACTTTTAAAGGCTTCAAAATACCAAAATGGGATGAGCTTGTTGAGACCTGCAAGGAAATGTCAGGCATGAATAAAAAGCTAAAAGCCTATACATGGGATATGGCATTGGCTGAATTGCCTGATGGGTCTGAAAAATGGGTCGTTATAGAGTGTAATGCAATGGGAGAATTCCTCATACAGATAGTTTCCAAAAAAGGCATTAAAGCTGATTTTGAGGCTAAGATGAGAAATATGGATCTTATGGTCGATCTTAAATGACCTTAGCATTGCGTTTACTTGACGATCTGTATATTAAAAATCAATTTGGGAGAACATCATGTACGAAGATTTAAAAGGTAAAAAACTTCTTATAGTTGGTTCATATAATGAGTCTGATATGGTCGAAGTTGCACACGAAATGGGACTTTATGTTATAGTTGTGGACAACGTGCTTGACCGTAAGGTAGCTCATGCAAAAAATGTTGCAGACGAAGCTTGGGATATAAGCTATACAGACATTGAAGCTGTTGCTGCAAAGTGCAGAGAAGCCGGAGTTGACGGCGTTATGGCCGGATACAGCGAATACAGGATAATGGCTGCTGCACAGATCTCTAAAGCTATCGGCAAGCCTTTCTATGCAACAGAAGAACAGGTCGATTTCACAAGAAATAAGAGACTTTTTCAGGAGGCTTGTGCTAAGTACGGAATAAAGACTCCGCACGGATACTGCACTAACGGTCTTATCAGCGAAGAGGCAAAGGACAAGGTCGAGTATCCTGTTATCGTAAAGCCTGCTGACTGCAACGGACGTGTCGGTATTTCAGTTTGTCACGACCGCAAACAGCTCGATGAAGCTATCGAGCTCGCACTTGAAAAGTCAAGAACACATACCTATATGATAGAGGATTTCCTCGACGGCACCGAGTTTTCAGCCGTTTATACGATCAAAAACGGCGAAATGAGCCTTTCATGCCTCAATGCAAAGTATATAACCAAAGACCAGCGTAAGGAAAATTTCCTCTGCGACTGCTCTATAATACCTGCTGCATTCGTAGATGATTTCAAGGTACAGATAGATGCTAAGATAAAGGAATTCCTCAAGGGAATGAATGCTGTAAACGGAGTGGCTAATTTTCAGGGAATGTATACCGATCACGGTATATACCTCTTTGAAATGGGATTCCGTGTGAACGGAAATAACGATTACAGGTCGATCGAGCGTGAAAACGGGATAAGCTTCCTTAAAATGCTCATTGCGTATTCACTTTGCGGCGATATGCGTGATGACCTTAAAAAGGATAACCCTAAGTTCAGCAAGTACTACTGCACACTGCCTTTCTATGGCCATGCAGGCACTATAGCTAAGCTTGACATAGATAAGGTCCTGAAAATGGAAGATGTATACCTTTCTGCAATGAAAGCTGAAATAGGCAATACTATGACAGAAAGCGGTACAAGCGGTCAGAAGCTGTTCTCATTTATGGTGGTTGCAGAGAATATGACCCAGCTCAAAGAGCGTATAAAGAAAATCCAGGAAAGCATTACAGTTGAAGACGAAAACGGAAATAATCTTGTATTCGATTTCTTTGATCCTTCAGTGCTCGAAGAAAGTATATGATCCAAAGGAAGTAGAGGAGAAGTAATGAGCGGAAAAATACTAACGGTATCAGTGGCTGCGTATAATGTTGAGCAGTATATAAAACAGAATCTTGATTCAATGACAGTGCCTGAGCTTGTCGATAAGCTTGAGATATTCGTTGTTGATGACGGCGGAAAAGACGGTACTTTAGAAATTGCTAAGGAGTATGAGGCAAAATATCCGGGTACAGTATATGCTGTCCACAAGGAAAACGGCGGATATGGCTCGACTGTAAACTATAGCATCGCCCATGCTGCCGGAAAGTATTTTAAACTCCTTGACGGTGATGACTGGTTCAACACAGCTAACCTTATAAAGTTTGTAGAGCTCCTTGAAAACGGCAATGAAGACCTTGTTATCACTGACTATTTCAAAGGTCCTGAAGAGGGAAGCATGAAGACCGTCAATACCGGTGAACGCAACCTCAATGTAACTAAAACCGAAAATATACACGATATTATCGGACATTGGTCTATTGCTTATAAGACCGAGATACTGAAAGCTTCCGGACTTGAACTTCCTGAGCATCAGTTCTATACCGATAAGATATTCTCCACTATACCAATGGCACTTGTAAAAAGTGTCAAAGCTTATGCACTTCCGGTCTACTCCTACAGAATAGGCAGAGACGGTCAGAGCGTAAGCCGTGAATCAAGAATAAAAAATGTTAAGAATTATCTTAATATCTGTAATATAATATGCGATTACTGCGGCAAGATAAATGCGTCACCTGAGAAAAACAAGTATGTTTTCCGCAGAGCTGTAAGCGACTACAGACTTGGTATTAAAACTGCACTTCTTTGTCCTAACAAGAAGGAAAATCTTGCTATGATAAAAGAGTATGAGAACAGAAATAAGCAAAAGAATAATAAGGTATTTACAGCGGCAGGTAAAACTACAAGCAAAACAGGTAAATTGATCTGCTTTATGAGAAAAACAAAGTACCTCGGCTATTGGGGACTTGCACTCATACCTAAATCAAAACTCGATTTCTAAGCAGAATGCAATAACTGATATTACACGAGATCCATAAGAATGATTAGGAGGCATCATATGAATAAAACTGAGCAATTCCTCGCCTGTATAGATGAACTTGCAGGAAAACCAATACCTGAAAAAGTTATGAAAAGGGCTAAAGAGTCACTTCTGGATTATCTGGCAGTATCAGCAGCAGGTGCTGTATATTTGAGCGATAAGCTGGAAAAATATATGGAGTTCGCATCGCCTGAAAGCGGCGATTTCATGGCAGTTGGTACCGGACAGAAGCTCGTTCTTAAAGAAGCTGTTTTCCTCAATGGACTTTGCGGTCACGCTCTGGACTTTGACGACGGTACCAATGCCGGAATAATCCACCTCGGCTCACCGATATTCTCGTTATTGCTCCCACTTGCGGAAAAATATGATATTAATGTGGACGATCTTCTGAGGGCAGCTGTTATCGGATATGAGACCTCATTTACTATGGCTATATCGATACAGCCCGGACACAAAGCAATGGGATTTCATGCTACAGGTACCTGCGGTATCCTTGGAGCAGTTATCGCAGCTTCATATATGCTCGGATTTACCGAAGAAGAACGAAGAAATGCGATGGCTTCAGCTTGTGTAGCTGCATCTGGTATGCTTCTTGTACTTGATGACGGTTCTGAACTGAAGCCTTATAATGTTGCTAAAACAGCACTTCTTGCTCTTACAGCATTGCAGCTCGGAAAGTCCGGATTCAAGGGACATCCCGATCCGCTGTACAGCAGCAGGGGCTACCTCAAAATGATGACCGGAAGAAATGACATTGAATTGAAGCCATTAAAATATAACGGCACATATGCAATAGAAAAGACCTATACAAAGCCTTATGCAGCTTGCAGATATTGTCATCCGGCTATTGAAGCAGCGATAAGTATGAGGAATGAGTACGGAATAGCTCCGGAAGATGTTGAGAAAATAACTGTAAGTACATACTCGCTGGCTGTTAAGGGACACGATCATACTGAGATACCTGTGTCAGCCTCGGCTAAAATGAGTATACCTTACGGCGTTGCTGTCGGAGTCATATACGGCAAAGCCGGACTTAATGAGTATAAGGACGAAACTCTTGCTTTGTCTGAAGTAAAAGAGCTTACAAGAAAGGTATCTGTATCTGAAGATCAGGGGATGAGCGACAGATTCCCCGGAACTCAGGAAGCCTGCGTTCAGATAAATGCCGGCGGCAAACAGTACTCCAAAACAGTTGATTTCCCTAAGGGTGAACCGGAAAATCCTATGGGAGTTCAGGAGTTCAGCGAAAGATACACCGACCTTATGTTATACGGATGCAGAAGCCGTGAGCAGGCTGACCGCATCTATGATTCGGTAATGAATAAAGATATTTCTGTATCAGAGCTTACAGGTATGATAGGAAAGGAAATATGATTATGAGTAAAGTTAAACTTGTTCTTGGCACTATGACCTTTGGCGAATCTGTTTTTGGTAAGGATGCAGAGGATATAGTAAAAAAATATATTGAATACGGCTATGACGAGCTTGATACTGCCTATGTCTATAATGACGGACAGTGCGAGAAGATACTCGGTGATATACTTGGTACAATTGGCAGGGATAAGGTCAAGGTCTCAACTAAGGTCAATCCGAGAATAACAGGAAAACTCGACGGACAAGCTGCATACGATCAGCTCAGTGAGTCGCTGGAGCGTATGGGACTTGACAGCGTTGATACTTTTTATCTGCATTTCCCTGACCCGAATACACCTGTTGACTCTGTACTTGAAGCCTGCGGTGAGCTCCACAAGCAGGGCAAGTTCAAGGAGCTTGGTCTGAGCAATTTCCCTGCATGGCTCGTGGCTGATGTTTATCATCGCTGCAAGAGCAATGGCTGGGTGCTCCCGACAGTCTATGAGGGAATATATAATCCGCTTACAAGAAGAGCAGAGGCAGAGCTTAACGATGCACTTGATTATTTCGGTATGCGTTTTTATGCCTATAATCCTATGGCTGGCGGACTTCTTACGGGAAGATATAAGAATTTCGAGGACGCTCCTACAGACGGACGTTTTACTCACAGACCGAATTATCAGAAACGCTACTGGAAGGAGTCGTGCTTCAAGGCTGTCGAGCTTCTTTCAGAGGCTTGTGAAGCTGAGGGCATCACAATTATCAATGCTGTTTACCGCTGGCTTGCTGAGCACTCGATGCTCAACGGTGACAGGGGCGATGCTATAATAATCGGAGCTTCTAAGATAGGACATCTCGTTCAGAATATGGATTCTGTCAATGAAGGTCCGCTTTCAGATAAACTTCTTGATGCTTTTGATAAAGCATGGGAGATATGCAAGAGCGACAGCTCTGAATATTTCAGATTTTACGGTTCTGCTATGAATTGAGGAGGATGTAATGTTAGATCAGAATATTGTATGTGAAGAACTTAAAAAGAACGGTGTCACCTTTTTTACAGGTGTTCCGGACTCTTATCTCAATGGATTCTGCAATCATATATTGAAAAATTACCCTGAGCGTAATATAATTGCCGCTAACGAGGGAAATGCTGTGGGAATTGCAGCAGGTCACTATATAGCATCAAAGGAGATACCTCTGGTTTATATGCAGAACTCCGGACTTGGAAATACCGTTAATCCGCTGGTATCACTTGCTGATGAACACGTATACTCCATACCGATGATACTCCTTATCGGCTGGAGAGGTCAGCCCGGTACAGGCGACTGGCCGCAGCACGAGCTTCAGGGAGAGATAACAACTAAGCTCCTTGATGTTATGAATATCCCATATACTATCCTTGAAGATGACAACAGCAAGATAGGTGAAGTTATCGAAAAGGCAGTTTCTTATGCAAAAGAAACAAGACGTTCATATGCACTTATAGCTCCTAAGGGAGTAATGGCTGGCGAAAAAGCTAATAATAAGGACGATCTCTATCCGCTTTCAAGAGAGGAAGCGATCGAAACAGTCCTTGATAATATGCCGGAGGATACTGTATATTCAGCTACTACAGGCAGAGCTACAAGAGAGCTTTTCTTCCTCAGAGAAAGAAGGAATGAAAGCCGCAAAAACGACTTCCTCAACGTTGGCTCAATGGGACACGCTTCATCTGTTGCACTTGGTATAGCTCTTGAAAAGAAGGAAAGACAGGTGGTTTGCTTTGACGGTGATTCAGCTGCTATTCTTCACCTTGGTGCACTTACAATGGTAAGCAAGCTTGATTGTCCGAACTTCCTTCATATAGTTCTCAATAACGGTGCTCATGAATCAGTAGGCGGACAGCCTTCCGCAGGCTATCTTGTCGACTTTACAAAGATCGCAGAGAGCTGCGGATATGAGACTGTCGGAAAGGCTGCTGAAAATAAAGAAGAGCTTATCAGTGCTGTTAAACAGCTTAAAGACCGCAAGAAGGCTGGCTTTATCGAAGTAAAGATCCACAAGGGATTGAGCGGAAAACTGCCGCCTCTGGATTTCTCACACAGAGAAGCGATCGACGATCTAATATCAGAATTGAATAAAGATTGATAGAAAGGAATTAAGATCATGAACAGTATGGAAAAAACAAGAGAATTTCTCAGATCAATAGGTCTTCCGGGCGGAGATGCTTACGATCTTCCTACATCTGAAAAAAGATTTGCTGACGGAGGTCAGTATAGATTTGAAGTTCCGGGAATACAGGGACCTGCTGTAATGGAAGCACTCCTGGAGGAAATAGACAAGTACGGTCTCTATCTCCACCGTGTAACTCAGACTAAGGGCATAATGATGCTCACTGATAACGAGATAAGCCGTATGGTCGAACTCGCTAAGACAGCTCAGACTGACCTTATCCTTGCTATCGGACCAAGAGCAACTACAGATACATCAGCTTCTGTAAACACTCCTGAGGGCGTTCGTATGGGCTACAGACTCAGAGGTCAGGAGCAGGTAGTAAGAGCTATTGAGGATGTTAAGAGAGCTGCTTCACTTGGCTGTACAGGATTCCTCGTATATGACGAGGGCTGTCTCTGGGCACTCAATGAAGCAAGAAAAGCCGGTGAGATACCAGCAAACTGCCATTTCAAACTCTCTGCACACTCCGGTCACGGAAATCCTTGCTCAGCAAAGCTCCTTGAGAGCATAGGTGCAGACTCACTCAATCCTGTACGTGATATACAGCTCCAGATGCTTGCTGCTATGAGACAGGCTATAGATATTCCTATAGACATCCATACAGAGAATCCAAAGTCAACAGGCGGATTTATCCGTCATTACGAAGTTCCTGAGATGATAAGAGTCGCTGCACCTCTCTACCTGAAGACAGGCGGTTCAGTAGCTCAGACCCACAGCTGGGACAGCACTGTTTCAGATGCAAAGGCAAGAGCTAAACAGGTAACTCTCGTAAAGAGAATGATAGATTCATATTATCCAGACGCAATTCAGTCACCGAAAGGGGAACTTAAATAATGAGACATCATCTTTATAATCCGGATTTCAAATTTGTGGTAGAACCTGAAAATTTTGATAAATATACAGACAGGGAACTCCTGCAGTACTGCCTTGGTGCTACTATGTATATGCCCGGAACAAAAGATTTTGCTCCGAAAATACTCTCCGGTGCAATGCCGGGACTTACGACCATAGTTCTTTGCTTTGAGGATGCCTGCCCTGAGGACAAAGTGCCGGAGGCTGAGGAAAATGTCCACAGACTTCTTGACACTGTAACAAACGCAGTTGACAGCGGTCAGCTCGCACCGGAAAAAGTGCCGCTCATCTTTGTAAGAATACGAAATCTTGAACAGTTCAAGCATTTTGGCGAAGCTCTCACAAAGAATCAGGTGCGTTCGCTTGCAGGTATAAACTTCCCTAAGTTCAACGCAGAGAATGGTTATGAATATTACGCTTACCTTCGTGACCTCAATGACAGATTCGGCGAGATACTCTACGGTATGCCGATAATCGAGGACCCTGAGGTTGCTTACAAAGAGTGCAGACTCAACCAGCTTGTCGGTATCAAGAAGATACTCGACAAGTACCACGACCTCGTACTTCAGGTGCGTGTGGGCGGTACAGACTTCTCGTCTGTATTCGGCGTAAGAAGAGGCGTTGACTATTCTATATATGACATTATGACAGTTCGTGAGTGCCTTTCAGACATCATGAATGTGTGCGGAAGAAATAATGATTATGTTATTTCTGGTCCTGTATGGGAGTACTTCCGTGCTCCTAAGGAGCTTATGTTTGAAGAGCTTCCTAAGCACAGCCTTGAAGATTATCTTATGAAGCGTCTTCCTATCGTAAATAATGAAATAGACGGACTTCTCAGAGAAGTTATACTCGATAAGGCAAACGGCTTTATCGGAAGAACAGTCATCCACCCGACTCACGTTAAGTTTGTAAATGCGTTAATGGCTGTAACTAAGGAAGAGTATGATGACGCTTGTATGATACTCGGTCATAAGGAAGGCGGAGTGCTCAAGGGTACAGGTGCAAATAAGATGAACGAGGTCAAGCCGCATACAAACTGGGCAATGAAGATATGTATGAGAGCAAGAGCATTCGGCGTTATAGAGAATGAACATTCATACATCAAGCTTTTTGCCGTTAATGAGTAATATATAGTTGGTGATGATATGAGCATTGATATAAAAACCCCTATTTCAAAAGAGGATATAGCCGGTCTTAAAGTCGGTGATACTATATCCATATCAGGCTATATTTTTTGCGGAAGAGATGCAGTCCTTCCGAAGATAGTCGCACTTGCCGAAGAGGGAAAACTCGCTGAACATGGTATTGACCTTGAAGGAAGTGTCATATTCCATACTGCTGTAAGTCCGGCTGGTGTCGGACCTACATCCAGTAATAAGCTGGAGATAGAAAGCAGTATCGCACCGCTTTCTGAGTACGGTGTAAGACTCCACCTCGGTAAAGGTGAGATACATAAGGAAACTATCGCTGCACTTGATAAATTCGGTTCTGTGTATGCGGTCATCCCACCGGTAACCGCTCTGCTGGAAGCTAAGACAACAGAAAAGAAACTCGTTGCCTTTCCGGAACTTGGTATGGAAGCTTTCTATGCACTTAAAGTTGAAGGTTATCCGGCTATTATAGCCGCTGCACACGGAAGGAGCATTTATGAGTGATATAAATTACGATCAGATCATAGAAAAGGTAAAGAATACTCTCGTGACAGCCGGCTCGACATTCCGTCCGGATAAGAAAGAAGCTTATAAGAAGGCTATTGAGTCAGAGAGTAATGAAAAAGCAAAATGGGTGCTTCAGACCATACTCGATAACGCAGAGGCTGCTGAAGAAAACCACAGTCCGCTTTGTGACGACTCAGGCATACCGCATATGGTACTGGAAGTTGGTCCGGACGCTGTTGTTACAGGAAGAACTCTCGATGCTATACGTGAAGGCATTGCTCAGGGACTTCGGGCACTTCCGGGACGTCCTATGGGTATCATGGGAAATGACTCTCAGCGTATCGATCAGTCAGGCGGACTTGACCCTGATTCAGCCGGAGTTAAACCGGCTCCTATACTTATAAGAAATACTGAGGATAACGTTCTCAGACTTCATATAATGATGTTTGGCGGAGGTCCTGCGATACGTGCAAAGACATATCGTGTGTTCCATAAGCATAACACTCAGACTGTTATAGATGAGATAGTAAACTGGGCAACAGAATCAACTGCACAGCTTGGATGTACTCCGTGTACTCTCGGAGTTGGCGTTGGCAGATCACATTTTGAAGCCGCTTCTATGATGCTTCAGGCTCTCGTTGACGGCAACCATAACGTTCAGAGCGAAATGGAGCAGGAGATAACAAGAAGAGTAAACGAGGCAAATATAGGGCCTCTCGGACTTAAAGGCGATACCACTGTTATTTCAACATTTATGAAGGTCGGACCTCAGAGAGCAAGCGGCGTAAGAGTTGTATGTATGAGACCATGCTGCTGCTTTGAACCAAGAATCGCTACAGTTGAACTGTAAGCCCGGAGGTAGACCGTGGTAATATGTAAAAATAAATTCAGATTACACATAAATGAGGAATTCATTTACATTCTGGCATTCGGACTGTATTTTTTTGCTGAGTACTACCGCTCGACCATGTTCTTCCACACTTTTCCCACGTTTTTTTTAGGTCCTCTGAAAGCTATGGCTACCGGACTGCTTATACTGAAATGTGTGATACACGATCAGTATAAGATGAAAAGATTCCTTACCATAGCATCGTCAATATTGCTTTCGCTGCTTATAACGGTCAAATCGGAATATGCCCATGTGTTTTCAACGATGCTGTTTATAATATCGGCACAGGGAGTAAATTTCGATAATATGCTGAAATGTACGCTGTATATAGGCTTGACTTTAACAATTATATCAGTAGCAGCTTCGCAAGTCGGAATAATACCTGATCTTGTCTATTACAGAGATAACGGAAGTATACGTCATTCATTCGGTACGATATATCCGACGGACTTTGCAGCTCACATTTTCTATCTTGCACTTACGTTCTTCTATCTGCAAAGAGGAAAATTATGCTTCAAGCACGTATGTATGATACTGTTCCTCATAGTATTCCTTGATGTGTTATGCGATACAAGACTTACTGAACTGCAATTGATCTTTTTATTGTTAGCTGCATTATTATACAAAAGAGCATATATAAAGGAAAGGATAAGTCTGTTCTACAAGATAGCTATTCCTGCGGCAATGCCTGTATGTGCCTTTATTTCTATAATGATATGTAAGATTTATGATAAAAAAGACCCTACCTGGAAGATGCTGAATTCGATCGTTTCAAGAAGACTTGAATACGGTAATAACTCGCTGAACGATAATAAGGTCAATCTCTTCGGAAGATTCATCGAGCAGAACGGAAGCGGAGGAACTGTTGATAATATGTATCAGAGAAATCTTGAATATACATTTATCGACATCTCCTATATGCGAGTTCTTCTTATGTACGGACTTGTAATGTTCGTGATAGTTCTTACAGTCTATCCGGCACTTTGTGCCATAAGAATGAAAAAAGGCGACCTTCTTCTTCCGATGTGTTTCTTTGTAATAGCTGTTTCAAGTATGATAGATCATCATCTGATAGATTTTGCTTATAACACGTTTATACTTTGTCTGTTTATGAATAAATATAATCCTGTTGCTGACAGGGTGATAGAAAAAGCAGTTCCGAAAAAAAGAAGATTCAGGATACGTTTGAAAGCGTAAGTTTAACACCGCACAAAGACCATATATCGCCTTTGTGCGGTATTGCCTAAAAAGAAATTGAAAAGAGAGAAATAAAAATAATGGCGAAACAAAAGTCAGTAAAATTTAATTTTATAATGGAGTCGATATTAACTATGTCGACTTTCATTTTTCCTCTTATTACCTTTCCTTATGTAACGAGGATACTTGGTGCGAATGGTACCGGAAAAGTTGCGTTTGCAACTTCGATAATATCCTATTTTAATATCATTGCTCAGCTTGGTATACCAAAATACGGAATCAGAGCCTGTGCGAAGGTGAGGGATGACAAAGAGAAGCTTACACGAACAGCTCACGAGCTTCTTATCATCAATATAGTTATGAGCCTTATTTCGTATCTGCTTCTCGCATCAGCGATAATACTGATACCGAAACTAAGACACGAGAAATTGCTGTATATTATAATCAGCTTCACGATATTATTCAATACAATAGGAATGGAGTGGCTGTATAAAGCTCTTGAGCAGTATGCGTATATCACTGTTAGATCGATAATCTTCAAGTTCATAGCGTTGCTTTCTATGTTTATGTTTGTAAGACATGAAGGCGATTATCAGATATACGGAGCAGTATCCATACTTGCAGCATCAGCTTCAAATATATTCAACTTTATCCATGTTCATAAGTATATAAGCATGAAGCCTGTGGGGAACTACAATTATCGTCAGCATCTTAAAGCGGTAGCAGTATTTTTCGCAATGGCTTGTGCGACGACTATATATACTCACCTTGATACTGTAATGCTCGGCTTTATGAAAACAGACGATGATGTAGGTTACTACAATGCGGCTGTCAAGATAAAAGTCATACTGGTAAGTGTCGTTACCTCGCTTGGAACAGTTCTTCTTCCGAGAGTATCTTATTATATACAGCAGGGAAAGACCGAGGAGTTCAGAAAGATAACAAGAAAAGCTCTGAATTTTGTTATGCTCATTGCAACTCCGCTTACTGTATACTTTATCATGTTTGCAAAAGCAGGAATACTCTTCCTTTCGGGTAAGAATTTTTACGATTCTATAGTGCCTATGCAGCTTATAATGCCGACGCTTATACTGATAGGTCTTTCAAATATCACCGGAATACAGGTGCTTGTACCGCTTGGAAAGGAAAAAGTAGTTCTATACTCCGAGATCGCCGGAGCTGTAGTTGATCTGGCACTGAATGCGGTACTGATACCGTTTATGGCATCATCAGGTGCAGCGATAGGTACACTTGTAGCTGAATTTGTAGTCCTTGCTTATCAGTATAACGCACTTAAAGATCAGCTTTCGGAAGATCTGAAAAAAATACACTATTTCAAGATATTAGCGGCGATAGCAGCCGGCTCGCTTGGTTCAGTGTGGGTACTTTGGCTGGGACTCGGCAGCTTCCTTACACTTCTTATATCTTCGGTTATTTTCTTCGGATTATACGGAGTGACACTTCTCATATTAAAAGAAAAGCTTGTTAATGAGATCTTTGAACAGGTAATTGGAAAGATCAAAAAACGTTTTTAAAGGAGCGATGAAAATGAAATATGATTATCTTATAGTCGGAGCAGGACTTTATGGTGCTGTATTTGCTCATGAAGCAGTAAATGCAGGAAAGAAAGTGCTTGTCGTTGAAAAGCGTCCGCATATTGCCGGAAACGTTTACACAGAGGACGTTGAGGGAATAAATGTCCACAAGTATGGAGCTCATATTTTCCACACCAATAATAAGAAGGTCTGGGAGTATATAACTAAGTTTGCAGAGTTCAACCGCTTCACAAACTCTCCTGTAGCAAATTATAAAGGCGAGCTCTATTCGCTTCCTTTCAATATGTATACCTTCAATAAGATGTGGGGAGTTGTTACTCCTGAGGAGGCTGCTGCTAAGATAGAGGAGCAGCGTAAGGAGATAAAAGGTGAGCCGAAGAATCTTGAGGAGCAGGCTATCAGTCTGGTTGGACGTGACATCTACGAAAAGCTCATAAAGGGCTACACCGAGAAGCAGTGGGGACGTGACTGCAAGGAGCTTCCTTCATTTATTATAAAGAGACTCCCTGTTCGTCTTACATTTGATAATAACTATTTCAATGCACTCTATCAGGGAATACCGGTTGGCGGATATACAAAAATGGTAGAAAATCTGCTCGATGGTATTGAAGTAAGACTTGATACCGATTACCTTAAAAACAAGCAGGAGCTTGATGCACTGGCTGATAAGGTCGTATATACAGGTCCTATCGATGCTTACTTTGATTTCAGCCTCGGTACACTTGAATACCGTTCAGTACGTTTTGAAAACGAGCTTCTTGATATTCCTAATTATCAGGGAAATGCAGCTGTGAACTATACTGACCGTGAAACTCCGTGGACTCGTATAATCGAGCATAAATGGTTTGAATTTGGTAAGAATAAGGACGGAAATGATATTCCTAAGACCGTTATAAGCCGTGAGTACAGCTCTGAGTGGAAGCCGGGCGATGAACCATATTATCCGGTCAATGACGAGAAAAATGGTGCTCTTTATGCTGAGTACAAAAAGCTTGCTGATAAAGAGCAGAATATGATATTCGGCGGAAGACTCGGTGAATATAAGTATTACGATATGGATGCTGTTATTGCTTCGGCACTTGATATGGCTGAGAGAGAATTATAAGAAATATGAGCATATCCAAATAGGGGGTATGCTCATTTTGATATGTCCGCTTGACAAAGCCCCCATATTGAATTATAATATTATCATAGGAATTGTGCTTTGAAAAAAGCAGATTGTGAGGTTACTATGAAAAAAATATTGCTTGCAGGAGGAGCAGGATATATCGGCTCCCATACAGCGGTAGAACTTCTGAATTCAGGCTATGAAGTTGTTATCGCAGATAATTATTCAAACAGCTGTCCGGAAGCTGTGAAACGAGTTGAAGAAATAACCGGAAAATCCGTAAAAACTTACGAAGTCGACATTAAGGACAAAGATAAGCTGGAAGCAGTATTCAGCGAAAATGACATTGACGCTGTTATACATTTTGCCGGACTTAAAGCTGTTGGTGAATCAGTAGCAAAGCCGGTGCTTTACTATAGAAATAATATCGATACAACTCTTTCTCTCCTTGAATGTATGGAGAAGTACGGAGTGAAGAATATAATATTCTCGTCAAGTGCGACTGTATATGGCGAAGAAAATCCTGTACCATATACAGAGGAAATGAAGAGAGGTACCTGCACTAACCCTTACGGCTGGACTAAGGTAATGATGGAGCAGATACTCGAAGATGCTGCTAAAGCTGACAGTGAGCTTTCAGTTGTCCTTCTCAGATATTTCAATCCTATCGGAGCACATGAGTCCGGTAAGATAGGTGAGGACCCACAGGGTATCCCTAATAACCTTATGCCGTATGTAGCTCAGGTAGCAGTTGGCAGACGTGAAAAGCTCACTATATTCGGCAAGGATTATGATACTCCGGACGGTACCTGCCGCCGTGACTATATCCATGTAGTAGACCTCGCTAAGGGTCACGTTAAGGCTATAGATTACATCCTCGGACATGACGGTGTTGAGGTATTCAACCTCGGTACAGGCACTCCTTACAGCGTTACTGAAATAGTCGAGACTTTTGAGAAAGTCAATGACATAAAGATAAACCACGTTTACGGTGACAGAAGACCCGGTGACCTTCCTGAAAGCTATGCAAATGCAGATAAGGCTCTGAAGATACTCGGCTGGAAGACTGAAAAGACTCTTGCTGATATGTGCCGTGATACATGGAACTGGCAGAAGAATAATCCTAATGGATATAAAGCTTGAAAATACGACATAATGAAAGGGAAAAATATGATCAATATTGCTGTAGCACAGTCAGGCGGTCCGACTTGTGCAATTAATGCTTCACTTGTAGGTGTTTTTAAGGAATCACTCAAAGTTCCAAAAATTGATGCTATATTCGGTTCGATAAACGGAATAGAGGGTATCATCGACAATCATCTTGTTGATATGAAATCAATGATACTTACAAATGCAGATATAGAGCTTCTCAGACAGACTCCTTCAACAGTTCTTGGTTCTTGCAGATATAAGCTTCCGGACTGGAGAGAAGATGAAGAAGTATACAAGAAGATAGTTGATACTTTCAAGCAGAGAAATATAGGAGCTTTCTTCTATATCGGCGGAAACGACTCTATGGATACTGTTAACAAGCTCTCTGAGTACGTCTATGAACAGGGACTTGATGTAAAGATAATCGGCATCCCTAAGACTATCGACAACGACCTTTGCATAACAGACCATACCCCTGGATTTGGCTCAGCTGCAAAGTACGTTGCAACTACTATGCACGAGATAACCCGTGACAGTATCGTATACAGCATCCCGTCTGTTACTATCGTTGAGATAATGGGACGTCACGCAGGTTGGCTCACAGCTTCAAGTGCGGTTCTTCACGCTATGGGTGAGACTGCTCCGCATCTTGTATATGTGCCGGAGATAAAATTCTCGCTTGAAAGATTCCTTGCTGATGTAAGACAGGAAATGTCCAAGCATAAGGCAGTTATCGTGGCAGTGTCAGAAGGTATTGAAGTTCCTGAGGGAGTTCAGTCCGGAGTTGTGGATAACTTTGGTCACAAGTATCTGTCTGGTATAGGCAAATATCTTGAAGAAATAGTCAGAAACGAGATAGGCTGCAAGGTTCGTTCAGTCGAGCTCAATGTTATGCAGCGTTGTTCATCTCACGTAGGCTCAAAGACCGATATTGACGAGGCTGAAGCTATAGGTGCAGCCGGAGTTCGTTGTGCACTTGAAGGAAATACCGGAAAAGTAATGGTATTCAAGAGAGTTTCTGATACTCCTTATACAGTAGTTATAGATACTGCTGCTGCAAATGAGATAGCAAACAACGAAAAGCCGCTGCCAAGAAAATACATAAATTCAGCAGGAAATAATATAAGGGATTTCGCAATAGACTACTTCATGCCGCTTATACAGGGCGACCTCCAGTTAGTGACAGAGCACGGTATACCGAAACATTTCGCTATACACGAGTCGGTTTTGAAATAAAATCACAAAGCACAGCCTTTATGACTGTGCTTTTTTGTGAGGAGTTATTAATCTTATTGTGAATATTATATCAGTACTGGACTTTTTATTTGGAATATGGTATAATAAAAATGTATGAAAAATTTTCAATATATTTTTTGAGAGAATCATTATAAAAGATGGGAGATATAATATGAACGTTTTTGTAACAGGCGGTGCAGGTTTTATCGGTGCAAATTTTGTATTCCATATGCTCAATACTTATCCTGATTACAGGATAGTATGCCTTGATAAGTTGACTTATGCCGGTAACCTTTCTACCCTTGAACCCGTTATGAATAACCCTAATTTCAGATTTGTGAAAATAGATATATGTGATAGAGAAGCGATTTACAAGCTTTTTGAGGAGGAAAAACCGGATATTGTGGTCAACTTTGCAGCTGAGTCTCATGTTGACCGCTCTATCGAGAATCCTGAGATATTCCTTCAGACCAATATCCTCGGAACACAGGTGCTTATGGATGCCTGCCGCAAGTACGGTATACAGCGTTATCATCAGGTAAGTACAGATGAAGTTTACGGCGACCTTCCGCTTGACCGTCCTGACCTTTTCTTTACTGAGACAACACCTATCCATACAAGCAGCCCTTACAGCTCATCAAAAGCCGGAGCTGACTTGCTCGTGCTCGCTTACCACAGAACTTACGGACTCCCTGTGACTATCTCAAGATGTTCAAATAACTACGGACCATATCACTTCCCTGAAAAGCTCATACCTCTTATGATAGCAAATGCACTCAACGATAAGCCGCTGCCTGTATACGGTGAGGGACTTAATGTCCGTGACTGGCTCTATGTTGAGGACCACTGCCGTGCTATCGACCTTATCATTCACAAGGGCAAAGTCGGCGAGGTATACAATGTCGGCGGACATAACGAAATGAAGAACATCGATATTGTTAAGCTTATCTGTAAGGAACTTGGCAAGCCGGAGTCACTTATAACTCACGTTGAGGACAGAAAGGGTCATGATATGCGTTATGCTATCGACCCTACAAAGATCCACAACGAGCTCGGCTGGCTGCCTGAGACAAAGTTTGAGGACGGTATCAAAAAGACTATCAAGTGGTATCTGGAGAATAAGGAATGGTGGGAGACTATCATTTCAGGCGAATACCAGAATTACTATGAAAAAATGTATGGAAACAGAGCAGAAGTCTGATTAAGCACAATAAAGACCCTTTCCGGATCAAAGGAAAGGGTCTGTTTTTATTTTATGATAATTTCAAGTCCCTGAGCACTTCTTGCAGTGAAAGGCTTGTCAGTACCGGAAACAGTGAGGTATATTTTGCTGCCTGATCTCTCGGCTTTTATATCAGCAGCAAGCTCAGCATCTTTGCTGTAGACCTTTGTTTCTGCGGAATTGCCGTCGTCAAGACCGTATATGACTATCTCCATATTGTTTGCATAGTCGTATTCTGCGTGACCTTTATAGTCGCCGAAAACTATGATTGAATTCGGCTTGGCATACAGCGGCAGACCAAAGTAGTTATATTTATGTGAGTACCAGCTTCCGCCGCTCAACTCCTCTCCTGACTGTATATCAGTCCATATACCGCCTGTAGGGAGGTAGAATTCACAGCAGCCGTCCTCACGCAGTATCGGAGCTACCAACAGTGTATCACCAAGCATATACTGAGTATCAACAGTAAGTGCGGAGCGGTCATATCCGAAGTCTACCACCATTGCACGCATCATGGGGATACCGGTAATGTGAGTATTTACGGCATTCGAGAAAAGGTACGGCATAAGTCTGCCTTTCAGTTTCACGAAGTGACGTGCTACATCGCAGCTTTCCTCATCGAAGTTCCAAGGGACTCTGTAGGAGCTGCTGCCATGATAGCGTGAATGTGTGGAAAGAAGACCGAAAGCGGTCCAGCGTTTATAGAGGTCTGGAGTTCCCTTTGCTTCAAATCCGGATATATCGTGGGAGAAAAATCCGAATCCTGACAGACACAAAGAAAGTCCGCCACGTAATGTTTCCCACATTGAGCTGTAGTCTGAGAAGCAGTCACCGCCCCAATGTACAGGGAACTGCTGACAGCCGGCAGTTGCCGCACGAGCGAAAAGGCAGGCATTGTTCATACCCTGAGCATCTTTAAGAGCGTCAAAAACAGTCTTGTTATACAGGTATGAATAGTAGTTGTGCATTTTGTACGGGTCGGAGTTGTCATAGTAGACAACATCAGTCGGGATACGTTCACCGAAGTCGGTTTTTATTGCGTCAACTCCAATTTTAGTGAGCTCTTTTATTTTAGAAGCGTACCAGTTTTTTGCATCGGGATTAGTGAAGTCGATGATAGCCATACCCGGCTGCCACATATCGCTTTGGTAAACCGAGCCGTCCTTGTTTTTCAAGAAATATCCTTTATCACATAATTCCCTGAATACACGGGCTTTTTGTCCGATATACGGGTTTATCCAGACGCATATCCTCAGTCCCTTTTCTTTAAGACGGGCTATCATTTTCTGTGGGTCAGGGAACATTCTTTTGTCCCATTCAAAGCTGCACCACTCAAACTCTTTCATCCAGAAGCAGTCGAAGTGGAAGACATCGAGTGGAATATCTCTGTGCTCCATTTCGTCTATGAATGAATTAACAGTTTTTTCATCGTAGTTGGTGATGAATGAGGTCGAGAGCCATAGTCCGAATGAATAGGCAGGAGGAAGTGCAGGCTTACCGGTAAGGTCGGTGTACCGTTCGAGCACCTCTGCTACTGAGCTGCCGCCGAAAATAAAGTATTCAAGACGCTGCCCCTGAACAGAAAAAGCTGTTTTAGAAACGTTTTCACTTGCAACTTCAAAAGTGACTTTTTCCGGATGATCAACAAACACTCCGTAGTTGCGTGAAGAAACGAAAAAAGGTATGGATTTGTAGCTCTGTTCAGAGCAGGTGCCGCCGTCATTATTCCATATGTCAACAGTCTGACCGTTCTTCACAAAAGCGGAGAATTTTTCGCCGAATCCGTAGATATACTCACCAACAGAGATGTTCAGCATCTCACGCACATAGTTTTTTTCAAATGTATCAGACCTTGAAAATGTGCGGACCCCTGTTTCGTACTCAAGACGCTTACTGTTCAGCCACGCATCTTCTTCGATATACGAGGTAGTACGCCAGCCGTTTTTTGTCAGCAATTTGCCGTCATACCAGAAGGAATTTTCCCATTCACAGCCTAATTTTCCTATTTTTACGGAAGTTTTTCCAGAGATGAGTTCATAGTGACCGTCACCGGTTATTTTTATAACAGGCTTGAAATCAGTCTCCTCGTGAAGTTCAAATGAAGGGGATTTATTCAAAGTACCTGAGAAATGCTCGATAGAAACTTTTATGCTGTTTTCGAGTGTGGAAGTAAATCTTACGGTCAGCATAGGACCGCCAAGTGTCATTCCTCTGTTTTCTATCCAATGTTGAGTGACATAGGCGGTAACCGAAGTTTCGTCAGCTTCTATGTCGTATATCTGCGTAGCATAGCTTACATTATATCCCGGTTTACTGAGCCAGTAACCGTCTGAAACTTTCATTTCAATAACTCCTTTCGTAAAAATTCAACTTTTTGCCATGTTGACTGTTGAAAAACTCTTTATATTATTGACGTATTTTTATACTTATGATATAATGATAACATTAATTGTGGAAATATTCTATCAGAATACAAGCGAGTATTATAACAAAAATGCCAGCGAGGTGAAATTTTGAACGATTTTGTACCGTCAGGAAAAGGTAATATCAGACCGGAAAAGTACAGGGAAGCTGTTTTGCATGGTACTCCGCAGTTCCCTATGAGGATATATGAAAATAATTTTTCGTGGTATGTGAACAATATCATCGACTGGCATTGGCATCCGGAATTTGAATTTGCTGTAGTCTTATCCGGAGCTGTTAAATGTCATATGAACGATATTGCGATAGAGGTCAACGCAGGTGAGGGATTTTTCATAAATTCCAATACTATGCACATGGAGCATCCGATAAACGGCTGTAATCCTCATATGGCTACTATATGCTTTATGCCGGAATTTATCGGCGGCTGTGGTTCTGATCTCATTTACGATAAATATATAGCCCCGTTTCTGTCTGACAAAGCTCTCAGAGGGATGAAGCTTGTTCCGGATATTCCGTGGCAGGGAAGGATTCTTTCGTATATCCGCAGGCTTTTTGAGGATTCTCAGGACCGTGAATGGGGATATGAACTAAAAGCGAGAAATACTGTTGCAGAAATATGGTACGAATTATCTGCAAATGTGAAGGTAATTGAAAAAGATAAAGAAGATGATAATAATTCCACTCTTGCTGAGAACAGGCTTAAAAAAATGCTCTCATATATACATGAGAATTTTCAGAGTGAACTCACTGTCGAGGACATTGCCCGTTCAGCTAATATAAGCAAAAGCGAGTGCTTCCGGTGTTTCCGGAATATAATAAGTAAAAAGCCGATAAATTACCTTAACGAGTACAGGCTCATAAATGCCGCTGAGCTGTTATTAACTACCGATATGCAGATAACCGAGGTCTGCATTACAAGCGGTTTCAATCACATAAGTTATTTCGGAAAGGTATTCAGAAAGTACTATGGAGTAAGTCCGAAACGATTCAGGAGCATAGAAAAAGTCCATGAATAATGTTCACAGAAAGTTTACAATTTGCATCCGCACATTTTTCAATTTATTTCGTTATAGTTTATGAAGGGAGGTTCATAACGTGTCAGCTGACTTACAAGACAAATATAAAAAAATATATCGTTATTGCTATCTGCGTGTGAAGAATCGTGAAACAGCGGAGGACATCACGCAGGAAACCTTCCTAAGATTTATTGAACATCCCGAATATAAGGGGCTTGACAAGGAACTTCAGCTTTTATATACCATTGCCGGAAATCTTTGTCTTGACCATTTCAGAAGTCAGTCTCCGGATGAACTGCCGGAAGATATTCCGGACAGAAGTGCAGACGGTGATAAGCTTGTCGATGATATTTCCCTTCACGACGCATTGAACAAGCTGCCGCCTGAAGACAGAGAGCTGATTCTGCTCAGATACATAAATAATGAGCCGCTGAGCGTTATGTCCGCAATATACGGCATTTCAAGATTTGCACTCAGCCGAAAGCTCAAACGAATACTCTCTGCTCTGCGAAATGAACTTGGAAAGGAGGGTACGGTATGAATAATAAAGAAAGAGAGGCTCTGGAGCGTGCATTTGATATTCCCGAGCCGGAAAAATGCAACGAATTTATCGAAGAATTATTAAAGAAAGAGAATACGAAAAAACGCCCTGGTATCGTACTTTTCCAGAGGATGCCTGCCGTTTTGAGATACAGTCTGGCAGCTTGCCTTGTAATAGCTGTTATAGGTATCATAGGCAATATAGGTGATCTTACAGATACAGGCAAATACCGCAAGAATGAGGAAACAGCATCAGTTAATTCTGAAACGACAACATATACACCTGAGGAGGAGTCAACCATAGAAACTACCTCCGCTCCTCCTCAGGACTCCTATACAACTACCATTAGCACAGTAAGCGGAGTTAATGCTAACACAACAGTAACGACAGTTAAAGGCGGTGGCAGCAAAAACACAGTTACCTCTACAGCAAAAGTTACAGGAAAGGTCAGAGGGACTTCAACAGTCCACGGAAGAACTACTCATCCGGCAAGAACAACTGCTGCAAAGACAACAAAAAAGCCCTCCGGAATTGTTACAACAGCGAAAGCGACACGTATTCCTCCTGCAAGAACTACGATAGTTACTACAATTACACGAAATAACGTAACTACAGCTGCTTCAGATAAACCAACTGATCCACTGGTTCCAAGTGTTATCGAGCCAGCCGGAACAGGCGGTGATCATACAGTTGAACCGCCTGTAAGATATGATATAAAAGGACGAATTTATACTGAAGACCAGCTTTCAAATAACAAGGGAACAGAGGACCCTCCGGTAACAGACGGCGATGTTCCGCCAAGTCTGGATAATATGATAAGACATTCTGATCTTATCCTTCTTGCGGAGGTTGACGAAGTTATATTTACGAAGATAAACGGAAAGCTCACCACTCAGGAGAATGTTACTATAATGGAGCCGTATTACGGTGATATGAACTATTATGACCGCATATCTGTATATGCTGACGGAGGTTATATGCCAATGTCTGAATACAGACCCGACATCGACCCTAACGGCACTTATTACGAGCCCGGCGGAAATACTACTATAGCTAAAGAGGGTGATTACTATATCTATTTCCTTGTAAAGGATAATAATTCAGAAGCCTACAGATTATTTGACGGAACTGATAACAGCAAATTTGTTTACCGGAACGGTATGTATTATTGCGTAGGCCGTGGAAGAGATAGCGTATCTCTACAGGAACTGCGTGACAGGATAAACGATTTAAAGTGAAAGGAGCATTTATTATGAACATTTTGAAAAAAGCAGCAGCCATTCTCACAGCAGTCGCCGCTATAGGAGCTTATATCCCTGTGACACCATATCTGCATGAACAGTCTGCGTATGCGTATGAAGTACAGACTGTTGAAGCTGATATTGATTTCAGTCAGTACGACCTCACCGACTTTAATACTGTGTGTAAGCTTTCAGTAGATTACGGCGATTGTATAAGATCAGGCAATCAGATACTCATAATCAATCTTGTAGAAGACTATGGCTTTCAGGAGACTTATGTTGATGACATAGCTGTAGTACTTGCACCGGATGAAGGCGAATATTCACTTTCAAAATTGAATGGTGTTTCGTATCAGGAGATACACACATCCCGTGGACATCTTATGGACATTGAGCGGATAAGAGAAAGCGATGTTATATGTATATATGATAACAGAGAGTGCTTTTATAACTGCTGCCTTATAACAGCAGATGCTCAGACAGAGGGCGAGCTGAATGTTACTTATCAGCAGGATAAAACTAAAAAAACATACAGCTTCAATTTTGAGAAGGCAATGTCAAGATACAAAATATCTGATGTAGTTGATGTAGAAGACTACGATCAGCTATCATATATCCTAAATTCTTCATGGCACATGGGAGCTTGTTTTTGCTATGGAAATGAATGTATCCTGGTAAGTCCGAGCTATATTGAACCTGAACCTATGATGGATGCCGGACCTGATTATGACTATAATTCATATTACGAAAGCTTGTATAGTCAGGGGATAAATGTGACCGGATTCAAGATAGAAGGCGATGCTGAATACAATGTACTAAAATCCGGAAAATGCTATGATAAGAATAATAAGGATTACTATATATTTTATTCTATAATAGAATTCACTTCCCCGGGTGAGGCAATTCCATATATATATGGTGACAATACTGAAAGAACGGTCGTAATGGATAATCTTAAAGTTAATGAAAACGGAAAAGTATTCGGCAGCAATAATTTGGAATTCCCCGGTAATTTAGTTCTTGAACCAAAGAACGTTTATCAGGAAAATGCAATGATAGAAGCTTATCCGGAGGGATTCAAGTACGAAAAGTATTTTGACAGAAAAAATATCTACTTCCTGAATAATATTGACTATATAGGCTGTGTAGATAAGATAATAGTAAGCTCTGAGTCAAGATATAGCCTTGTTAATAAAGGAGCTGCAAGCGTTTTCACTCCTTGGGATGAAGGTGTTTACGTTGTAACTATCGTAACATCGACTGAAGCTATAGTAAAGGTCGGAAATACTCACTGTCACTATTTTTATCCGGTATACAGAAATTACTATGTAAAGAAGAGCAGCTCTCCATATCTTACTGTAAATTATATCGGAGAAACAAGATACCGTGATAAGGATATTGCTGAAAAACTTGCTTCTCATAATGACGATCTGGGCTGTTTCAGCTACAGTGAGTCGATCAATGAAATGGAAAATGCTGATTACCTGAAGCTTGTATACAATTGTCTTGACCCTAACAGAATTATGGTGGACTGGACTTATGTATGCAATCAGCACATAAAAAACGGTGATATGGTGGTCTCAAATATTTGTGCTGTAATGCCTGAAAATGTAAAAATAACTGACGGTGACTACCTGAAAATAAGCGGAATAGGCGATATAGCTTCTATAACTAAGGTTGAAGCTCCGGAGTATTTAGTGGACGGCGACAGTGATACGTCAGATGTCAGCAAAATAGAAAAGTATAAACAGTTCTGCTTCATTTCCCTTTCGGAGGATGACGGCTATGTTGAAGTTGCTTCAAATTCTTTTAAAGAGAGTTATTACGAGCGTGTATTCAAAGTAACAAACGGTATTGTTGATCCTGCCGCATCGTGTTTCAGCGACTTCATAGATTCAGGTGACGTTAATTTCGATTCTGAAAAAAATATCGCAGACCTTGTCCTGATAAACAAGCAGATGCTCAGAAGAACAAGATTCTGCAATACTCAGCTCAGATTTGCTGATATGAATATGGACGGTATTGTCGACGGATTTGATATGGTGCTTATGCGTCGTATGCTGATAAAACAGGCTATTCCAAGACCTATGGGATGATAACAAAAAAAGGTTGCAGAGAATTTTCTCTGCAACCTTTTTAATCTTCTTTGCTAAGCAGTTTATAGAGTATCCTGTAAAGCTCCTTTGCTTCTTCGGGTTCAAGCCTGACGCATCCGCCGATTTTAGCTGGAATATCAGCAGCTTTTTCCTTTAGCAGTTCACCGGCTTCTGTTATCTCGACCAGCAGTACACGCTCATCCTCGGAGCTTCTGTAGCGTTTAACAAGTCCTTTGGATTCAAGACTTTTGAGCACAGGCGTAAGAGTACCCGAATCAAGGAAAAGTTTAGAGCCAAGTTCCTTAACGCTTATCTTTTTTTCGTCCCAGAAAACGAGCATAGCTATATACTGAGTGTACGTCAGATCGATAGCTGAGAGGTAAGGGTGGTACTTTTTTATAACAGCTCTTGAGCAGGCGTAAAGCGGAAAGCATATCTGGTTTTCAAGCTTTAATCCGTCGTATTTATCAGCCATATCAGTTGCTGTTCTGCACTTCATTGTAAGCAGCACGTACAGCTAAAGCAAGCTGATCTGCACATGAAGTTGGTCTTCTTCCGCAGGTATTGCCTTTGAGTTTTTCCTCTATCTGCTCGACTGTCCAGCCGTCAATGAGCTTAGATATAGCTTTGAGGTTACCGTTGCATCCTCCTAAGAATGATACATTTGTTATAACATTTCCCTCAATGTGGAAACTGATCTGCTGAGCACATACGCTCTTTGTGTTATAAGTGTAATCCATAATGATACCTCCTGAAATTAAAGCAAGTTATTTATTTTTTCATCGAGCTTTTCTGGTTTTGCTGTCGGAGCAAAGCGTTCGATGATATTACCGTCTCTGTCAACGAGGAATTTTGTGAAATTCCATTTTATATTATCTCCGAGCAGTCCGCCTTTCTGTTTTTTCAGAAAAGTGTACAGCGGAGCTTCGTTTTTACCGTTTACTTCTATTTTAGCGAACTGTCTGAATGTCACACCGTATCTGGACTGGCAGAAGTCGACTATTTCTTCTTCTGTTCCGGGAGCCTGTCCGGCGAATTGGTTGCATGGAAAATCTAAAATCTCGAAGCCTTTTTCCTGATATTTTTCATAGAGATCCTGAAGTCCCTCATACTGAGGAGTAAATCCGCAGCCAGTGGCAGTATTTACTATAAGAAGAACTTTTCCTCTGTAGTCTGAAAGGTCGACTTTGTTGCCCTTAGCATCTTTTACACTGAAATCATAAATATTCATATGTTTGACCTCCTTAGTATTAAGAAACTCAATTCGATTGAGTTCAATTAAATTATACACTATGAAATTGAGTTTGTCAAGAGGTTTTTGAAAATTTTTTTGAGTCAGTTAAAGCAAAATTACCAAAAAACACATTTATTGATGACTGTATTTCGGTGCGATGTTTTTTATAATGTCTTGAAATCAGTATGGAAAATATGCTAAAATAGAAATGTTATTTTAATACTGCTCTTCCTGTATGACTTTTATACTTCCGGAGAGTCAGTTTAACTTATTAAAAAGGAGTATTTCTATGAAAAAACTTATAAGTTTATCAGCAGCTCTTATGCTTGGTATATGTGCATTTGCAGGCTGCGGCAAGGATGACAGCAGCAGTGAAAGCAGTAAGAGCAGCAAGGGAAGTAATTTAACAGGTAAGTGGGAAGTTACTAAGTATGTTATGGATGATACGGAAGAAACTACATTATCTAAAGATGTCCCGATAGCTGTTGCTCTTCAGTTTGAGCTCAGAGAAGACGGAAAAGCTATAGGCTGGAACCCTGTTGATAATGTGGAAGAGGAAATGGTTGCTAAGTGGACTGTTGACGGCGATAAGCTTACATTAGGTGAATATGTTGAAGAAGATGAAAGCAATGAAAGTGATGCTGAGTCTGAAGACAAAGAAGATGAAGACAGCACTGAAGAAGAAGCTGACATGGTATTAGAGATAAAAGACGGTAAGCTTTGCTATTCTGAAGAGTCTGATGGACATAAACTTTCTTTCGAGCTTTCAAAAGTAGATTCATATACAGTTGTTGATTTTGATAAGATCTATGGTTCTGATTCAGAGGATGAAGAGGACGAAGAAGCTGAAATAACAACAGAAGCTGAAGAAGAATAATTAAAAAACAGCACCTTTGACATTGTGTCCGAGGTGCTGTTTGCTTTATGTAGTTATTGTATCGCCTTTCTGATAACCGGTTCTTTTGTAATCGTTTCCGAAGATAGTTCCGAATACGCCCTGACAAATGATAAACATCAGGGTAGCTGCGGTTACATCGAGTACTGAATGCTGTTTCAGGAACATAGTTGCAAGGATTATAGATGCTGAAAGTATCAGACAGGGTATCTTTACTGCCGGCATAGCTGCGATCTTTCCTTTTGAGCGAAGCAGGCTTGCCATTATTGCAAGTGTATTATATACGTGGATGCTTGGCATAACATTGGTCGGAGTATCAGTTGCGTAAAGCTTTTCGACCATTCTGCTGAACATATTGTCACGGGGAAGTGTATCGGGACGGAGGTGAAGGATGTTCGGGAATATGGTTGATATTATAAGGAATATGGTCATGCCGGATATAAGTACCATACATAGTTCGGCGAATCGTCTTTCGTCGGCGAAGAGCTGATAAATGATACCTGCTGCAACGAAAATGAACCACAGCAGATAGGGGACTATAAAGAACTCGCAGAATGGTATCATATCATCGAATACACAGTGTATCTCAGTGCAGCGGGAGTAGTCGGTTTTTTCGACCGCACCAAACCATACAAGGTATACCACCATGTAGATAAGCATGGGAGCTACGATAAAGAGCTTATGCAAGAAAAATTTTTTATTCATCCATACATCTCCATTCATCATCAGTTGAATTTCCAAATATTCCGGAATACGCTGTAAACTCCGGATGCGATAGAGCGTCCCCATTTTCCGGGGAGGTTAAGTCCTATACCAAGCACCGATATACGGAGCTTTCTGTATATTCTTCTGTCACGTTCTTTCATGTACTGCCATAGCTCGTCTTTTTTAGCTATATGGTCTTTTGTACCGGAGCGTATCAGCATTATAGAGGATACTGCCGTTATTATTTCAAGATAGTTCAGCATATACCTTGCTCTTTTGCGGGAAGCTGTTATCCTGTCATAATTTTCAGAGAAAAAGCGGTACATTTCCTTATTAACTCTGATCTGCTGATCTATACGTGAGATCATAACGTCTTCTCTTACGGACTGGTCTTCTCTGCCGATTATGTAGTCATAGAAGTCCATATCGAGGTAATACATAGTCTTTACGTAAGGCATAGGTTTGAAGACGAAAAGATTGTCCACATAGAAAGTGTTTTCGGGAAGCACAAGTCTGCATTTACGCAGGAGCTGAGTTCTGTATACTACAGAATGCATCAGTATGTAGCTTCCTTTCAGTGGGATACCAATGTCCTTCCAGCCGAAAATACGGTTTTTAGGAAGAAAGCTCCTGTATCGCATCGTAGTTTTTGTGTTCTCGTCTTTGTTGTCATAGAAAAAATTGCTTATTAGCAGATCGAGAGTTTTTCCGGTATACGCATATTTTTTCAGTATTTTCAGTACTTTCAGATATGCAGGCCTTTCAAGTCTGTCATCGCTGTCAACAACTTTGAAGTAAAGTCCTTTTGCAGCAGCAAGTCCGCTGTTTACAGCTGAACCGTGTCCGCCGTTGGATTTGTGTATTACTCTTATAATATCCGGATATTTCTTTTGATATTCCTCTGCTATTTCATAAGTTGAATCTGTAGAACCGTCATCAACTATAATGATCTCAATATCGTTTCCGCCTGGCAGAAGCGAATCGATGCACCTTCTCATGTAGTCCTGAGAATTGTAGCAGGGAACTGCAAAACTGATCAATTTCATTTATATTTGTTCCTTTTGCCGGCTATTCCGGCTGTTTATTCTCTACATCACATATTATAACACATTGTATAGCAAAGGTCAAGTGTGAAAATGACCATATAACGTCAATATTGAAGTACTGACTGATTGTTGATATTTAACAGGAACAGCCTATTGCAATTTAGATAAAAACATGATATAATTAAGAAAAAATTCAAGGAGGTCATTTTATGCCATTCATCGACATCAAAACAAACGTACCTGTTTCACCGGATAAGCAGGAAGCAATAAAAACTGCTATGGGACTTGCAATAACTGATATTCCAGGAAAGTCCGAAGGCTGGCTCATGGTAGGAATACAGCCGGAATACGCTCTTTGGTTCAAAGGAGACAAAGCACCTGCCGCAATGGTAGAGGTAAGCATATTCGGCAAAGCTTCCGACAATGCCCTTGTAACTCTTACAAGCCATATAACAGGCACTCTTACAGATAAGCTTGGCATTTCATCAGACAGGATATACGTGAAGTATACAAGTACTGACCAGTGGGGCTGGAACGGTTCCAACTTCTGAGGTGTATAAAATGAAACTTAGAAAAATATGCAGCATAATTGCTGCCGGAGCTGTTCTTGTATGCCAGCTCGTTCCGTTTTCATCAGCTGCATCTGATACAATAGCACATGATGCTTCAAGAAATGTTCAGGAAGAGGGAGTAGGAAATCCTTTCAACTATGGAGAGAGAAATACTCCGGCAGATGCGTCAGCAGCTGAAATACGTGCGATAAATCATAAGATGTCTGTTCAGGAAGTAAAGTATGCTCTTTACAAGGAGATAGATGAACACTGGGACCTTATCTCTGTACGTCTTGGTCAGCCGGAAAGAGAGAAGGTTTATGCACTTTTCCTCGGTATCGGAACAAGGGAGTCCACACTTGGCGGTAACGGTGACGGAGCTGATATAGAGACTGCTTTTTCTGAGGGATTCGGAGTAAGTTCGGCACACGCTTACGGTACTCTCCAGACTGCTGTAACTGCCTTTGCTGACTGTAATCCTCTTTTTATGAAAGAGGACAATGTACCGGAAATGTTCCAGTACACATTCAATGAGTCCAATTTCTATGATGCAATAATCTCAAATCACATGGGTATAAGAAAGATACTTCATTTTATTGAGATAGGCATAAATCAGGAGAAGCTCGAAGGCTATCAAGTTGTAAGAGGAGCTTTGAAGGGCTTCAATACCGGCTGGTGCGACTATACAGGCGATAATGACGGCTACTATAAGAATTATCCTGACGAGATAATCGCTCTTGCTCACTGGTATTACGATGAGGGACACCTTTATGATAACGTTTTTACATGGACAAATGCTGAGGCTGCCAATAAGTACCGTGAAGGAAATGCATGGGACTGGTGGGGCGGAGTTGAGCCGAGTATGGCTGAAATAACTCAGACAGAGCCGAAGCCGGAAAAACTCAAAGGTGACATTAACCTCGATAAGGATGTATCTATAGCAGATGTAGTAGCATTGCAGAGTTATCTGTTGTGCAGATCAGAGCTGACTTCAGAACAGGCTGAAAATGCTGACCTTGACAGTGACGGAAGTGTTGACGGATTCGACATGAGTCTGCTAAGAAGGATAGTCATAAAAAAGGGAAAATAATTATCTTAAACAGATAAATAAAAGTCCGGAAGCTGTGAACTTCCGGACTTTTTTATCAATTACTGAAAACTATATCGATAATTCCTTTGTAAAGCTGAGCGGACTCGCTTGCAAAACTGAAATTGTGATCTTTAGGATTCTGTATCTGCATTACGATAACATATGAACCGCCGTTTGCTCTGTAGTCGCTGTAATTGCTTGCAGTTGCACCGTTCTGGCCGTTATCGTTATTGTTCTTTACACAGCCTGTTATGTAAAGGAAGTCGCCTGAACCGGTCTCAGCTGTACCGGTCTTAGCTAAAAGGTGATAACCTTCGGGGACGTAAAGTCCGAGATTTCCGGCAACTCCGGACATACCGTCGAGCAGTCCCTGACGGAGCTCCTCAGGTATCGAACCGATGACCTCGTTAGGCTTGCTTCCCTCTTCAATGACCTTGTTGAAATCATTGGTATCGACTATGTTTTTGATGACGAACGGCTTTACCATATCACCGAAAGCGGCTTCACGTCCGAGAGCGGCAAGGTATATCGGACAGGTTCTTACATAGGACTGTCCGAAAGCACTTCGTCTGAGGTCGTCGTTGCAGTATATCTCTATATTATTTTCGAGTGAACCAAAATCGCAGTATATCTCATATCCCGGGCCAAAGTTGAAGATGTTTCCGAGGTCGCTGAGTACCTGTTCTTTACCTATCTGATTGAAAGCTTTTGCGAAGAAGATATTGCTTGAATTTACAAAAGCGGAGTACAGCGAGCGTTCTGCTATAGGGTAAGACCAGTTTGTATCGTGATCCCAGTTGACGATAGTTGCTCCGTCATCGATCCAAGTTCCGTCGTCGTAAAGGGAGGTTATACCGTGCTTTGCGGCTAAGACCTCTGACATTATCTTGAAGCATGAACCCGGTGTAGCATTCTGGAAAGCCTTATTGCAGAAAGCTCCCCAGCTGAGAGTATCACCATAATCCTGATCCTGCGAATACAGATCAGGATCATAAGAAGGATAGGAGACCTCAGACATTATTGAGCCGTCGTTCCGCATAACAACTACTGAACCGACTATATTCATGTTCGCCATATACTGGTAAATAGCGTTCTGGACATTTGAGTCAAGAGTGAGCTGTATGGAACGTCCGACTTTTTCGTTTCCGTTTACGGGTTCCGGATTTTTGTCTCTGAGGACATCCTCGAAGGTCTCATCAAAACCTGAGGACAATTTATTGAGTATATTAGCGAATGACACTTTATTATTGTCGTTAGTGAATCTTTCCTCTGAGCCGTCAGGTCTCTGACCGCTGTACATCAGCAATTCTCCGTTGCAGTCGTAGAGGTTTCCCTTGAGTACAGGAGTTGTGGTAGTGGTAGTAACAGTTGTAGTGGTCACAGTGGTTGTTACTATAGTTGTCTGTATCTCTTCTTCACTATCCTGTTTTTCGGAGCTGGCATCTTCTGTTTGTTCCGAGCCTCCGAGCCATGCGGGTTTTTTAACTCCGGAGCTGTCAGTGCGGCTTACCTCAGAGGCACAGGATGGCAGTGCTGTCATCAGCATTGCAGAAAGAAGCAGAGCAATGCCCTTTTTCCTTTTTGTTTTCATTTCATTTACCATCCTTATTGGCGGCATAGGCTGACATTTTCGACAGTGATACCGCCCTGAATATATGTTGTAATTTTATTATACTATTTTTTCCTTTTTACGTCAACATTTGACAGCTTATTTTTGCAGATATTTTGCAGATTGTAGCCACTTTGTAATAAGATTACAATTTTGTGTCAGAATGGATAAACTTTGCTGAGATCATATATGTAAAAGCAATTCAACTTGCTATTGAAATATACGATTTTATGTGATATAATGTAATTTAGTGTATTATCGAAAGGAAATAGGTCTATGGAACTTAAAAAAATGATAACAGTGCTTTCTGAAGCCTATGGAGCTTCCGGAAATGAAGAGCCGGCAGCAGAACTTGCACTTGGTATGTTAAGGGCATATTGTCCGGATGCTGAGATAAAGAACGGAAATGTTATCGGCAGATTCGGAAAGTTTTCGGAAGAAAAGAAGTCGCTTGTACTTGATGCACATATCGACCAGATAGGTATGATAGTTACATATATTACAGAAGAGGGCTTTATAAAGGTGGGAAATCTTGGCGGTATAGACCGCCGTCTTCTGCCGGCACAGCCTGTTGTTGTTCACGGCAGAGAGGATATAAAGGGAGTTGTATGCTCTGTTCCTCCGCACCTTACAAGCGGCGACAGTGAAGTGCTGAGCTTTGACGATACAGCGATAGACGTTGGTATGTCTAAGGAAGAGGCTGAAAAGATAGTCTCTTACGGCGACTATATCACATTTGACGTGAAGTGCCGTGATTTAGCAGGCGAGCGTATTACCTGCGGAGCTCTCGACGACAGATGCGGAGTTGCAGCTCTGCTTCGTACTCTTGAAATGCTCAAAAACTGCGAAACAGCCTATAATGTGACCGTTATTTTTTCGACTCAGGAGGAGCTTGGAGAGCGTGGAGCAAAGATAGGTGCATTTGAAATAGACCCTGATATAGCCATAGCAGTAGATGTGAGCTTTGCCTATGCTATAGGTGAGGACGAAAATAAATGCGGTTATCTCGGAAAAGGTCCGATGATAGGTATATCTCCGTCACTTTCAAGAGAGATAACCGACGGACTTATCGATACAGCAAAAAGCTCAGAGATACCGTATCAGCTCGAAGTTATGAGCGGCATGACTTCTACAAATGCGGACAGATACTCAGTTAATCGCTGCGGAGCTAAGACCTGTACAGTTTCGATACCGCTCAGAAATATGCATACACCTGTTGAGGTCATAGATGTGAGAGATGTTGAGCTGACCGCAAAGCTTCTTGCTGATTATATAAGGAGGGACGTATAATGAAAGAACTTCTTAAAGAGCTGTGTGCTGTAGACGGCGTATCAGGCGATGAACAGGATGTAAGAGATTTTATTATAGATAAAATAAAGGACGTTTGCGAGTACAGTATCGACCCGCTCGGAAGCCTTATATGCTTTAAAAAGGGCAAAAAGACACCTGAAAAGAAACTCATGATATGTGCTCACATGGACGAGGTGGGATTCATCATTACAGCTGTCCGCAGTGATGGTACTCTTTGCTTCGGAGCTGTCGGCGGTATCGACCCTGCTGTTATTATCGGCAGACAGGTAGTTGTAAAGAATCACTATACCGGCGAGAAGATATACGGAGTAGTAGGCTCTACAGCAGTTCATAATCTTACAAAGGAACAGCGTGAGAAAGCTCCGAAGATGTCCGGACTTTACATCGACATCGGTGCTGAGAATAAAGAAGATGCCGAGAAACTTGTAAATCTCGGTGATAACGCTTATTTCGTTTCAGAATTTGCTGACCTTGGTGATAAGAGGATAAGGTCAAAGGCGATAGACGACCGTGCCGGCTGTGCAATGATGATAAGTCTGCTCCACGAAGAGCTTGAATACGATACTTACTTTGTTTTCAATGTTCAGGAGGAGATAGGACTGCGTGGCTCAACTGCGTCTGCTTTCGCAGTAGCTCCGGACTATGCGATAGTACTTGAATCCACAACAGCTGCTGACATAGACGGTGCTTCCGGAGCTAAAAGAGTGTGTGAGCTCGGAAAAGGTCCTGTAGTATCCTTCATGGACAGAAGCACTATGTATGACAAGGAATTGTACAGACTTGCTTTTGATATTGCGGCTGAGGAAAAGCTCCCATGCCAGACAAAGACAATGATAGCAGGCGGAAACGATGCCGGAGCTATTCACATAAGCGGCAGAGGTGTGCGTACTATAGCAGTCTCACTGCCGTGCAGATACCTCCATTCAGCGTCAAGTGTCATAGAAACAGCTGACCTTGACAGCTCATATGCCCTTGTGAAAAAACTTGCACAGAGGATAATCGAATTATGATAAAACTTATCGAACATGAACACGAGCTTGACAGTGAACTGCTTAACAAAACACTGTGCGGCAAGAAGATGCTTTCATATATGAGGGCGTATGGTCCGAACTATGAGTTCTGCCGTTTTTATAAGATAACCGATAATTACGGCGGTGTGGGATATATGTTCATAATAAATGCCACACTTATTATATGTGCTGACGAGTACCTTGAGGCTGATGAGGAGCTTGACCTTTTTGTTAGCATGAACATTCCTTTCCGTATCGAGGGAGATCAGCGTATCCTTAAAAATATCCGCATACCGGACAGGTATCAGGTGCTCAACCGTACTATTTTTGAGCTTATACCGGACGAAACTCCGCTTGAAGCTATCGAAGAGCACGTTGACTTCAATCCTAAGCTTACGGACGTATACAAGATACTCAGCGAGGGATTCCCGAATATAGCCGATTTTTCATTGTGGTACACAGATACCTCACATCGCTGCCGCCACGGGATAAGCCGTGTGTTCACATATCGTGAGTCCACAACAGCGTCCGCTGTGTTTGACATCGGAAGCACTGTGCTTATCGGACAAGTCGCTACAAATATAGCTGCAAGAGGCAGGGGATACGCAAGAGAGTTCCTGAAATGGCTTGCTAAGTTCTTCAACGGACTCGGAAAACGTGCCTATCTGCTTGCACTTGATGTGCGTGTGAGCTTCTATGAAGAGATAGGATTCAAGGTAGTCGGAAAAGAGATAGTCCTTGAAAGAATAGATATTGTTAAGGATAGTATTGCGAAAGGAAAACTTGAAGATGAACAGTAAGATAAATGATATATACAACTTCTCACCAAAGCTTATGGAGCTTGCTGAAAAGGCTGAAAAGAACTGTGCCGGAGCTTTTGAGAGGATCGCTTCTGTAGCTGAATACAACGGAGCAAAGGTGCTTAAAGCATTTGCTGACAATAAGGTCAGCGAGCCTTGCTTCTACGGCTCAACAGGCTATGGCTACGGAGATATGGGCAGAGAGGTGATCGACAAGGTTTTCGCTCAGGCTCTTGGTGCTGAGGATGCTCTTGTCCGTTTCAACTTTGTTTCAGGTACACACGCTCTTTCTGTAGCTCTTTTCGGAGTACTCAGAACAGGCGATAAGATGATCTCTATAACCGGAAAGCCTTACGACACTCTTGAAGAGGTCATAGGTATAAGCGGAAAGCAGGGGAACGGCTCTCTTATCGATTACGGCGTTAAGTACGGTCAGGTCGAACTAAATGAGGACGGCTCACCAAAATATGACGAGATAACCGCTGCTGTAAAGGGTGCTAAGATAGCCTATATCCAGCGTTCAAGAGGCTATTCCCTCAGAGGAGCTTTCACAGTAAGCGAAATTGAGAAAATGATAAAAGCCGCAAAAAAAGGTAATCCGGACGTTATAATAATGGTCGATAACTGCTATGGCGAGTTCGTTGAGGAGTGCGAGCCTACAGCTGTCGGAGCTGACATAATAATCGGCTCACTTATAAAGAACGCCGGAGGCGGAATCGCTCGCACAGGCGGATATATAGCCGGAAGAGCTGACCTCGTTGAGCTTTGTTCCTATCGTCTTACCTGCGTAGGAATGGGAAAAGAAGTCGGATGCACACTCGGTATGAACAGGGAGATGCTGCTCGGACTTTTCTTTGCTCCGGACGTAGTTTCTAACGCTATAAAGACCTCAGCGTTTGCAAGTGAGCTTTTCACTATGCTTGGATTTGAGTGCTCTCCACGCAAGGACGATGCAAGGGGAGATATAATCACCGCTGTAAAGCTTGGTGACGAGGAGAAACTTACCGCATTCTGCCGTGGAATACAGAAGGGAGCTCCGGTCGATTCGTTTGTAACTCCGGAAGCTTGGGATATGCCGGGATATTCAAGTCAGGTAATTATGGCAGCAGGTGCTTTCACAAACGGTGCTTCTATCGAGCTTTCTGCCGATGCTCCTATCCGTGAGCCTTTTGCAGTCTGGATGCAGGGCGGTATCACATATACGAGCGGTAAGCTCGGAGTTATGCTCGCTGCTCAGGAAATGATAGACTGCGGAGCTGTCAAGCTGTAAAAATCTGCTTGTTGACTGTTTATCGGATATGAAAAAGGCTGATACTCACAAATAAATGGGTATCAGCCTTTATATATATCAGTTGATTTAGCTGCTATCAAGCATGGGAGGTACCAAAACGACCGATGTTTTCACTTTTTTATAATACCATTAAGCTGTGCTACAAGTTCATCTGTATCAAGTCTGTGGACTTCAGCCGCATCACTGATAGTTTCAACTCCAGATGAGGGGCAGCCGAGACAGTGCAGACCGATGCTGAAAAGCAGTTCCGCAGTTTCGGGATGAAAGAGTACAAGGTCGCCGATATTTGTAGCAGGTGTTACAGTTTCGACTCTGTCAATATCGATTTTCATGCTCCACCTCAGATATTATAGTTGTCTTCCAGTGCATCGAGGAGTCCGTATTCAAGGAGAATCTCTTCAAGACGCTCCTGAGTAAGCGGCTTCGGGATGACGAACTGAGTGTTCTCTTCTATCTTTCTTGCAAGCTCACGGTATTCGTCAGCCTGATGTGCGTCGGGCTTGTGGTCTATGACTGTTTTCTTGTGTATCTCAGCTCTCTGCACTTCATTGTCACGGGGAACAAAGTGAATAAGCTGAGTTCCAAGTTCCTTTGCAAATGCCGCAACAAGTTCACGCTCACGGTCAACATTACGGCTGTTGCAGATGATACCGCCGAGGCGTACACCGCCCTGCTTTGCGTAACGGGCAATACCTTTTGAGATGTTGTTTGCCGCATAGAGAGCCATCATCTCACCGCTTGCAACGATGTAAATCTCCTTTGCCTTGCCCTCACGGATAGGCATTGCGAAACCTCCGCACACAACGTCGCCGAGGACGTCATAGAAAACATAGTCGAGGTCATCAGTATATGCACCAAGACGTTCAAGAAGTCCGATAGATGTGATGATACCACGGCCTGCACAGCCTACACCAGGCTCAGGACCGCCGGATTCTACGCAGCGAGTGCCGCCGTAGCCTTCCTTTAGGATGTCCTCAAGCTCGATGTCCTCACCGTTCTCACGGAGTGTATCAAGAACTGTTCGCTGAGCAAGTCCGCCGAGAAGAAGTCTTGTGGAGTCAGCCTTAGGGTCACATCCTACCACCATTACCTTGTTGCCTCTCTCTACAAGTCCTGCTGTAAGATTCTGGGTGGTGGTCGACTTACCGATACCGCCCTTTCCATAAATTGCTATCTGCCTTATTTCCTTAGACATTTTTATTCACCTTTCATTCTTTAATATTTTTTAGGATAACTGCACCGCTGCGAGCAGAGAATTGCAGCGGCACAGTACAGGATAAAGCTCCTGCGGGCATGAAACTTTCATCCGTGTGAGAATGTATCCTTATGTGCGATGCGTTTCAGATATATCTGATCGCCATAGTCCTTTTCACCCGGGACTCCTATTGCATCCGCACGGCATCTCTGACAATGCCTGAATACATCTATATATTTTGAAGCCTTCGCCCTTACTGCCTCTATCTGAGCACAGTTTGGCTCGGGATAGTCTTTCAGCTCATTCTGAGGGATAAGCGGGATTATGTTATAGATAGAAGCTCCTGCTTCTTTAACAGTTTTCGCTATTTCCTCTATATGCTGGTCGTTGATGCCGATGACAAGCACTGTGTTTACCTTTATGGTAATGCCTGCCGCACTTACTTTTCTTATGCCTTCAAGCTGATTTTTTATGAGTATCTCAGCTGCTTCTGTTCCTGTATAATGCTTGCCGTGCCAGAGAATGCCACGGTTCAGCTTTGCTTCGATTTCGGGATCAACGGCATTTACGGTGACCGTAAGCGAGTCAATATCAGCCGCAATTATCTCGTCAGCCTTTTCGGCAAGAAGCAGTCCGTTGGTGCTCATACACTTGACCAAGTCTGGGAAGTTAGCCTTGATAAGCCGAAATGTTTCAAGAGCATAGTCCGATGCAAGAGTATCTCCCGGACCTGCAATACCTGCAACTTTTATCGCCGGACAAAGCTCCAGTGATTTTTTTATAACGTCGATGGCTTCCTCCGGCTTTATCACCGTTGAAGCCACCCCGGGACGCTTTTCGTAGTCGTTGATACGTCTGTCGCAGAAGCGGCATTCGATGTTACAGGTGGGACTTATGGGGAGATGTATCCTTCCTGTTGAGCCTTTTTTACCTCTGGCATAGCAAGGATGCTTGTCGGTCAGTTCTTCGTAGGATATTGCCATTCGTCCACCTCCCACAGCCTGTCGGCTATTATTTTTTCGATAAGCGGTTCGATCGGGAATGGTGCTTCGTAGACCGTAAGTCCACGGCTTTCAAGCTGCTGAGAAGCACCGCTGCCGATCTTAGCTACCACAACAGCGTGAACGTCACTAAGCACATCTATCACCTTGTCAAATGACGAATCATTGTGATAATGTCCCCGGCAGACACGCTCAACCTCTCTTGTGCCGCTGTATTTATATGTATTATCATCTATTTCTATTATATGAAATCTCTCTGCATGACCGAAATGCTGATTTACAACAATTCCGTCGGTTGAAGCGACAGCTATTCTGTACGCCATAAAATCACCTCGTTATTTACCGCCAACTGCGGCAGAGTATATTCTTTCAAGTAGAGTGAACGCTCCACGATAGCCGATATAAGTCTTGTTTATGGTGACTTCTTCCGTTGTCGGAGGTCCTACTTCTATGAGCAGTCCGCCTTTTTCAGCGGCAACATCACTTTCCCATGTAGTGCCGAGGATAAGCGGTACTCCCGAGCCGAAATCTACAGTCCGGAGCGATTCCTCAACAAGGTATCCGTCCTCGATGAATTCAGGTTCAACGGAAACATCTTCGGCGATGTTGTGGAAGTATTCTGTTATTTTTTCCCTGTATCTCTGCGGAGGATTGTCCGTGATGATCTGCTTTACCGGTATCATTCCTATCTGTGAAGCGAGGAATTTCGTGTAGGCGAGGGTGTATGCACTGTCGCCGATCACTGCAAACTGCGACGGCAGTCCGAACCAGTATTCCGAGAAAAACTCTGCAAAATGCTCCAGATAATAATAGTAAAGCTGTGATTCTTCCTTGATGAATGCCTCGGATTTTTGCTTGTTAATTCCTGTGAACTCCACCACCTTGCGTATAAATGCAGTTGTAGCCTCCTCGCCGATCGGTATTTCCGGGATGTGCAGATAGGGCTGACCGTATTTTCTTTCAAGAAGCTTTGCGGTCTTCACTCCGACCCACGGCGAGATCACGAGATTGAACTGTGCCTTCGGGATGTTTTTCCACTCTTTTGCACCACCGCTCTGTGGTCCGAATAATACGTTTACTTTAAGTCCGGATGCTCTGAGTATGCGGACTATCTCCAGATAGTCCCCACGCCAGTTCTGGTGGAAATAAGGAACATCGAACCAGAGATTTACAAGTCCCTGTTCTTTTTCGCCGTCATAATCGCCTACGTACTGATTTATTATGGACTCAATAACAATTTCATGACCTGTCAGGTTAGTGCCTTTAAATCCACCTGTTTCAGCGTAGACAATGGGGAAGCCCTGTTCCTGATATTTGCGGACTACGCTCTCTACATTGTCACCGATGAGCTCTCCCGAGCAGCCTGTGAGTACAACATAAAGATCTCCTTTAAGAACGGCGAGAGAAGACTTTATAAGATCATCAAGTGTTTTTTCACCGCCGAAAACTATGTCATTTTCGCCCACATTAGCACTTGGCACATTTCCGCCGCCTGCACCTGCCGAGCCTTGAAATCCGTTATCAAAGCTGATAAGGAAGAATTGCTTATACATACATCCCGGACCGCAGTTTGCTATGGGAACTCCGCCTTTTATCGCAGCCACTGTGTATGCTGCTCCCACCGTACAGCCGTAATGAGGATGAACTATTGTGCCGCTTTTAGTCTTAGTCTCTGCCATTTTATGCACCTTTCTTCTTTAACTTTTCTTTTAGAGCCTTATCTATGACCTCAGGCTCTTTTGAGAGGATGAATGGGTCATCCTGTGACTGCCACCACTTTGTATAAGGCAGTTCAACGTGACGCTGAAGCACCTGATTGAAGCGTTTTCTTGCCAGTATATCAAGGAGTATCTCTCCTGTTCTTATCATGCCGTCATAGCCGACCGGTATATGCTCGTCACCCATTGCAAGTGCAGGGATACCGAGCTTTGCAGCTTCGGGAGCGAGTCCCTGATGACGGATGATAACAAAATCAGTCTTTACTCTTCGGAATACCTGCGGAAGCTGGTATGCCTGAGTTTTGCTGACTGTATAATGAGGAATATCGCCGTATTCTTCCACAAGATTTTTAAGAGAGTTCTGATTTTCACCGCCGCCGTCGTAAACAGGGTCATGGTGGAATACAACCGAACCGTCCACTTCTATGCCAAGTTCACGCAGTACGGATATAAGTCCGTGTGCGTATGCCGAACCTGTCATGATGAAGCCTTTAACTCCCTTGAATTTCTCACGGAGCTCAAGTATTCTCGGCATTACTCTTTCATGCTCTGACTTTATGTAAGCTTCGGTTTCTTTCTCTTTACCGACTAATTTTGCGATCGCTCTCAGCCATGCATCAGTTCCTGCGAAACCGTAAGGCTGAGGAGCATCTATCTGCGGAACTCCGAAATGCTGTTCGAGAACTGTCGCCATGTACGAGCCGAGAGTGTGGCAGAATGTGGAAGTTGCCACCGCCTCTGATGCCTGTTCAAGCTCCGCATAGTTGGCACAGTCTATCATGTAATTCACACGCAGTCCCAGTGGTTTGAGGATATCCGTGAAGTAGTCCGTACCCCATAGTGCAACGATATTTATGAGGTCTTTCTGCTTCTTCGGGTTCCTGTTCACTATCTTCTGAGCGACACCGTGCTGAGAAATATCGAAACCTGTGCTCCAGTGTTTCGAGCGGAATCCTTCACAGTGCAGCGGTATAATTGGGACTCCCACCTCAGGCTCCATTTCATCAGCTATACTGTCAATATCTTCACCGATTATTGCAGTAGCACACGCCATTGAAATGAATATAGCCTTTGGGTCAAAACGCTCTTTAGCGTCCCTGATAGTCTGTCTCAGTTTATCGCTTGCACCGAATACCATGTCTTTTTCAAGGAGATTGGTACAAAAAATCCTTAGATTCTGGACCGGCTTGTGTCTGCGTGTAAGTCCCATTTTGAATGCAAGGTTGAACCACGCATTGTCAGCGGCACAACCGATAGGCGAATGCTGTATAAGAATGCAGTCTGTGAGATTTCCTATCTGACATTCCACGATAGCATTGGCACACATGGTCTGCTGATTAAGCGGAGTTTTTAATTCACACAAGCGACAGGCTTTACTGCCGTTTCCGGGGCAGCCGCCGTTCTTTTGTCTGTCGCTGCCTTTCTTCTTTTCTTTTCTGCCGTCATAGTCCGACTCCTTAACAAGTTCAGAAGCCGCACCGTCCCATGCGATGATAGTACCGAGACGCATTTCACGGTTTTCAACGCTGGTCATTTCGAGATTAATTTTCTTAGCCATTATCTGATCTCCTTTGCTTTCGGGTATGTATATATTATACATAGGCAAAGTATGTTTTGTCCAATACTTGTTTCCGAGACTACGTTCTCAGAAATTCCGATACCTGTGTTATATGCCCGATATTACGCTATATAACAGCGTTTGCGGTTGACAATAGTATTCTTTTGCAGTATAATTATTATTAAACAAACCAGCATTATGGAGGCAGATATTATGGCAGTCAATTACAGAAAACTAACGGCAGAAGACCTTGATACATTCATAGAAATGCGTATAAACCAGCTTCGTGAGGAAGGTGCAAAGGAAGATATAGACCTCAGACCTGCACTGAAAGACTACTATACCCGCCATATGGCAGACGGTACTTTCGTTTCATGGCTTGCAGCGGATAATGAAAGAATTATTGGCACAAGCGGTATGTCGATCGTTGAAAAGCCGCCGTATTTCGGGTGTCCAAGCGGAAAGATCGGACTTCTTTCAAGTATGTTCACAGATAAAAACTACCGCAGACAGGGTATCGCAAGAGAACTGCTTTCAAGAGTTGTGAATGAAGCCAGAGAAAAGGGCTGCGGTACTGTTCAGATAACGGCTTCGGATATGGGAGTTTTACTATACACTGATTTTGGTTTTACAAAGAATAATAATTTCATGCAGTACAAATTATAACAAAAAAGCCTGAAAACAGCTCGGACTGTTTTCGGGCTTTTATAATATATCACATCTATTGACGCTGTATCTTCTTTTTATCAGCGATAAGCGGTCTGACGGAAAGTTCTTATTTAGAAGCAGATTTATCCTTTATCTCTGTAGTAGCTTCTTTGTCCTTATTTTTATGTTTTTTGCTCATAATATCACCTCTTTCCGAAACGATAAAATAGCCGTCAATAACGGCATACACCTATTATTGACGGCTATTGTAATATTATTCGGTCATCAGTCTATTTTGGTGAATCTTCTTACGTCACCGGCTTTGTCGATGAACATAGTCTTAGGTCTTGCCCACACCTGACCGTCTTTCAGCGACTTATAAATAACGAGCTCCTCATTGTTTTCACTGTGACGTGCAACTGCCATGAGCTCATATTCTCCGCCCTTGAAATGGCGGTATTTAGCACCTATAACGATCTCAGTCTCCTTATCTTCCTGAGCATTTCCATGTGCCGGAGCTTCTTCGGGTTCAGTGTTGACAATGTCGTCAGCAACGATTATCATAGATGAATACGGAGGCATTTTTACATACACATTGCCGTTATTAACATCAATATGCTTGCCGCCGATAACATCAACGAGACTGCTGAGGTGAGTGCCGAAATTGAGGTCGAATTCGTGGTCAGCGAGGTTGAGAGCGACATAAACGGTCTGGTCACCCTGAGACTTTTTGAACAAAAGCTGCTGATTTGTTATCATGATACGCTCGTAAGTGCCTGTTCTGAGAGCAGGATAAGCACGGTAGATACGTCCGAGCTTTACGATATGTTTGTAAAGAGCAGTATTTTCACGCTCCATATCAGGCAGATAGAGACACGGACGAAGATTATCGTCGGAATTATTTTCTTTGCGTCCCTGAATACCGTATTCGCTTCCGTAGTAAATGGAAGGAATACCGGGCATTGAGTACATAAGAGTGTATATCAGCGGCAGATAAGCTTGATTATTTACAGTACTTGCAAGACGGTTCACATCGTGGTTGTCAACGAAGTTGTAGAGGTTGATATTTCTGTATATACCGCCGTTTGCTCCGGACTGACGATTGATAGAATAGTCTATTTCGAAGTAGTTTTTATCGTTGTGAGAGGAATAAAGTCCCTTATAGCACTCGTAGTTTGTAACGCTGTCGAGCATCTCAGGATTAGCCCAGCGATTATAGTCGCCGTGGATTATTTCTCCCATGAGCCAGAAATCCGGACGCTTGCCCTTGCAGAAGCTTCTTATTCTCTTGAAGAAATCGAAGTCAATGCAGTCAGCAGCGTCAAAGCGGATGCCGTCTATTTTGAATTCTTCTATCCAGTAGTTGATAGCATCTATAAGGTGGTCACAAACGCCAACATTGCGGAGATTGAGCTTAACAAGATTATAGTGACCGTTCCAGCCCTCGTACCAGAAGGGATCGCCGCATGGTGAAGGACCGCCGAAATTGAGGTTCTGGAACCAGTCGCAGTAGCCGCTTCCCTGACCTTTTTCCTGAATATCAACAAACTGAGGGAACTTACGTCCTACGTGGTTGAAAACGCCGTCAAGGATGACACGTATGCCGTTAGCGTGGAGTTCATCGCAGATGTGACGGAAAGAGTTATTGTCACCGAGTCTGCGGTCGATCATTTTGTAGTTTGTTGTATCATATCCATGCTCTACGGATTCAAATACAGGACCAAAGTATACAGCGTCCACATTCATTTCCTTGAAATGAGGTATCCATTCGAGGACTTTGTCAAGACGGTAAACAACTTCACCGCCGTCGTTGAATTTTGGTGCACCACAGAATCCGAGAGGATAGATGTGATAGATTATCGCATTGTCATACCAGTTCATATAAAAACTCCTTTATGTCACAGTAAATGCTGTGTTATTTATTGCTTCCTTCGAGGTAATATGTAGCTTCCATATCTGCAACGTTGAGTGCAAGAGCGAGAGGATACATCTCTAAAGCCTTGCCGATGCTGCCTCTTTCATCGGTACTGCCGTATGAAAAGCCCATATGATAGCGGATAGCAAAAGCCTCCTCACGGGTAAGTCTGCCCTCGCCGTAGAGAAAACCTGAAATTATATACACTGATTTTTCTCCGTGACCATATGGCAGGTTGTCATTTATAGTATAGTACGGGACTTTCTCCCATACACCTGTTTCATCATTTTTCTTATTGCGGTAGTCCACAGTATAGAAATCGACTTTGCAAATGTCGTGGAGCAGAGCTACTATAGCTATAGTTTCCTCGGAATAGTCCATACCGTAGAGCTCTTTGGTACGTGGACGTGAGAGATAGTCTTTAAGGCAGTGGTAGACATTCAGACTATGCTGAACAAGACCGCCCTCGTAAGAGCCGTGAAAACGAGTGCTGCTCGGAGCAGTAAAAAAGTCGGTTTTCAGCAGATATTCAAGCAGTTTATCTGCACCTTTTCTCTTTATATTTTCATTATATATAGAAATAAATTCTTCTTTTGGTGTCATTGGAATACCTCCTTTTGCAAGAAATCAACATATTTATTATAACACAGAAAGCAAATTTATTCGTTATAATATCGTGAATAAGTATTAATATTAACAAAAATAGCAGTCTGAACATGAACATATACCATTACAGAAGTTTTGCCCCGAAGTGTTTCAAAATTCTTCGAGGCATTGTATTCTTATTCAGAAATTATCAAGGAACAAATCAATTCCTTTTGTTATTTTATCAGCTTCAAAGTGAAAGATGTAATGAGAACAATCAAGCTCGATAATCTTTATGTTTGACATACCGTCGGCGTATCGGTAAAATATATCCCTCCATTTATCCTGCATAGATGTCCCCTCGCCGGTGGACACAAACAAAAGCATCGGGACTTTGGGTTTGTTCCTCGAAGATACTTCCGCTGCATTATCCTTAGCCATCTTACATTCTTTTGCAAAGGATATGTTGCCGTAATTGCGGTTGCCAAGTGCAACCCACGTTCTGCATTCCTTCTCTGTGAGAAAATCACCTGATGGCAGAAATGTGCTGTCAGGCAGGTATCTGCCAATGCCAAGATCGAGCAGTCCGTGCAGCAGACGGTAATACGGCACAGCGAAGGAACCGTCCCTTGTGTAGTCATAGCACTCCGGCACGCACATATCCAATCCAATGATAGCCTCCACCTCATCAGGATAGGTCTGTGCCCAATACAGAGCTTCTATTCCCGAATATGAATGCGGACAAAGCACATAAGGAGCTTTCATACCGGCACCTGCAAGTGCAGCTCTTGTATCCGCAAGTATAGAAGCTACATCACGAGGTTTATCAACGTGTTCACTGAAACCGTAGCCGAATTTCTCTACTACAGCTATCCGGTACTTATCTGTCAGCTGAGGGTATATGCTTTTGAAATCAAGTATTGGAGAAATCGTTCCGCTGCCTGACATAAACACCAAAGTTTTATCGCCTTCACCCTCTGTGTATACGCACATTTTATGACCGTCCACTTCGATCATCTGACCAATAGGCTTTACTATATCTTCCTCCTGTTTGAGCATGATCCTATGTCGGATAAATGTAAACAGTAAGAATACTACAAATATTACAAGCAATATCAGCAGTATCTTCTTTATTTTCTTTTTTTTCTTTACAGCTATCATTGTATCGCCTCCTGAATTCCGATTTATTATATTGATTATTTTTCAATAACGCTATCACCGGTTATTTCCAAAACTTTGTCACATATACTGAGAGCTGCTGGTCTGTGAGTTACGATAACAACGGTCTTGTCGGTCATTTTTCTGAGATTTTCGAGGAGCTGCTTCTCAGTAGTTTCGTCAAGAGCACTTGTAGCCTCGTCGAGTATGAGTATCGGACTTTCAGAGAAGATCGCTCTTGCAACGGCAATTCGCTGGAGCTGACCCTCTGAAAGTCCCGCACCTCTTTCGCCGAGGAGGGTATCAACACCGGCTTCAAGCTCATTTACAAAGTCATAGGCACAGGCAATTTTCAGAGCTTTATCAAGTCTTTCGCTGTTGGTTGAGGCGGACTTGTCAGCAAAGGATATTACCTCACGGACTGTGCCGCTCATAAGCTGATTTCCCTGTGGGACATAGGCGAAAAGTCTGTGCCATTCCGGAGTAAGCGGCTGATGCCCGCCGTTTTTATCATTTATAAAGCAGTTTCCGGAGTCCGGCTTGTAAACTGTCATGAGCAGTTTTAGAATGGTAGATTTGCCGCATCCGCTGCGTCCGGTGAGAGCTACATACTCGCCCTTATGTATTTGCATACTGATATTTTCGATAACAACCGGCATACGAATTTCAGCAGCATTGTTTTCGCTTGCAGGCGGCAGGTAAGTAAAGCTTACAGAATCAAGTCCCACACTATCAAGCTTGTTTGAGTAGAATTCTGCGACCTCATTCATAGACACCGGCGAATCGGTCATATCGTCGCTGTATGCCTCGATCTCCATGATTCTTTCAGCACTTGCGGTCATAGCGTAAAATTTCGGGAGATAGCCGGTTATGTTAGCCATAGGTGCCTGTATCTGCGAAATAAGCTGGGTTATAGCAGTAAGAGTACCGAAAGTAATGCGGTTTTTGAGTATACCGTATCCGCAGTAGCAGACTCCGAAAAGGTACATCCCCTGCATAGCTGCACCGAATCCGATATTGCACACATTTGAAAGTCGATTCTTCACCATTCTTGCTGATTTGTGCGACTCCATTTTGTTATCAGCATCGGAAAAAGTCTGTTCTTCGGCAACAAACGAGCGTATCATCATGAGACTTCCGATGTGTTCCTGTAGGAAAATTCTTAGGTTTCCGTCTTTTTCCTGAACTTTTTTGTGGAGTGCTTTTATCTTTTTCCTGAACAGAAAGGTGAATATTATCATTAAAGCTCCGCCGGGAATGAGGATAAATGCGAATTTGGCTTCAAGTATTATCATCATGACAAGAGCACTTATCATTTTTACGATCATGCCTGACATTCCGGGAATTATCTCTACACAGCCGTTTGCAATGACAGTAGTGTCGTTGGTAAGTCGGTTGAGCCACTCGCCGGAGTGGACTGAATTTACAGATGCAAAATCTTTTTTCATAATATTTTGCAGAAGCCGGCGTTTAAAAGCGTTCTCGTAGTCAGCTTTTGCGAGTTCGGTCAGCCAGCGAAGTATCGCTCTCAGACCTATCTGACCGGCGATGAGTGCAATGGTCAGCCACACATTCAGCGTGAAGTCGGCGTTGTCCTTTTTTACAGCCGAGTCCACAATATTTCTCATAAGCAGAGCATAAATTACTCCGGAACCGCCATGTATAGCCTGCAAGACCGTGAGCAGTACGATGTAATATCTCTTTCCCCTGATCGAGGAAGAGATCCATTTTAAAGCATTGCTTTTCATTTATATTTTTTCTCCAGATCGTTTTATTCAATAATTTGCATTTATTATTCTATCATAAAAAAGCCTCACGGTCAATATCCATAATGAGCGACATGATTATTGTCATTATATTGCCTAAACACCTGTATTACGCAGAAAATTTAATTTATATATAATTGTTGACAAATTGTTAAGAAGTATGTATAATTGAGGTATAATAAATATATGTAAGGAGGAGTTGAAATGAAGCTGAAAAAGTTCGTTGCACTTTCAGCGGCAATGCTTCTGTCCCTCACAGGAGTAAACGTGCCGGAAAAAAAGTCCGCTAACAGTGCTGAAAGTACATTTCAGGATGTCTGGTTCAACAACATCGATCCGTCAATTAACGGCGGAGAACCTATCCGTGGTGCAGATGTATCTTCTATTATTTCGATAGAACAGGCAGGGGTGAAGTTCTATAACGAAGACGGTCAGGAAGACGACCTGTTCCACATTCTGGCTGAACATGGTGTGAATTATATCCGTGTAAGGATATGGAACGAGCCTTATGACTCTCAGGGACGTGGTTACGGCGGAGGCAACAGCGACCTTGAAAAGGCTAAGGAGATAGCCAAAAGAGCGGCAAAGTACAATATGAAGCTCCTTGTGGACATCCATTATTCCGACTTCTGGGCTGACCCTTCAAGACAGACACGTCCTAAGTACTGGGAACAGCACGATCACAATACTCTTAAAGGCGAGATATACAAGTGGACTTCATGGGTCATAGAGTCAATTGATAAAGCCGGCGGAAATATAGGCATGGTACAGGTCGGAAATGAAACGAGCTGTCTCTTCTGCGGCGAGGACGATATGTACAAGATATGCGACCTGTTCTCAAGTGCTAACAAGGCAATAAGGGAATATGATAAGAATATCCTCATTGCACATCATTTCCCGAATCCCGCATCAGGTCATTACGACTGGTATGCAAAGGTAATGGATGAATGTAAGCTCGATTATGATATTTTTGCAACATCCTATTACCCATATTGGCACGGTTCACTGGATAATCTTACAAATGTACTCAAAGGCATAAGTCAGAAGTACAATAAGTACGTAATGGTAGCTGAAACTGCATATCCGTACACAAATGATGACTGCGATTCGTATAAGAACGACGTAACATCATCCGGCACTAATATTACGCTGAATTACGATGTTTCAGTTGAAGGTCAGAAACAGTGTCTGACTGATGTTTTCAAGGCAGTAGCTAATGTCGGAAGCAAGGGCATAGGAGTATTCTATTGGGAGCCTGCATGGCTCGGAGTATACGGACTGTCGCTTGATGAGCAGAAGAAGCTATGGAACGAATACGGTTCAGGCTGGTGTTCGGATTATGCTGTAGGCTATGATAAGAATGTAACAGCGGTAGGCGGCTCAGGATTCGATAATCAGGCACTTTTCGACTTCCACGGAAAGCCGCTCGAATCGCTGGATGTCTTTGAACATATCTATCCGAGAAAAGAAAATAACATCCCGAAGCTGGGAGCAGTCATTCCGGAAGGTAAATACAGACTGAAAAATCTCGAAAGCGGACTGTTCCTCACAGTAGCTGACGGCGAGGGCAAAGCCGGAGGAAATGTGTTCCAGTACTCAGCTGACGGAGCTGCTGATTATAATACATGGAAGCTTGTTGATGCAGGTGACGGATATTACCGCCTTTACTCCGGACTTGATAACGGCAGTACTTACCTGCTCGACCTCGATGCCGGAAAAGCTGACGATAAGACCAATATCGGCATATATACTGATACAAAGTCTGATGCACAGCTTTTTAAATTCATCAAGGGCGATGATAAGAGCTATAAAATAGTGACCAAGTCGAGCGGCGACAAGAGTGCTGTTGAGATAGCTGATGCCGATAAGAGTGACGGTGCAAATGCACAGCAGTTCAGTCTGAACGGTGCCGGCTGTCAGGAGTGGATACTTGAACCGGTCGAGGATTATCTGCTCTCAGGCGATATGGACGGCGACGGTATCATCGACAGTTTTGACCTGCTTCTGCTCAGACGCTGTCTTATTTCACAAGGCAAGAATGAGCACGGCGATATAAACGGTGACGGCTCAGTAAATATGGCAGATATGGTACAGCTCAGCAGATTCCTGCTGGGACACAAAGATGTTAAACTTCATCAGCATGGAACTCCGAGAAATACGATATTCCCAAAATCACGGTAAAATTTTTAAGGGACGCATCTGCGTCCCTTGATTTTTTAGGCAATACCGCACAAAGACGTCAGGCGGTCTTTGTGCGGTGTTGCCTTTATGATTCTATATCCTGCAAATACACTTTTAGTTCGGACTCTGTTTCAAATCCGATGCCTATGGAGAGCTGTTCACGGTCGCTGTCAGAAAGAAGTCCGGGACTGACTTCTGCGTACCTGAAAGGTTCGGGATTCCCACGGCAAAATATTCCGATTTTTCCGTCATATTCTTTAACAATAAATAGCGGAGCCTGCTTTTCAACTGCCGCAGCAGCTATTTTGGACTTCATTTTTTCGTCCCTTACATTTTGTCCCATTGCACAAATGACGATAAATCCGGATATTGTGATAGAAGTAACTAAGGTGAAGTAAAGTCTTTTGTCTATAATAAGCCTCATTTTTGTCCTCCTTTGCTGAATTAGCTGTGATTATTGTTGCCTGTTTTTTCTAAATTATACAAAATGACTTTTTTTAGAAAAACTACTTAACATCCGGAGGAAAATGTGATATAATATATAATGTATAATTATGTGAAAGGAGCGTTCCCGTCCTCTTTTTTGGACGGTCTTGAATTGACAAAATGAACAATGAATTTTTAGAGCCGCAGCCGGCGTTTGCGGACGGACAAGCGTCAGGTGTGGATGTCAGAACGGGTCCGCCGCCACGGAAAAAGAAGAAAAAGAAGAAACACAGCATAGGTTTTATCATTTTCAAAAAACTTTTGACAGTTATCGCTACAACATTGCTGTCACTGTTCCTTGTAATGATAATAACCGGCACTATCGTTGCAACTGCTCTTACGGTCTATGTACTTGACTTTATGGACGACAGTACGACCATAACTTTCCAGGAGCTTGAATCCGGTAATGATACCTTTATATACGGTATCAAGACCGATGAGAACGGCAAAGAGACTATAGTGCAGCTCCACAAGGTAAAGTCCACCATACAGCGTATACCTATCTCCATAGACAAAGTGCCTCAGCACGTAAGGGATGCCTTTGTCTATACCGAGGATGAGCGTTTCTATACTCATGATGGTGTTGACTATAAGCGTACATTCTCTGCATTCCTGAATATGTTCATGCATATCTACGATACAGAGCAGGGTGGTTCGACTATCACTCAGCAGCTCATCAAGAACCTCACCGGTGATGACGAGCACTCGCCTCAGCGTAAGATACGAGAGATATTCAGTGCTATGCAGCTCGAAAGAACATACTCGAAGGACGAGATACTTGAAGAATACCTCAACTACATCAGCTTCGGCGGTGCGGTAAACGGTATCGAGCTTGCATCTATCAACTATTTCGGCAAGAGCGTTGAGGAGCTTACAACTCCGGAAGCGGCTGTTCTTGCGGCTATACCTAAGAGCCCTGAGGAATACGGACCGTTCCAGTTCTATTATGAGGACGATGATCCCCGTAAACCTATGGTGGTCGACGGACGTGCAAATAACCGCAACCGTCAGAAATATGTTCTCTATAAGCTCTATGATAACGGTGCTATCACCTATGACGAGTATCAGGAGTATCTGAATACGCCTATCATTTATACAGATTCAGAGGAATACAAAAAAGCACATCCTGAAACTGAAATTGAAGAGCTGAAAAATCAGAACTCTGTATATTCATGGGCTCTGGATGCGATATACTTTGAAGCTGCTGAGTATTTCATGAAAGAGTTCGATATAGAAGATAAGCTGGAAGCTATCGAGAAGATAAATAAGGGCGGATATAAGATATATTCCAAGATCGATGACAAGATGCAGGAATATGTTGAAGAGAAGTTCAAGGATGTCAATAATCTTCTGGATGTTGGCAGTGTAAGCCGATGGGTCGATATAAATAACGACGGTACGGTAACAGAAGATGAAAGTATACCTCACGTTGCTTTCGTTGCACTTGGATATGACGGTTCTGTAATGGCTACAGTAGGTAATTGGGGCGAGAAGAAGGAATCTCTCATAACTAACTATGCGGTTACCGATAAACGTGCCGTAGGTTCGACTATCAAGCCGATCTCAACTTACGGATACGCTCTGGAGCATGATATGATACACTGGGGTTCAGTATATCAGGATAAAAAGGTAATGGATGTAAACGGACAGCCATGGCCTTCAAACTACTCGACCGGTGCAAGTCCGTATATTACAGGAGCTTCCAACTATGTATGGTACTGGCTCATGAAGTCCTATAATACTATCCCAGCACAGATATTCAAGCAGATAGAAGAGCAGGACGGAAACAAGGCTCTGTTCGATTTCTGTAGAGAAAAACTTGGTATGGACCTTTATGACCCGAACGATAACAGTATTGCTCCTTTGTCGATAGGTGCTCTTTCTTACGGTCTTACACTTGAAAATCTTGTTAATGCTTACCTTCCATATGGTAACGAGGGTATCTATAACGATGCTCATATCATTACAAAGATCGAGGACAGCAATAATAAGGTCATCTATGAAAACAACGGAAATCCACGTCAGGCTGTAAGTGACGAAACTGCTTGGGTAATGAACAGACTTCTTAAAGTCGTTGTTGATCAGGGTACTGCTACAAGTGCAAAACTTCCTAATAAGGTTTTAGTCGGCAAGACCGGTACTACTGAGAACTGGTGGGACTCTGCATTCGTTGGTCTTACCCGTGACTTTGCGAGCGGTGTTACTGTAGGTTATAAGGGCAACAGAGAGGATATGAAACTTCCTACCTACTTCCATGCCTGCGATGTTTGGAAAACTATAATAGGCGATTACGCACAGACAGAATATGCAGATACAGGTTACGATTTCGAGCCTGTAAAAACAGTAATCGAAACTCCATGGTGTACTCAGACAGGACTTCCTGCCGGACAGTACTGTCCAAAGAGCAGCCAGAACGGTTACTGGAAATCAACCAACTGCCCGACCTGCAACGGAGGACACTGGAGTGCTCCTGCAAATACAGGCGGCGGAGATACAAGCGGCGGCGGTACTGCTGAATACGGCGGAGGAAATGCCGGAGGCGGTGCTGACTACAGCGGCGGAGGAAATGCCGGAGGCGGTGCTGTCGACTATAGCGGCGGAGGAGATGCCGGAGGCGGTGCTGTTGACTATAGCGGCGGAGGAAATGCCGGAGGCGGTGCTGTTGACTATAGCGGCGGCGGAGATACCGGTGGCGGCGGTGCTGTTGACTATAGCGGCGGCGGAGACGCCGGAGGCGGTGCTGTTGACTACGGCGGAGGAGACGCCGGTGGTGGTGCTGTCGAATAAGCATGAATGACAGGTGATATTTTGAGTAATTTAAGACTTTGCTGTCCATGCCATTTTGGTCTGGAAAGCGTTTTGAAATATGAGATAACTAAGATCGGAGGAACTGATCTTAAAGTCAGTGACGGAAAAATAAGCTTCAGCGGGGACGAAAACGTCCTCGCAAGAGCTAATCTTTGTCTTTCAACAGCAGAAAGAGTGCTGATAGAGCTTATCGAGTTCAAGGCTTCTACCTTTGAGGAGCTTTTTCAGGGAGTGAAAGCTATAGAGCTTGAAAGATTTATCGGTCCGAAAGATGCTTTTCCGGTAAAGGGACATTCACTCAACTCTGCACTTCACAGCGTACCTGATTGTCAGGCGATAATCAAGAAAGCGGCTGTTGAGAGACTTAAATCAAAGTACGGTATCGGCTGGTTTGAGGAAACGGGAGCTAAGGTACAGATACAGTTCAGCATTATGAAAGATGTTGTTTCCATTTACCTTGATACCAGCGGTGCAGGACTTCATAAGAGAGGTTACAGAAAGAACTCCAATGCCGCTCCTATCAAGGAAACTCTCGCAGCAGGAATTATAGACCTCGCAAGAGTAAGGCCTGAGTCGATAGTCTGTGACCCGTTCTGCGGAAGCGGTACTCTGCTTATTGAAGCGGCTCTTAAAGCTCTGAAGATAGCTCCGGGTATCAACAGAAGATTTGCTGCTGAAAAATGGGAGTGCTTTGATGCTAAGGTCTGGCAGGAAGAGCGAAGCAGAGCTATCGATAATGTCGACAGAACTGCTCAGTTTCAGGCTATAGGAGCTGATATTGACGACGCTGCTGTAGCTCTTACGCTCGATAATGCACATAAAGCAGGAATAAAATCAAGAATAAAGGTGGAGCAGGCAGACATTTCTAAATTCCATCAGCCGGAGGACTCAATAGTGATATGTAATCCGCCTTACGGTGAGAGACTTCTTGAACTTCGTCAGGCTGAGGATATTTACAGACAAATGGGAAGAGTGCTCGGCAAGGGCGGCAGCCGTCAGAGCTACATAATATCTCCGCATGAGGAGTTTGAAAAGTTCTTCGGTTCAGAAGCTTCCCGACGCAGAAAGCTCTACAACGGCATGATAAAGTGCCAGTTATATATGTATTTTTAGGAGTAGATCATGGATATTGTTTTACTTGTTATCGGTATCATTCTGATCGTTCTTATGGTGCTCATTCTTTTGAAGCTTGGTTCTTCAAAAGATATGGGCACTGATTTTTCTCCGTTCATAGAATCGGTGCGGAATGATAATGCGGCTACGAGCCGTCAGCTGCGTGAGGAAATGTCAGCAAGCGTACAGCTTAGTATGAGAAATCTTGGGGATATGCTCAGTGCAGCTCATAAAACATCAGCTGACGCTCAGGCTGTAAGAATAAATGACATGAGCAGGCATATCGACCAGAAGCTCACTGATATGGACAAATTTCTCTCTGATAAGCAGCAGACTTCGAGTGACGCTGTGAATAATCAGCTGCGACAGCTGGAAGTGCGTTTCAAAACTCTTGAAGCCAATAACGAAATGAAGCTTGACGCTATGCGGTCGACTATAGCAAAGCACCTCACCAGCATACAGGAGGATAATGCTCATAAGCTTACGGAGATACAGACTGCGGTCAACGAAAAGCTCGAAAACAAAATGACAGAGTCGTTCAGACTTGTGAGCGAAAGGCTGGAGCAGGTATATAAAGGTCTTGGCGAGATGCAGACTGTGGCTGCCGGAGTAGGTGACCTTAAAAAAGTTCTTTCAAATGTAAAGAACAGAGGTATACTTGGTGAGATTCAGCTCGGTGCGATACTTGAAGATATTCTTGCTCCGGAGCAGTATGAAAAGGATATTGCAACTATCCCGTCAAGTGCAAACCGTGTTGAATTTGCGGTCAAGCTCCCGGGAGCAGGCGGCGAGGACTGCATTTATCTCCCGATAGACTCCAAATTTCCGGGAGATAGATATGCAGCGTTGCAGGATGCATATGATTCATGTGACCAGTCGGTCATAGCAGCGGCGAAAAAGGAACTGCACACTATAATAAGAAAATGTGCAAAGGATATTCACGATAAGTACGTTCAGCCACCGTATACCACGAATTTCGGCATAATGTTCCTGCCGTTTGAGGGACTTTACGCTGAGGTCGTCAGCAGCGGCAGTATGGAGATAATACAGCGTGAGTTCAACATAAGCATATGCGGTCCGTCGACAATGGCAGCTATGCTGAATTCGCTGCAAATGGGCTTCCAGACACTTGCAATACAGAAAAAAAGCAATCAGGTCTGGGAAATACTCGGAGCAGTCAAGTCGGAATTTCTCAACTTCAACAAGGCACTTGAAGATGCTCAGAAGCACATCAAAAAGGTCGACGATGACCTTGAAAAACTTGTGGGAGTGCGTTCACGCCAGATAAGCCGCAAGCTGAGTGCTGTTGAAAGCTTAGAGATACATAATAATGAGAATGAAGCCTGATCTAAAGAGCAAATTCCTTGACCTTCTGTTCCCACGCAGATGTCCTGTATGCGGGAAGTTTATCGACGCTGAAAGCAGATTTTGTCCGGAGTGCTACTCAAAATTCACTTTGTATGCAGATGATTTCGTACCGGAAAATGCGTCGGGATTTACAGCTTGTTTCGACTATGACGATGCCGTAAAACCGGCGATAATGCTGCTGAAAGACGGTGTGTGCGGAAACGCTGATACTTCGCTCGGACTTGAACTTGCAGATAAGCTCGTAAGCTGCGGTATTGCTGATAAAATAGATATTATCGCACCTGTTCCGATGTCGGCAAGGGATAGAAAGATGCGGAGCTTTAATCAGTCCGAGCTTATTTGCCGGGTGATCAGCAGGGCAATAGAAGTGCCTGTTTCAGCGGATGTACTCATTAAAAGCAGAATGACAGTTCCGCAGAAGGAGCTTAACAGACAGTTGAGGACGATAAATCTTCAGGATGCGTTTTCGGTCGTGAAACCGGAGCTAATAGCTGATAAGTCTGTACTTGTGGTCGATGATATTTGTACGACCGGAAGTACTCTGAGCGAGATAGCTCTTACTCTTAAAAATGCCGGTGCTTCGGCAGTTTATTGTGCTGCTTGCTGTAAAACTCCAAAAGTTGAATAAATAAAAAGAGTTGCTGTATTATTGGTACAGCAGCTCTTTTTTCATTAAATATAGGTCAAACGAGTCTAATTTGTCGTCTTTGCAAAGGTCGGCAGCTCGCCATTGCGGGAGCTTTATTTCGGAAGCAGCAAGAAGCCATTTCTGCAATAGTACAATATCGGCTATGCTTAGGATGCCGTCAGCGTTAATGTCACCTTTGACGTGAGTGATTTTTTCAAATGGATAAGCAGGTTCACCAAGAACTGAAATCTCGTCAGTTGCAGAGGTGATACCTCCGATATTTTTTGGACTTCCATATGTGTACTGCACTCCGTAGTACGGGATGCAGTAATCGTAATCGGACTCACGGTAATATATACACACATCATCTCTGTACTCCGTGGGCAGATTAGGGTCCCAGAGTAATATGCGGCGGTCGTAATTCTTGCCGTCCCAGTCCCATTCGCCGGATTCAATACCGCATCCGGCACAGGCATGACCGCCATTCGGAGTGTCAAAGGACAAAATAAAAGGTTTTCCAAGAGTTTCAGCCTGCCAGCCGAGTGCAATGAGGTGTTCAAAGAAGTCCTCATTGCTTACACCGGAATGTCTTTCGATTTCAATTGCAGTTTCGGAGTACTGCAAAAAATGATAGTGATTTATGATAGACTTTACATCATCGTCCGGATTTATGTCTTTGAGAGAATTTGCATCTTGCTGAATATCTGACGGCGAAAGCAAGCCGTATTTTACCAGCAAGACGGTCAGGACGAGTCCATAGCATGAGCCGTTCCAATCGTCGTCAAATTTCTGATACCTTGTCTCGATATTCTCAGAAAGAATAGAACGTGAAGCGTCCGTGAGTGCGTATTTATCACCGAAAATGGACTGTTCATTAGCAAAATTCCATGTGTCGGTCTCGATATTGAGTGCACGTTTGCCGGTCGAAGGCGGTATTTGTGGAGCTGTAAGGCAGTCTATCGAAAGATTCTGAGCTAAAGGGTTGGTCGAATAAATAACTTTAGGTTTGCAGTTCACGAACGGAGTGCCCTCGATATTTTTGACAGAATAAGGTATCGTAAGTGACTGTAGGCGGCTGCGGTTAAGAAACGCTTTTGAGCCTATCCGACTGACTGTTTCAGGCATCACAGCGTTTACGTCGTTCCCGACATAACTGACCAGAAGACCGTTTGAAAGTATTAGCCAGCCGCCGTTTTTCTGGATGAGCGTTTGCAGATATGGAGTACCCGTGAAAGAAGAGAACGACGCATATGTGACTGAATCAGGCAGCTCAACGTCCTTCAGCATTGTATTGCTGAACGCATATTCGCCGATTTTAGTGACCGTATCAGGGATAGTTATAGACGTTAGCCAAGCATTTGAAAAAGCTCCCGCAGAAATTTCGGTTATCCCATAGGGAAGATCTATCTCAGTGAGCCGAGTGTTCATGAAAGCTGAAGTGCCGATTTTTCGCAGTCCGTCCGGCAGATCGATAGTCTTCAAAGTTGACCTCGCAAATGCGTTATCACCGATCTCGGTAACTGTATCCGGAAGAATTACTCGTTCGACTTTCTTATCGTAAAATGAATAGTCTCCGATAGCAGTAACGCCGTAAGGAATTTCGACCACAGTTTCAGAGCCTTGATAGCTTATGAGTACGCCGTTTTCTATGTCGAACTCAGAAATATCAGTGTCCGCTGCCAAACCAAACAGCGGACACAGGCTCACATATATCATAAGTATTGCCGTAAGCAATACAGCTGAACGCTTTTTCATCACACTTTTTCAAAATCCGAAGCACCTACGCCGCAAATCGGACATTCAAAGTCGTCCGGCAGCACGTCACCCTCGTACTCATAGCCGCAGACAGTGCATCTCCAAGTGCTTTTTGAATCTGAGCTTTTTTCAGCAGGAGCGTCAGTGCTTGCAGGTGAGACTTTCTCAAAATCCGAAGCAGGGTGCTTGCAGAGCGGACAAATGAAATCATCGGGCAGCTCTTCTCCGACGTATTCATAACCGCAGATAGTGCAACGCCAGATAGTCTGACCGTCCGGAGTAATACCGACAGCGGCAGGCTTTGGCTTTATATTGCTGAGGTAGTACTCATAGGTCGAAGAAGGGGTATCGCTCAGGACTATCATATCAGTTACGTCTGCGATGAACATAGTGTGAGTGCCGAGGTCGACCGCTTTACAGACTTTAGCCGAAATACAGGCGTTTGTGCCTTTTGTGATGCAAAAAAGGTCGTTATCTGTCCTTTTGCAGTCAGAAAAAGAGGCAAATTTGTCCATATCTCTTCCGGAGTTGAAACCGAAGAGCTTGAAAAGAGCAAAGTCCGCAGCCTGACTTATGACAGATACGTTGAATTTTGCAGTGTTTTGTATCATTTCGTGGGTGAGATTGTCTTTGTTGATCGTGAGACTTATGCGGTTTGGCTGAGAAGTGACCTGACCAACAGTGTTTGTGATGCAGCCGTTGTCGAAGCCGTCGTGACGTGCGGTGACCACAAAAAGTCCGTAGCTGAGTTTGTACATTGCTTTTTTGTCCATAAAAATACCTCTTTTCTATATAGATTTATTTTTTGTTCAGAGCGACTTTACGAGAGCCTTGAAAGCGTCGCCACGCTCCTCAAAGTTCTTGAAAATACCGTAGCTTGCAGCGGCAGGGGAGAGCACACAGCTCATTCCGTCCGGAGTTATATCGGCAGCGAGCTCGACAGCTTCTTTCAGATGCGGAACATAGTGGAATCGGGAGCTGTCGCTTGTTCCGGTCTCGGACAGCATATCATATACACGTTTTCCGGACGCTTCCATGCAGATGACCTGTACATTGAAATCGCAAATGAAGTCCACTAAAGGTGCATAATCTATACCTCTGTCCATACCGCCGATAAGGATAGTACCGACATTTGGCACGCTTTTCAGTGCACCGATAGCCGTAGCACAGGCGGTAGAGATAGAATCATCGTACCAGCGGATATTCCGGATAGTATCGACGTATTCAAGTCGGTGAGCGAGAGGTGAGAAGGTGCAGAGAGCCTTAGTGAAGCTCTCGTCATCTACCAAGTCGGATGTTATATATCTGACTATAGCAATATTGTACTGATTGTGGACTCCGAGAAGCTTTATATCATCTACTGGGATGATATATTCAGTACCGCTGAATTTTACAGTGCCGTTCTCGACGAATACATCAGCACTGCGGTCTGACATGGAGACTGATACAATATCTGAAGCAATATTATCCGGAATGATCTCGGAGTTTATAAGCAGCAGGTCACCTTTTTTCTGGTGGAGATAGATATTTTTCTTTGCGTTATAGTAATTTTCCATAGTACCGTAATGGTCGAGGTGCTCCTCATAGAGGTTAAGAAAAACAGCTTTTGCCGGAGAAACGGTCATATATTCAAGCTGGTGACAGGAAAGCTCGCATACTATGATACTGCTGCTGTTGATGCTTTCAGCTATATCAAATACCGGTATACCGATGTTGCCGGCTAAGTAAGCGTCAGCACCGGACTCCTTGAGAATGTGGTAGGTAAGGGAAGAAACGGTGCTTTTGCCTTTAGTTCCAGTGATGCCGATTATCTGGTCACGGAAGACGCTGAAAAATATCTGAGTTTCAGATGTGACCTCGCAGTTGAGCTGTGAAGGGTGGACATTGAGGACTATTCCGGGAGATTTGAAAACAATATCAAACTTGTTCAGGCACTCCTGATAGCCCTCGCCGGTTATGATGTCGACGCTCTCAGGTAAGGAATTGACCTCACGGCTCACTTTGTTAAGATCTGCTATTGCAATGCTCTTTGGTGAGCAATATTTTTTGATTATATTATAAGTGGACTTTCCCTCACGTCCGAATCCGAGGATGCAGACTGATTTGTCATTTGTGTAGTTTTTGATATATTCAACAAAATTGTTCAAAGCAAACGCTCCATTTCTTTAGTCAATATAGTCTTAAACTCGTCAGGGAGAAGGTTGTCATCATTATAAGAGCCGCAGCACTGAGAGTTAAGTTCGTCGATAGTATCCGGATGATAAAGTCCCATTTTTTCGTACTCTGCGAACAGCAGCGGGAGTTTTTCTCCGTTTGCTTTCATTCTGCGAATAGCGAGTGAAACAGCGAGATTGACCTCGTCGATGCTGCCGACGCACTCGAAAGGCTTGTGCTCGGACTGCCCTGCAAGTTCGATGAAGTAATTGAGCATATCCGGATCGTTGAGCATATCCTTGCTGAAGACCTCAGTAAGCTCATCCATACCGAGGAACGGCGAGAGTATCAGGCACACAAACAGGCATTTCGGGCATTCTCCGCACCAAATATCCGGAGAGACCTTGCTGCCGAGATTACAGCTCCTGAATATCGGCAGGTACTTCTTGTGCGAGACAAACATTTTAGCGATCTGGAATTCAGCAAGCGGACGCAGAAAGCTGAAATAATAAGCTCCGGTGCGGAGAAATTTTTCCTCATAGTCGTGGAAATCGCTCTCAAATTCAAAGCTTTTTGAGTACTGATGATTGACCTCCTGACCAACGACAGTGCTTTCATTCGCACTTGCTTCGTTTGAGAGGACGATGCATTTTAAACCGTTAAGGTAAGCGGTTATCTCAGCGGAAAAAGCTACCACAGACGAAAAAGGAGTATGACCATTCAGATAGCCTTTTTCATTTAAGGCGACAAGAGAGCGGTCGAAGCGTCTTTTTGCGGTCAGCAGTGCAGTCTCCGGCAGACCGGCAGTCTCAACAGTGGCACTGATCGAGCATCTTTTGTTGATGGAGTAACACTTGCAGTCCATACCTGCTGAGGTTAGAGTTTCAAGTGTGAGTGCGGAGTCTTTTCCGCCGCCGACAGGTACAAGGCATCCGGAAAGGGACTTGTTTGTATCAGCAGATGAGAAGTCGTCCTCGGGCAGGGAAGTGATGTTTACAAAGCCGTCACGGTCAGGAGTTATCTTATTTACATAGAAGAACTCGCCAAGTCCCATAAACCAGAGCTTTTTCCACCATTTTACCTGTTCGGGAGATAAATGTCCGCATTCAACTTTTATCTCCGGAGCACAGACGGCTTTCCAGTAGCTGACTATTTCAGCCAAACCGAGTGAAAAAGCAAGACGGCTGAAAGTTTTGTCGTCTTTTACGGATACATCGGCAGGCTTAGGAAAACTCCAGCCGGGATGAAATTCAGCGAGACCTTCTATAGAGAAGACGAAATCAATATCCACTGAATCTTCTTTTTCGGTAATATCGAATGATCTGTATATAAACAGGGGATTTTCAGCCCTGAACTTTTCATATTTATCCATATATCCTCCGGATAGAATTATTTGCTTTCTTTGTTGCCGATGATCTTGCTGCAATAAGCTTTGAGCAGATCAAAAGTCTCATTTGAAAGATCGTGCTCGACCTTACAGGCATCTTCGGCAGCCACATCACGGTTTACTCCGAGATATTCAAAGAAGCTGGAAAGCACCTTGTGGCGGTCGTATATACGTTCAGCGACGTCACGGCCTCTTTCTGTAAGGGTTATATGATTATCCGAATCGACGTTTACAAGGTTATCGTCCTTCATTTTTTTGAGTACGATAGAGACTGTCGGACGGGAGTAGCCAAGGTAAGAACAGATGTCTATAGCGTGGACATCGGGCTGTTTTTGCGAGAGAATGAGTATAGTTTCGAGGTAGTTTTCAACTGCTTCTGTAATAGCCATAACAGAATCTCCTTTATTGGATTTATTTGTGCATCACCGTACAAAGCTTCCCTTGCGGTTTTGTGCGGTATTGCATTTAGTGCCGTTATTAAACGGCGGAGACATTTAGCTGTAAATGGTGATAATATCCTATATTACAGCTTATACTCTATTATTATATCATGTTTTTTCTTTGATTACAACATCTTTTTATGAACATTATGTGCTTACATAAAAAAAGCTGCCGGAACATCCGGCAGCAGAATTATCATCCAGCGATCGCAAAGTAAAGTATTACAAGAGCACCGAGTATTATACGGTACCAGCCGAATACTTTGAAATCGTGCTTTTTTATGTAGTCCATGAGGAATTTTATAACGAATATGGATACTACAAAGGCTGTTATCATACCTACAGCGAGAACTGCAAGTTCAGTGCCTGAGAAGTCGAGTCCGAATTTATAGAGCTTTAGCAGACTTGCACCGAACATTACCGGTACTGCGAGATAGAATGTGAACTCAGCTGCGACAGTTCTTGATATGCCTATCAGAAGAGCACCTACTATAGTTGCTCCCGAACGGGAAGTTCCTGGGAATATAGCGGCAAGAAGCTGGAAAGTACCTATTATAAATGCAGCTTTATATGTGAGCTGATCTATGCTTGTGACTTTGGGTTCACGGTTCTTGTTCCAGTTTTCGACTATGATAAAAGCGATACCGAAAACTATAAGTGCTATTGCAACAGTCCACGGATTATAGAGGTGTTCATCTATCCAGTCGTCAAAGAGAAGACCTACCACTGCCGCCGGTATGCAGGCTGCAAGCACCTTGAACCACATCTGGAAAATGTCGGTCTTTATGTAAGCTCCCGCACCGCCATTTTTTAGTGGGTGAGCATTGTCTTTTTTGCCGAAAGGCCAGAGTTTGTGCCAGAAAATTACTACGACTGCCATTATTGCTCCGAGTTGGATGACAACATCGAACATCTTTTTGAAATCGTCTGACTGGTCAAGTTTCAGGAATTCATCGACAAGTATAAGGTGACCTGTACTGCTTATCGGCAGCCACTCTGTAATACCCTCAACAATGCCGAGAATAAAGGATTTTATAAGTTCTATCATGTTTGTTTGTCCTTTCTTTCATAGATAGTTACGATTATAGCATATTTTAAATTATATGTCAAACGAATTACAGAATATACGGGCACATCATGAGATGAGCAAAGAATACATATCTGCTACAGCGATCCTTATTCCGTCAGTGAATACGAGCTCATTGGAGTAACTGTCGAAAATCCGCACTATTCCGACCTTATCGATGTATTTTCCGCCGGACTTTCTCTCGTCCGGAACAAAGTATGTGACTTTTATCTTTGGCTGTTTATCAAGTGTGTCTATAAGACGGTTGAGGTTGGAATTAAGTTCACCGATCTCATCTTCATCCAAGTCTATACGGCTGTCAGTCAGCCTTGCAGTCTCGTCCACAGCGGCATCGTAGCCTGCCAAAGCGGCAAACGGAGCAAACTGAGCTGCTCTGTTTGATATTGGCATGGGATATATGTCTTCGTACTGCGGACGTGAGAATTGCTTTATATCCTCATAATCGTCTGTAATAGCGTACTTCATATTTTCTCCTTTCATGCCTTATGTCCTCCGATCTGGCGGTTGCGGTCTTTTGCAGTAGCACCCTCAGTATAATTCAGTCCTTTAAGAACAGAGTTCTTTCCGTATTTATGTTTTATTTTCAGCATAGCTTCCTGCAAAGCTCTTTCTTTTTCGAGAGTTTTTGTATCTTTTTGTCGTGAACTTATCGTTTCTTCCGTATCAAAAAGACTCAACTGCTCGTATTGTTCGCATTCCGGTATATCGTCCTCGTGGATAACATTGCACACAACGAGTGAGATCCGTCTTGCAAGCAGGGATTTGTCTATGATACGGTCGAACAGCATCATAGTGGCATCGACGAGCTTTCGGGTCGAGGCGGTGTGCTTATCGAGATTCTGAGTACCGTGAGCGTGTTTGGGGATAGCTCTTCCGTAGTGGTCTGTTGTGACTTCACCTTTATAATGTCCGTCAGCGAGACTTTCACGGTCATAGCCGACAGTCAGCACTATCTGATTTGTAACAAGTCTTTTGTCCACTAAGTCGAGCGACAGCATATCTGCCATTTCCCATACGATAAGTCTGGTACGTTCATAATCGCAGGGCTCTTGCAGGACTTGTCCGGATGTGATACTGTTGTTTGACGGCTTATAGGCTTTTATATCAGCTATGGTAGTCGGCTCAATGCCCCACGCATGGTCTATAAGCAGTTCGGCATTTTTGCCGAGAGCCTTGTATATCTTCCCGATATGATAGCGGTCGAGTGACTTGCGGGCGATGTCTCCCATGGTGTATATACCGAGCTTTTCAAGTCGGGACGCAGTTCCTTTTCCGACTCTCCAGAAGTCGGTTATAGGAGTATGTGACCACCATTTTTCTTTGAAGGTCTGCTCGTTGAGCTCAGCGATACGCACACCGTCCTTATCGGCAGGGATATGCTTTGCAACAATATCCATAGCCACTTTGCACAGAAACATATTTGTGCCAACTCCGGCAGTAGCAGTGATACCGGTGGTATCGAGAACATCCTGTATGAGCATACGGGCGAATCCGTGACCGTCAGTATTATAGATATTGAGATACCCTGTAGCATCGATGAAGACTTCGTCGACAGAGTAGGCGAAAATGTCTTCCGGAGCGACATATTTCAGGTAAATACCGTATATCTGTGCACTTATTTTCATGTAGTGGGACATTTGCGGAGTTGCGGCGATGTAGTCCACGGCAAGAGACGGGTCTGAGACAAGTTCAGACTGGATATAGCTTTTTCCGGTCAGCCGTCTGCGTGGAGCTTTCCATGCACGTTCTTTGTTTACCTGTTCGATACGTGCGATGACTTCAAAAAGTCTCGCTCTTCCGGATATGCCGTAGCTTTTCAGACTTGGTGAAACAGCGAGGCAGATAGTTTTTTCGGTACGGCTTGTATCTGCTACAACGAGATTGGTATTTAATGGGTCGAGACCAAGCTCCACGCACTCGCACGATGCGTAGAATGACTTCAAGTCTATAGCAACATATACTTTATCCATATTTCACCGCCTTTGTGTAATTGAGTTCAGGGAGCGTTTTTTAATGATTTTTTATAATTATAGCACATATGTTCACAAAAATCAATAGAATATCGAAAAAATGTTCTGCTAAATTTTGCCGGCAAGAATGGTTACTTATTAATATTGTGAGACTTAATTGTAACTTTTTGATGATATTGTTGCTATTTGGGACTTGATGTGTTATAATCAATAAAAATGAACGGGGGTCAGGGATATGAAAATAAACAGTATAAAGCTGAATTGCAGACCTGCTGATCTTGTGCGGACAGCCAGAAGCGGTGATTCTGTATTGATACTGTTCAGAACACCTGTCGCTTTGGATAATAATGGCATAAACGTGAATATCCCGGGAAGCTCGGTGATAGTTTATCCGGGAGGAATGAGCGGAAAATTCTGCCGCTCGGGAGCTCAGGAGCTGCATTTTGATTATATAAGTTTCAGGATGAATACATCGGAAAGACAGTATCTGATGTCGCTTGATTTTCCCATGGATAAGCCCATAAGATTAAAGGATGACATGATGCTTGCCTCTCTGATACGTGGCATGAATTCGAGAAGTCTTAGAAAAGGCAGGAATTACAATGAGTTCATGGAACTTTCAATGCGGCTTATCTTTATCATTATAAATGATGCCCACATTGGTGCGGATGAAGAAAAAAATGAGGAAATACCGCATTATCAGGAGTTCAAGGCTTTGAGGGATTCTATATACGATGACCCCATGAATAAATGGACTGTCGATGAGATGTGCGGCGACCTTGAAATGAGCAGGACCTATTTCCACAGACTCTATTTTAAGGCTTTCGGAGTTACCTGCCGTCAGGATATAATAAAGAGCAGACTGCTTTATGCGGCTGATCTGCTGAAAAATACAAATATGTCTGTCAGCGAGATCTCTGAATCCTGCGGATACGACAGTGATTCCTATTTTATGCGGCAGTTCAAACAGCATAACGGCTGTACTCCTACAGAATTCAGAAGACGTGCCGCTTCTGAGAAATAACAAATATTTGTGCAATACTTATAGTATATATTCACTTTTTTGTGCATATCAGCTCGGGTATACAGTGAGTATTTTGAAAAAAAGGCGAAAATTAAGCAAAATTACAAAAAAACACTTTACAATCCTTGGTTAATGTGATATAATAAAAAACAATTGGGGAAAATTATATCGAATAAATTAAACAGTCAGTTTAAACAAGGAGAGATTTCTTTATATGAATAACGGAAATGAGAGAAGGAATCGCCGCAGACAGAAAGCTTCCAGAAGCTATCGTGTAAGGTACGACCGTATCGTGGCAGTGATCCTCGTTCTTATTGTTCTGATAGTAATATTGACATCATGTGTGAAAAGCTGTTCTAAAGACGACAAAAATAATTCCGACAGCAAAAAGTCTTCACAGTCCGAAGCTGAAGAGACACCTACCGATAATACGATAGTTGATAATCTTCAGACAAGCGGAGATACCAGTGCTTTCATTTCTTCTGCCGCTATCGCAGAGGAGACTACACTTTCATCTTTGTCATCAGAAACTCATTCATCCGGAGATATGGAAAGAGGCGATCTTATCCTTGTCAATGCAAGCAATGAGTATAAATTCCCTGCCGAGGATACAGACCCCGTAACTCTCTATGACCATATCAAAACAGAATATTACAGCGTCAGCGACTATGTAATAAAGCTTGATTCAAATGTTATAACTCAGCTCAACAGCCTTATGGAAGCCTTCTATGAGGAAACTCACAATAAAGACCTCACTGTTATAGGCGGATACCGTACTCTTGAAGAACAGAATGACCGCTTCTCAAATGGTAATTCTATATTCCAGGGCGGCTATACCGATTATCATACCGCAAGAACTTTCGATCTCGGTATATTCCCTAAGGATTCAAGCTCCGGCTACTATTCACCTACAGGTACTTATGCGTGGTTCGATGAACACGCAGCAGAGTACGGATTCATCCTCAGATTCCCTAAGGAGAAAGAGTCCTATACAGGTGAAGAGGGAAGAACTCAGACCTACAGATATGTCGGAGTTCCTCATGCTGTCTACATAAAACAGAACGGACTTTGTCTTGAAGAGTATATTGATGAGCTAAGAGGGCATTATAGTGATGATCCTATTGTCATTACGGCTGATTCAAAGCTCTATAATGTTTACTATGTTCCTTCAAACGGAACAGCTGACACCGAAATACCTGTACCAATGAATAAGACTTATACTGTATCAGGAAACAACTCAGACGGTTTCATAGTTACAGTATTGATGAACTGAAAAAGCTGAAAATGTGTTCTCCTTATGGGGAGCACATTTTAATTAACTTTATATGTATATAGAACGGAGAACAAAGTGAGAAGAATAGCATTGATATTGTGTGCAGCAGCTATGACTGTCCCGTTTTCATCATGCGGAAAAAAGGACAAGGGCGAAGGCGTCAACCATATGTACGATATTCCGCTTCTCGGAAATCCTGCAAGCCTTGATCCCCAGTTTGCTGACGATCCTTCGTCAAATACCGTTATAAGAAACCTTTACAGCGGATTGGTGTCTATGGATCAGTCCGGAAAGATAACCTGCCGCAATGCGGTCGATTATACGGTATCGGCGGACGGAACAGAGTATAAATTCAAGCTGCGTCAGGATAATTACTGGTGCATAGACAGAAATGAAAATGATAAAATAGATGAGGATGAAATGCAGCCGGTAGTGGCTGACGATTATATTTTTGCTCTGAGAAGACTTCTTGACCCGAAAATGCAGTCGCCTTACGCTGAATATTTCTCCTGTATAAAGAACGGAGAAAAAATTATCAAAGGCGAGCTTTCACCGGAAGATGCAGGAGTGTATGCTCCGGACGACTATAGTCTTGTAATAACTCTTGATTACCCGTCGTCAGAGTTTCTCGGTATGCTCGCAACAACAGCTGCATCACCGTGCAATGAGGAGTTCTTTCACTCGACCAAAGGCAGATACGGACTTGATGAAAAGTCTGTAATGTCCAACGGAGCTTTCCATATACGTACATGGTTCTATGACCCTTACGGAAATCATAACATCCTGTATATGGGCAGAAATGACATGAATAAAAGCGAGACTGAACCTATATGTCCTTCACATCTCAATTTTACGATCGAGAAAAACGAGGATGATATAATGTCGCTCTTCAAGGATAGCGATATAGACTGCTTTACTACTCTGTCCGGCTCATACAGCGGCAGCAAATACGATGTCGAGCCGAGCCGTGCTGTCACTCTTGGACTTGTCTTCAATGATAAAGATAAGTACTTCCGCAATAAGGACCTCAGAAAAGCTCTTGCGTTGTCGATAGACAGACCGGAGCTAAACAGCCGTATCGGAAGTGACATCGAAACGGCAGCTGGCATAATACCTCCGGCAGTCAGCATTGCCGGACGCAGCTACCGTGAGCTCTCATCGGACTCACAATTTGCTGTGTATGATCTGGATACGGCTAAGGAGTGTCTTGAAAAAGCTAAAAAAGACCTGAAAATAGGGTCCGTGGATCAGGTGAAGATACTGGTTAATACGGAAACTGTCAATTCAGGTGACCTTCATATACTCTCTCAGCTTTGGCAGGAGTATCTCGGTGTTTACATCGGCATAGAGGACGTTACAGCAGAGGAGTTCGATGAACGTATAAAAAATGGCGAATACAGCCTTGCACTCTATCCGCTGAAAGGCGACCTTAACAGCGGTACGTCAGTGATAAGGCAGTTTGAGAAAAACGATACTCTCAAAGCAGCAGTCGGCAAAACAGGTTTTACTGATAAGCTGCTGAAATGTAAGAATGTGTCTGAAACAGTGGATGCCTGCACATCTGCTGAACGTGAGATACTTTCAGACTATGGATTTGTCCCGATATTTTATAAGAATGCATATCTTGTGGCAGAAAATGATAATGAGGATATAATTTTTGACCCCTTTTCCGGTTCTGTTGACTATCGCATTGCAAAGAATTATAGTTAAGGCAATACCGCACCCAAACGCATGGTGTGCTTTGAACGGTGTTGCTTTAAGAACAGAGCCTTTCCTAATTATGTCAGGGAGGGCTTTTGTTGCATAGAGGCAATAAGATAAAATTCTCTTAATTGAACAAATAGAACAAACAAGTATCAACAAATTTTATAATCAGAAATGGAGGTGGAAGCATAAAATCCCTGTTATCCGCAGAAAATAAAAACATTGTTTGATTAATTAGTAATAATATCAAACAGCTTTTAGGTGATTTTGGCTGCATTAGGATAATAAGGAGATTGACAATTTTTCGACAATGTGCTAAAATATAAAGAGCAAAATTAATATTAAAGGAGTCCTGAAAAATGGTTGTAAAAACATGGCCAAAGGAATGGAATGGCTTCAATGAAGGCCGTTGGAGCAATACCTCTGTAAATGTACGTGACTTTATCAAGAAGAATTATACGCCTTATGACGGCGATGAGAGCTTCCTTGCTGGTCCGACAGAAGCAACAAAACAGCTTTGGGATCAGGTTATGGATCTTTCACGTCAGGAGAGAGAAGCCGGCGGTGTCCTCGATATGGATACAAAGATAATATCCACTATCACTTCACACGATGCGGGTTACCTCAATAAAGACCTTGAAAAGATCGTAGGACTTCAGACAGATAAGCCTTTCAAGCGTTCACTCCAGCCTTTCGGCGGTATAAGAATGGCTCAGCAGGCTTGTAAAGAATACGGCTACGAGGTCGATCCGGAAGTAGTTGACATATTCACAAAATACAGAAAGACACACAATCAGGGCGTTTTTGACGCTTATACACCTGAAATGCGTCTTGCACGTCATTCTGCTATTCTCACAGGACTTCCTGACGCTTACGGCAGAGGACGTATCATCGGCGACTACAGAAGAGTTGCCCTCTATGGTATCGACATCCTCATAGAGGATAAGAAGCACCAGATAGAGACTTCACTCGTCAGAATGACATCCAAGAATATCCGCCTTCGTGAGGAACTTGCAGAGCAGGTACGTGCTTTACAGGAACTCAAGAAGCTCGGAGAGATCTATGGATTCGATATATCAAAGCCTGCTTCAAATGCAAGAGAAGCAGTTCAGTGGCTTTATTTCGGTTATCTTGCAGCTGTCAAGGAGCAGAATGGTGCGGCTATGTCACTCGGACGTACCTCAACATTCCTCGATATATATATCCAGCGTGACCTCGATAACGGTATCATTACCGAGGAAGAGGCTCAGGAGATAATCGACCATTTCATCATGAAGCTCCGTATCGTTAAGTTTGCACGTACTCCTGAGTACAACTCACTTTTCTCAGGCGACCCAACATGGATAACAGAGTCCATAGGCGGTGTAAGCGTTGACGGTAATCATATGGTAACAAAGAACAGCTTCCGTTACCTCCACACACTTGAAAACCTCGGTACTGCTCCGGAGCCGAATATGACTATACTCTGGTCAACAAAGCTTCCAAGAAAGTTCAAGGAATACTGTGCAAAGATGTCTATCAAGACCTCTTCTATCCAGTACGAGAATGACGATATGATGCGTGTTATCCACGGTGACGACTATGCTATCGCCTGCTGCGTATCTTCAATGGTAGTCGGCAAGGAGATGCAGTTCTTCGGTGCAAGAGCAAACCTCGCTAAGTGCCTGCTTTACGCAATAAACGGCGGTATCGATGAGAGACTCGGAATTCAGGTAGGACCTAAGTTCAGACCTGTTGACGGAGAGTACCTCGATTTCGATGATGTCTGGGAAAAGTATATGGACATGATGGAGTGGCTCGCAGGACTTTATGTCAACACTCTTAACGTTATCCACTATATGCACGATAAGTACAGCTATGAGAGACTCCAGATGGCTCTCCACGACAGGGACGTTAAGCGTTACTTTGCAACTGGTATCGCAGGTCTTTCTGTTGTTGCGGATTCACTTTCTGCTATCAAGTACGCTAAGGTAAAGCCTATCCGCAAAGACATCGAAATAAAGGACAAGGCTGGCAATGTTGTTGACGTTGCAAAGAACGTTATCGTTGATTACGAGATAGAGGGAGACTTCCCAAAATACGGCAATAACGATGACCGTGTTGACCAGCTTGCTGTTACTGTAGTCCGCAAGTTCATGGACTGCATAAGAAAGCACCACACATACCGTGACGGTGTTCCGACAATGTCTATCCTCACTATCACATCAAACGTTGTATACGGCAAGAAGACAGGTAATACCCCTGACGGACGTAAGCAGGGAGTTCCGCTTGCTCCCGGAGCTAACCCGATGCACGGCAGAGATACTCACGGTGCAGTAGCTTCACTTTCATCCGTTGCTAAACTCCCGTTCAGACACGCTCAGGACGGTATCTCGAATACATTCTCTATCATCCCTAACGCTCTTGGTAAGGATATGGACGTATTCGTGGGCGATATTGATCTTGATAAGCTCAAAGGTGAAGACTAATGAACGGTCCTGAAAAAGAAGTAAACGCTCAGACCCCTGAGGAACTGGCTGACCTCATAGATCAGCTTATGGCAGGCGGCAGCGGTCACGTAAATATAATCCCTCAGAAGGACGGGAACGGAGTTAAGGTAGAGACTGTGAACAGCACTGACTGCGGTATCAAAGGTGCTTGCTGTCAGCCTACCGAGGACGCAGTTGATGAAGACGATGAACTTTGATCGTATTTATGAATGAAGGAGGACTTTATTATGGAAAATCAGAAACAGGTCGATAACCTTATCGAATTGCTTGACGGTTACGTTGAAAAAGGCGGTCACCACCTCAATGTAAACGTCTTCACAAGAGAGACACTTCTTGATGCTCAAGCTCATCCTGAGAAGTATCCTCAGCTCACTGTCAGAGTATCAGGATATGCAGTAAACTTCGTCAAGCTCACAAAAGAGCAGCAGGACGACGTTATTTCAAGAACCTTCCATTCTGAACTTTAATAACAATATCTGATATATCCGCTGCATGAAGAGTGCAGCGGATTTTTTATTGCTCCTTTCTTAAATGATGATTATTTAAGCATACGTTTTGTGCGAAATGAATTATTAATAATACATTAATTATAGAAGATGCCCCTTGACAAATCCGGAATGAAAAAGTATAATAAAATTGAGCGATGTTAATTAAATTATAGGCGTTTAATTAACAAAGTATAAACATAAATGATTGATTAACAAATTGATTTTGGGAGGATGTTTAAAATGGGCAGAAAAATAAAAAGAACTCTGGCTTTGGCAGCAGCTGCTGCAATGTCAGCTGTTCAGTTCGGTGCTTCCGGACTTTTTAATTCAACCGCAGCTGACACAGCAAGCGGTGCAACAAGCTTTCCGTTCGTAATAGAGGGCGAGGATATGGAAGGTGCAGGCGATCCGTGGACTGCGATCTATCAGACACAGATCCCGGGATTTTCCGGAAAAGGCTTCTGGTATCTTACAGCTTCACCGGCTTCATTTGAAGTTACTGTTCCTGAGGACGGTATGTACTCAATAACAGTTCACGGTGCTCAGATACTCAACAAAGAGGGCAGACAGCAGGCTGTTAAGGTTAATGGTGCAAAGTATATAACTCAGGCTGCATACTCAGAGGAGTGGAGAGACTACGATTTCGGTATGGTCAGACTGAACAAGGGTGTGAATACTATCGAATTTATAAGTGAGTACGGTTATATGGCTGTGGACTATGTTACTGTATCAGAGGCTGAATTCTCTGATCTTAGTATTGCAGATGATACTCCGATAGACGCAAAGGCTACTCCTGAGACTAAAGCTCTTATGAAGTACCTCAAGAGCGTTTACGGTAAGAATATCCTTTCCGGTCAGCAGGAGATATACGGCGGCGGTCACCCTATGACAAGCACTATCAGATATGATGCGGCTGCTAATAAGTGCGTGGATTCCGACGGTAAGGAGTACACTTTTGATGAGGCAGATATTGCAACAGCTGACGACGGTTCAAAGTTCGTATGGAAATGTTTTGACGAGGACGGTCAGCAGTACAATTACAATCAGCAGAACCGTAATTACACATGGAATGACTACGATTACGAGATGAAGTATCTCAAGAATCTAACAGGCAAGCTTCCGGCTATCAGAGGTTTCGACTTCGGAAGCTACTGTCCTTGCTATGCATGGGATGACGGTGTTGCAAACCGTATGATCGACTGGGCTAAGAACAAAAACGGTATCGTAACAGCTTCATGGCACATAAACGTACCTACTAACAAAGCTGACTATACTCTTGGCGAGCCGCTCGACTTCTCTAAGACAACTTATAGCGAAAAGACTGATTTCGTTACTGCAAACTGCATGGTAGAGGGTACTATGGAGTATGATTACTTCCAGCTTTGTATGAAGAATCTTGCTGCTGAGCTTAAAAAGCTCCAGGATGCAGGCGTACCGGTAATATTCCGTCCATTCCACGAAGCAGAGGGAAATCCGAGCCGTACAGAAGACCCTATAGACGGTTCCGGAGCATGGTTCTGGTGGTCAAAAGAAGGAGCAGAAGTGTACAATAAGCTCTGGGCATTCCTTCAGGATACTCTTATGAACGAGTATGGACTCCATAACCTTATTTACGAGCAGAACCTTTATGCATGGTCCGAGTATTCAGCAGCATGGTATTCAGGTGATGACAAGGTAGATATTGTCGGCTATGATAAGTACAATGTTGTATATAACCGCCATGACGGAAAAACTTCCGGAGCAAACTATGATGCTGAGTCAAGAATATTCTATTCGCTCTACAATTGGGTAAAGGGACATAAAATGGTTGCTATGCCTGAGAACGACTCTGTTCCAAGCATCCAGAATATGAAAGTTGAGCACGCAAACTGGCTGTATTTCTGCCCGTGGTATGATTCCGACCAAGAGCCTTTTGTCTCTGGTGAGAAGTATCAGGATGCTGATAATCTCAAAGAGGTTTACCTCAGCGATTACTGCTTAACTCTTGATGAGCTTCCTAAGGACCTTTATAAGGGCGGAAGCACAGACCCTGATCCGACTGATCCTTCCGAACCGGATGATGTTTTCTACGGTGACGCAAATTGCAGCGGTGAGATAAAGATGAACGATGCTGTACTTATAATGCAGGCTATCGCTAACAACGATATTTATGGTGTCGGCGGAACTGATGAGAATGCACTTACAGCTAAGGGAGCTATAAACGCAGACTGCTATGAACCTGGCAGTGACCTTACAAATATGGATGCTCTTGCTGTACAGAAATACCTCATCGGCACTGAAAAACTGCCTGTTAAGCTCAAATAACCGAGCGGAGATATGTCATTAAAGTGAAATAAATGCAAAACAGTCATAGGACTTGATGTTCCTGTGACTGTTTTTGTATATAGATATTCTTATTTGAAAAAATAGGAGTTTTTTAACATTTTGTCTATTGAAATTTTATATTTTATAGTGTATAATAGAGAAAAGTCATATTATTTATAATAAATTCAATTAATATCTTTTTATTATTTAATATATTGAGTGTTTGCTATTGCTCTCCATATAAAAGCCGAAGGCAGTAATGCTTATGCATTTCAAGATTTTTCTGACACTGGGGATTTTTCTTTATGACGAATATTGGCTGGCAGGTTTTGGGTGGAGTTGCAGCGTATTATTCAACAGTATATCTGCTGTTAGAAAGGAGTTCCTTATGGATCCGGAAAAGGAGTTGCGTTTTTATAGGCTGTATGAACAGCTTGCATCGCTGACACAGGTCGTAAATCAGAAGCTGGATATACCTCAGATAGAAGCTCTTTTAAATGAAATATCCGGTATGTTTCGCCTTTCCAAGGGAGTAACACATTTTTACCGCAATCCAGGTGATGAGATGGATGGCATAGGTGAAACAATGATAAGCTATGATACGGGCAAAGGCGGAAAAGCTGTGCATACAGTGAGATTTGTTACCAGACTTTTGTCTATTTCTACAATGACTGTTTATATGACAGATGATGCTGAACCTTTAACCGAGGAAGAGCTTTTCAAGGTCGACCTGACTATGCGTACCGCTCTTGCATTTATAAGCCGTAACCGTTTGCAGGTGATGGCTGAGGAGCTTGCTTTCTATGATGATATGGGATTCCGTAATATCCGCAGTTTCTTCAAGTATATCTCATGGAAAGGCTATAAAGGCGGTCTTGACGGTACAGCGGCATTGAATTATAATATGCGTCATTTTTCTTTGATAAACGATGAATACGGCAGAGAGTGCGGAGATACAGTACTTAAAAATCATTACAAGCAAGTTGAGAAAATAATTGGTGAAGATGGTATAGCAGTTCGGCTTGGCGGTGATTCATTTGTGTGCATATGCAGTCAGAGTGATTTGCCGGAGCTGCTTGAATACCTCAATGAAGCGGTCGTATTGATCGATGACAGCGGCAGAACAGCCCGTATATCCAATTGTGTGGGCGTTTTTAATATACCTGAAAACTATACGGTCAAATTCCCGAATGATATTATGGGAAAGGTAATGTATGCTTTTCAGCTTGCTAAGCTTGGTACATACGGGAATATCGTATTCTATTCCGATGTGCTTATGTCTAATAAAGAACGTTCAAGAAAGATACAGAAATTGTTCCCTAAGGCATTGAAGAATGATGAGTTTCGTGTGTTCTATCAGCCAAAGGTGGATATTGATACAGGCGAGATATGCGGTGCAGAAGCACTATGCCGCTGGTTCCATGACGGCAGGATAATACAGCCTATGGAATTTATACCGGTTCTGGAAGAAACGAATGATATATGCAAGCTTGATTTCCATATGCTCGATCTTGTATGTTATGATATTCGACGCTGGCTTGACGAGGGCAGACGTGTCGGGCGTATTTCAGTGAATTTGTCACGCAGGCATATGATCGACCCTAAGCTGCTTGATGTGCTCATGAACATTATCGATAAGTATAATGTTCCGCACGAATACATAGAGATAGAGCTGACAGAGACGACAACTGACGTTGAATTCAAAGACCTCAAACGTGTTGTTGAAGCTCTTCATCAGCAGAATATATGCACATCTGTGGACGATTTCGGCATGGGATATTCGTCACTGAACCTTATACGTGTTGTTCCGTGGAACGTGCTGAAGGTAGACAGGATATTCCTGCCGCTTGACGGAGAATCTGAGGAGAGCACAAGAAGCGTTATGTTCAAACACGTAATTACAATGGCTAAAGAGCTTGGACTTGAATGTATCGTTGAAGGAGTTGAGACTTCCGGTCAGCTTAAACTGCTAAGGAAAAATGGCTGTCGGCTGGCACAGGGGTATCTCTTTGATAAGCCGCTGAAGGTCGAGGAGTTTGAGAAGCGGCTTGATATGGTCAGATATGTAATATAGGTGGATATTGTATGCAAGGAATAACGGCTCCGGAATTTTTTCGGAGCCGTTAATTTTTATATTGATACCGAGTGATTTATTTACCGCTTTCGCCGTAATTTGAGAGGACTCTGGCAGACGGGTCGTTTACGTTGCAGCCTTCCCACTCCTTATTCGGCATCCAGAAGTCAACGACCATTTCGCTGTTATCCGGATAGTACTTTTCAAATATTTCACGGTAAAGGAGTGATTCTTTTGTGAATGGTTTAGCGTGGGAGTAAACCGGACATTTCAGCTCGAACTCTTCATCTGAGTAATATCTTTCAGCATATTCCTTGAGGTAATCTACCATAGAGTGACCTACAGCATCCGAGAAAGCGGCTTTTTCACGGTAGAGTATATCATGCGGCAGATAGTCGCCCTCGAATGCATGACGCAGCAGATACTTGCCTTTGTTGTACTTATTCATTTTCATTTCCGGATCGACAGCCATTACGTACTTTACGAAATCAAGGTCACCAAAAGGAACTCTTGCTTCAAGCGAGTTTACTGATATACAGCGGTCAGCACGCAGAACATCGTACATATGCAGTTCATGAACACGTTTAACAGACTCCTGTTGAAAAGCTTCGGCAGACGGAGCAAAGTCTGTATACTTATAGCCGAAAAGCTCGTCGGAGATCTCGCCGGTGAGAAGCACACGTATATCGGTCTGTTCATGGATAGCCTTGCAAAGCAGGTACATACCCATACTTGCACGAATAGTGGTAATATCGTAAGTTCCGAGGAGATGTATGACGTTATCAAGAGCATCGAGAACATCGTCTTTAGTGATTATTACTTCGGTATGGTCGCTGCCTATGTAGTCGGCGACCTGTTTAGCGTATTTTAGGTCTATGGCATCAGTGTTCATACCAATGGCAAAGGTCTTTATTGGCTTATCACTTTTCTTCTGAGCAATAGCACAGACCAGTGAAGAATCAAGACCGCCTGAGAGCAGAAATCCGACTTTTGCATCAGCGTCAAGACGCTTTTCAACACCTGCGACGAGCTTATCGTGGATATTTTTGCAGACTGTATCCATATCATCGGTCAGTACCCTGTCAACTTTGGTTATATCGCAATAACAGTGGAATTCGCCGTCCTTGTAGTAATGTCCCGGAGGAAACGGCATTATTTTATCGCATATTTTTATGAGATTTTTTGCCTCGCTTGCAAAAGCCATTGTGCCGTCCTCAGCTTTGCCGTAATACAGCGGACGTATACCGATAGGGTCTCTTGCGGCGATGAATTCTCTTGCGGAGCTATTGTATATCACACAGGCAAATTCAGCGTCGAGCATAGCGAACATATCCGTGCCGTATTCCCTGTACATAGGCAGAAGTATCTCACAGTCGCTCTCGCTTCTGAAAGAATAGCCCAGACTGATAAGGTGGTCACGCTGTTTGCGGAAGCCATATATCTCACCGTTGCAGACAGCAAAGTCGCCGTCAAGCTCAAAAGGCTGCATACCCTCAGGGGTAAGACCCATTATTGAAAGTCTCTGGAAGCCGAGAAGACCGTCAGGGACTTTTACTATCCTCTGATCGTCAGGACCACGGGAGACAGTTGCTTTTAGTCCTTCCATAACTTTTCCCGTACCGCCGTTCAAGCCGCAGTATGCCATTATAGTACACATTTTTTATTCCTCCGAATTATTGATTTAATGAAACCATACAGCACCATTGATGTATAGTATTTATCTGATCTCTCAGAATTTTGAGCTGAAATAAAAAAGGACATTCATGCAGGCAGTTAGCCTGTCATGAACGTCCTTGTTCTTGTAAATTATCTTAGCACGTTAAGCAGAAAAAGTCAATAGGGGAAATGTGATTTTTTAATGTTTTGTTCATTGTGAACAGTTGATTTCACCTAATTATAAAAAATGTGTGATACATCAAATAACTAAGGACATTATTATTCGGGTGAAATTTCCTCCGCAGCTGCTTCCTCAGTTGTAACATCTTCCTCCGGTGCTTCATCGCTTACTTTAAGTGAGCCGAGTATAGCCTTAGTTTCAGGACTGTCAAAGCTGAATCCGGCACATGAAACACGCAGGAACTTGCCGTTGGACTGACCATAAAGCTCGAAACCGCCGCCGAAGTCGTTTCCGTACTGGAAACCGTTCCATTCTATGTTGCCTAAAGTAGTTGCAGGCAGGTCCTTCTGCTCATTTGTGTAGGTATTCTTGTTGTATTCGTACTTCTGTTTCTGAACTTCTTCTTTCTCACTTTTGATGTCGAAGTAGCTGAAATCAGATTTTTTTACTGAGCAATAGTTCGGGTCATTTTCATCAAAGACATCTCCGCCTTTGAGTGTCCAGCCGTCCGGTACCATTACTGTGAATACGCCCCATGTCTGTTCTGAGCCTGTTATTTCTGCGTTATTTTCGGTCTCAGCTTCTGTGTACTCTTCAATTTCATCAGTCGCAGCATCAATGTCAGTCTCGCTTGATACTGAGCTTGTTTTTGAGCTGCTTGATTTTGAAGAGCTGTCACTGTCTCCGCAGGATACGAGAGCGAGTGCCATAGAAGCGGTCATGAGTGTAACTGCTGTCTTAACGATTAGCGAATTTTTCATTTCTATACCTCCTGATCGTAAATGGTTCTGAACAGTTTCACAGCGATAACTGTGCACAGTCCGGAACATCTTTGAATATTATAGCAGATTCGTTTTTTTGTGTCAATAGAAAGTAGCTCGGTTTGGTTTAACGGTTGTTTTGTGTATTTAAAAAGTAGTTTTACTGTTGATTTTATTACATTTTCGTGCTATAATATTAAAGCAACACCGTGAAATGTGCATTATGCGGTGTTGCCTTAAAAAGAAGTAAATACACATGGAAGTGAATAATTATGGATAATAAGCAAAAGCTTATCTGTTTAGCAATAGGTCTATTCATAATTTCAGTTTTTGTATTTTCCGGTATTTCACATAATAAAGAAAGTGTATCAGACAAGAAGCTAACCATAATAAATTCAGTACAGACCACAACTTTTAGTGCAAAAAAGAAAGCAACAGCGACTGTTTCAAAAGTCAAAAAACAAAAATTGATCAATACCACTCAAAAGCCGAACAACACGACACGCACATCAAAGGCAACGGCAACTACTGAGAGCGTGACTGAACCTTTACATATCAATATAAATCTCGCCGCAAAAGAGGAGTTTGAGCTGCTTCAGAATATAGGTTCAGCTACAGCGAGCAATATAGTCCGCTACAGGGAGGAAAACGGGGAGTTCAATAATATAGAGGAGCTCATGCTTGTTGACGGTATCGGACAAGCTGCATTTGAAGAGATAAGTCCGTATATTTATGTTGAATCGCCGTTTTACCCCGAGGATGATGAAGAAGAAACAATTTATGATGACACCGAGAACATTGATGAAAGTACTGAGCAGATCAACGAAGAAGCAGTTTCGGAGCCTGTATATCCGGTAAATATCAATACTGCTGCGGAAGATGAGCTTCTGCTCTTGCCGTACTTTAATGAAACTGTTGCCGATGAGGTGATACAGTTCAGGGAAAAAGCTGGCGGATTCGTAAATATCAACGAGCTGTTGTATATAAAGTCGCTGACGAGAAGTCAGGCTGCTGAACTGAAAGATTACATATGTTTTGAGTGAAAATAAAATGCCCCGAAACAGTTGATTACGGACTGTTTCGGGGCAATATTGTTATATTGTGTATTTATAATTTTCAAGACGCTTTTCAAATTCTTCAACAGGCATAGGTTTATCGAAAAGATAGCCCTGTAAGAAATTGCAGCAATTATCACGGAGTATCTCAACTTGTTCGGGAGTTTCGACTCCTTCTGCAACGCATTCAAGTCCTATAGCCTGAGCCATTGCGACCACGTATTTGAGCATGACTTTATTCTGGTACTTGTCATCGTCATTTCCGGAAGGAAGAAGACTTTTATCGAGCTTCAAAACGTTCCAAGGCACTTCCTTTATAAGATTTATTGATGAATATCCTACTCCGAAGTCGTCGACTGATGCATAAAGTCCGTTTTTCTGCAATGAGGTAATTGTTTCCCTTAGTTTCTGAAAATTATAGTCGGTTATTGTTTCTGTGAGTTCGAGTTCGATAAGTTCATGCGGAACGTTGTGACTGTCGATAATTTCAAGGATATGTTTTGTAAGATCCATATCCGAGAGATGTCTTCTTGACAGATTTACTGATATACGCACAGCTTTTTTACCTTCATCGAGCCATTTGCGTATATGCGAACAAACTCTGTCGAGCATATAGAAATCAAGCTTGCATATATCCATGCTCCGCTCTAAAACGCTGATGAATTCAAAGGGATGTATGAGCTTGTCCTCGTGTTTCCAGCGGCATAGAGCCTCGGCACCTGCGAGCTTATATCCGTCAAGAGTTACCTTAGGCTGATAGTATACGAGAAACTCGTGATTCTTTAATGCTGTCGGGAAATACGCAGATATAGCATTGGACTTCTTCTTAGCTTCAAGCAGCTTGTCATCGAAGTAAACGAAGTCTATTTTATCAGATTGTCTTGCGATATGCAGAGCAACGCTAATGCGGTCCATAACGTCTGTTGCCGAGTTTACAGCGTTATCAGGTATTTCATATATTCCTGCATTAGCGGAAACAAATACTCTTTCACTGCCGGTATCTCCCATAAATATACCGGTACCGTTCAGGATGCTGAGTATTTTATTCTGGTTGCCTTTTTTCACGATCAAGGTAAAATTATCTCCGCCGATACGGGATATTATCTCGCCTGACTCAAGTTCGCTGACGATAGTATTGATGAAACTATGCATTACTTTAGTTCCGTTTTTTCTGCCTATCTGCTGATTGACTACCGAGAATTTCTTCAGATTCATATATATTGCGGTGTATCTGCTTATTTCTGATCTTGAAATGAGCTGATTCAGATACCTCATATAGTACTTATGGTTATATATATCCATGTCGTAGTCAAAGTACAGCAGTTTATCAGCTAACTGGACAAAACGGCTGCGGCTGTTAAAGATGAACAGCATATCGAGTATCAGAGCCAATCTTTCTTTTTCTGCATCGTCCCATGCTGATTCAGATTCTCTTATCCATGCAGTATACACAATTGCTCTGTCATCAACAGTCTGATTACGTCTGCTGATGTATATAGTTTCGTCGTAATTGCCAATATCATAAAATACTTTTGTTTTGTTATTTTCAATATATTCGTCACTTGGAGTATCGAAAAATGAGACTTCTATGCGTCCTATTCTCATAACATCACAAAGATCGGCGATACATTCGTGAGCATCGTCTGCGAGTGTATCATCTTTTTCTTTCATGCTTTTCAAAAATTTATTGAAAGCGATCAAATATTCTTTATCTTTCATATAAAACCACCTCTGATATAATAATGGTTTTTGTATACTACGTCTATTTTACTATACCATAACTAAATGTACATAAGAAAAACATAATTTTAATAAACTGTAAATAAATAAAAGAAGTGTAAAATTAATAATGTTAGCATATAAAATATATAACAGAATACCGGATTTGTGTTACTTATCTGACGAGTTAAGCGTGGTTAAATTATTCTTGACAAGGATTTTAGGGTATGTTATAATAATAAAAAAATAATTCCGCTGAAATGCTGATAAACAGCGGATTTTTAGGCTTTATAAGGATCGGATTCAGCCGTGATCGCATCAATAACGGAGGTTAAAATATGGATATATGTATAACACCCTCTCTGCTTGAGGGCAGGGTAAGGATACCGGCTTCAAAAAGCTGTGCTCACAGAGCATTGATATGTGCCGCTCTGGCTGACGGAAAATCAGTTATAAGCGGAGTTACCATGTCTAAGGATATTGAGGCTACGATAGGTGCAATGACAGCTCTGGGTGCGGCATTTACGGTAAAAGACGATGTGATAACAGTTTCAGGTATAAGTACTCCGAAAAAACAGGCGGTCATTGACTGCAATGAAAGCGGTTCGACCCTCCGGTTTATAATGCCGGTCGCAGCGGCTCTGGGAGCTGATGCAGAGTTTATCGGCAGGGGAAGACTCCCTGAGCGTCCGATAGACATTTATAAAAGGGAACTCAGTGCGAATGGAGTAAAGTTCGTAACTGAAAATATGCCCTATAAGCTCTCCGGCAGACTAAGCGGCGGCGTTTACCATATAGAAGGTGACGTTTCTTCTCAGTTCGTCACAGGACTTATCTTTGCACTCCCGCTGCTTGAAAATGACAGCGAGATAATACTTACATCTCATCTTGAATCACGTCCTTATGTTGACATTACTATAGATATATTGAAAAGGTTCGGCATATTGATCGAGGAGTATGAGGGCGGTTTCCACATCAGAGGCGGACAGAAATATAAACCCCATGACGAGGTCATCGAGGGGGATTTCTCTCAGGCTGCTTTCTTCTACGTAGCCGATACCCTCGGCTCTGAGATAGATATAGATAATCTCAATATGAACAGCGTTCAGGGAGATAAGAAGATACTTGATATTATCCATGAAATGTGCTATAATAATAACGGATGTTTCAATGCGGATTGTTCGGACATTCCCGATCTTGTGCCGATACTTGCTGTTCTTGGAACATTCGGAAAAAAAGAATCAGTGATCTATAATGCTAAACGACTTAAAATAAAGGAAAGTGACAGGCTTGCAACTACTGCTGCACTTTTAAACAGTCTGGGCGGAAACGTTCAGGTAACTGATGACGGATTGAAAATAACTCCTGTTGATCGTCTTAAAGGCGGTATCGTCGACGGTGCCGGCGATCACAGAATAGTTATGGCTGCTGCTATAGCAGCTACAAGAGCTGAAACCGATGTCATCATAAAGGGAGCAGAAGCAGCCGAAAAGTCCTATCCTGACTTTTTTAAAGACTATACAACACTCGGAGGTAAAGCAAATGTCATCATTCTGGAATAACAGGATCTCTATTTCTATATTCGGCGAAGCTCAGGGTCCGGCAATAGGCGTAACAGTGGATAACCTGCCTTCAGGCGAATATATAGATACAGAAGCTCTTGCTGCATTTATGGCAAGAAGGATTCCGGAAAAATACGTTACACCTGAATTGAATGACAATGCTATGCCGCATATCATGTCCGGCATTTATAATGACCGTACCACAGGTACTCCGCTATGTGCTTTTATTCAGAACAGAGTCAGAAAAGCTCCGCAGCACGCTGAGCTTGACAGACTTGCACGTCCCGGACACGCTGATTATACCGGTGCTGTCAGATACAAAGGCTTCAATGATGTCAGAGAGGACGGTCATTTTTCAGAAAGACTTACCGCTCCGCTTTGTTTTGCAGGAGCTATATGCGGACAGATACTTGAACGCCGTGGGATCTATACCGGTGCTCATATACGTCAGATACATAATACAAAGGATAATCCTTTTGATCCGGTCAATATAACCAGAGATGCTGTGCTGAGTGTCAGAAACAAAGCATTTCCGGTAATAAATGACAGAAAAGGCTGGATAATGGAAGAGGATATTGAAAAGGCAAGAAATGCCGGTGAATCTTTGGGCGGTATCATCGAATGTGCAGTTGTAAATGTGCCGGCTGGTATCGGTTCACCAATATTCGACGGACTGAAAAATAATATTGCTCAGCTTGTGTTCGGTATCCCGGGAGTCAATGGACTTGAATTCGGCTCAGGCTTCACATCTGCCAAAATGGTCGGAAGCCAGAATAATGACCCGTTCTATCTGGACGAACACGGTCATGTGCTGACAAAGACCAATAATCACGGAGGTATACTCGGAGGTATATCGTCAGGTATGCCGATAACCCTGAATGTGGCTGTGAATCCTTCTCCGGCTATTGCTAAAGAACAGTCAGCAGTAGACCTTCACGATATGAGCGAGGGGACTATAGCAGGAATTGAAAATCATGACCCGTGCCTTGTCCCGAGACTTGTTCCATGCGTTGAGGCTGCTGTCAATATTGCGATACTTTCACATATGATGGATTATCCAAATTTCTGTTAAGGTGATAATATGCAGGACGAAAACATAATGAAAATGGCTGAAAGAGCTGATATAGAGATAAAAGATGTTCCTACGCTGAATATCCTTATCTGCTATCTGCTCTATAAGATCGACAGACCTGTAGAGACTGAACAGCTCTATGAGATCGCTATAGGTACGGGAGTTGTGAATTACTTCTATTATCAGGACTCTATCGACTATCTGCTGAAAAATTCACTTATATCATTGTCAGTAAACAGCTCAGGTGCAGAGTGCTATTCCCTTGAAGATAAGGGACGTGAGTGTGCAAGACGACTTAAAAACTATGCACCTAAGTCCTACAGGGATAAGCTCGTGCTTGCTGCACTGAGATATTTTGCAAGACAAAAGGCTGAACAGGAGATAAAAATCGACTACATTCCTCTTGAAAAGGGATGCTATGTCAATGTCAGATGCCTTGATGCAGACTGTGATCTTATGGACCTGAAGCTCTATGCTCCGGATATGACTCAGGCGAAGATGCTCGGAGAAAGAATAATGCTGAATCCTGCCGGTTTTTATGGAAAAATAGTAGAACTTGCTCTTTCAAATGAGGAAGTCCCATACGATCTAAGTGATAATTGAATAAATACAAAAGAGCATTGTAATTTACAGTGCTCTTTTTTATGCATAAAATATGTGAAAAAAATAACAATAGTTACCTGTATTTTCTTAAAAAAACTATTGAAAATTTTTCTTTGTTATGATACAATTAAATGTATAGTGCGTTTTTAAGGAACATATTATTATTTAAAGTTTTTGCTCCCCCAACTAAACATTGCCAACCAATGCTCGTCATAAAGAAAATTTTTCAGCGTCAGAAAAACTTGAAATGCGTAAGCATTCCTGCGTTCTTCTTCCTTGATAAATTTCCTTTCTGCCTTTGCCTTTTTGGCAAAGTTTAATTGGGGGAGCAATATAAAAAATCTGTAAGGAGAAAAGCATGAAGAAACTTAATGGCATAAGGCTAAAACACCGTAAAAATACGGAAAACAGCCAGACTATTGATTTCACTTTGCCGGCAAAAGTCGTGATACCTATGTCCATGCACATGGGTGTACCTTGTCAGCCGCTTGTCAAAGTCGGAGATACAGTAAAAGTCGGACAGAAAATCGGAGACTCAGATGCACCTTTCAGTGTGCCGGTACACTCAGGTGTTTCGGGAAAGGTCACGGCAGTGAGCGATTACCGCAATGCTATGGGAACAGTATGCAAAGCGGTTGAGATAGAAACTGACGGTGAACAGACTATTTCCGAAGATGTAAAGCCGCCTGTAGTTACAGATAAGGAGAGCTTTATAAAAGCAGTGCGTGAGAGCGGCTCGTGCGGACTTGGCGGAGCAGGTTTCCCTACTCATATAAAACTTAATCCTAAAACTCCAATAGATACACTTATTATAAATGCCGCTGAGTGTGAGCCGTACATTACTGCTGACTACAGAGAGATGCTGGAGTGTCCGGAGGATATAATCGGTGGAATAAATCTGATAAAGAAACAGCTTGGAATAAAAAATGCCAAGCTTGCTATAGAGGCAAATAAGCCGGAAGCTATAAAGAATTTCACCGAAATGGCTAAAAATGACGACACTATAGACATTGTAACACTTCCGTCAAGCTATCCTCAGGGAGCTGAAAAAGTCATAATATACAACTCTACCGGAAGGATAGTAAAAGAGGGCGAGCTCCCGTCAGATGAGGGAGTTATAGTTATCAATGTGTCTACAGTAGCTTTTATTTACAGATATATGCAGACCGGTATGCCATTGGTCACAAGAAGACTCACAATAGACGGCAATGCAGTTGGTGAGCCTAAAAATGTCCGTGCGATAATCGGCACTTCATTCAGGGAACTGCTCGATTTCTGCAAGACGGATATAGACAGCATAAAGAAGCTCATCGGCGGAGGTCCCATGATGGGAATGAGCATCCCTGATATTAATATGCCGGTTGTAAAGACTTCAAATGCACTTCTTGCAATAAAGACCTATGACGAGAGAAAAACCTCGAACTGTATCCGCTGCGGACGATGCGTGAGAGTCTGTCCTATGGGACTTATGCCTGCGGAAATCGATAAGGCATACAAGATAAAGAATATAGATGAATTAAAAGAGCTGAAAGTTATGCTCTGTATGAACTGCGGAAGCTGTACATACGTGTGTCCGGCGAATAGAAAGCTTGCAGAGACTAACCAGCTTGCAAAATCGCTTATACCAAGAAAGTAAGGAGGCAGAAAAGACATGAATAAACTTATTGTTTCACCGTCTCCGCACGATGAAAATTATCTTAAAACTTCAACTATAATGCTCAATGTAATACTCGCACTTCTTCCTGCATTGGGCGTGGGATTTTATATGTTTGGTTTCAGGGCAGTTACGCTCACCGCAGTCTGTATTGCAAGCTGTATGATGTTTGAATACGCTTCAAGAAAGATAATGGGCAGAAGCAATACTATTTCCGACCTTTCAGCAGTAGTCACAGGTATCATACTTGCAATGAACCTACCGGTCACACTTCCATACTGGATGGCTGTTATAGGCTGTTTTGCGGCTATAGTTATAGTCAAGCAGCTGTTTGGCGGACTTGGACAGAACTTTGCGAATCCGGCTATAACTGCAAGAATAGTGCTTATGGTATCTTTCCCGTCAGCAATGACACACTGGATAAAGCCTACAGAGTATGACTATGACGCAGTATCTTCAGCAACTCCTCTTGCTGTCAAAGCCGCAGGCGGTGACGCACCTTCGTATATCGATATGTTTATCGGAAAAACAGGCGGATGTATCGGAGAGACCTGTGCTCTTGCACTTCTTCTCGGCGGACTTTATCTTGCTGCAAGAGGAATAATCTCACTTGCTGCTCCTGTATCGTTTATAGGAAGTCTGTTCCTGCTTTCATGGGCAGGCGGTGATGACCCTGTATTTTCCATACTCGCAGGCGGTGTGTTCCTCGGAGCTTTCTTCATGGCGACTGATTATGCTACAACTCCTATCACATTCAAAGGAAAGATAGTTTTCGGACTTGGCTGCGGTATAATAACATTTGTAATACGTCATTTTGGCTCTTATCCTGAGGGTGTATCATTCTCGATACTGCTCATGAACGTTCTTACTCCTTACATAGAGCAGCTTACAAGAACTAAAATATTCGGAGCAAAGGAGGCTGAAAAGAATGAAGGATAAGGTCAAACCAACATTAGTCCTTACCATAATATGTGTAGCAGCCTCACTTCTGCTTGTACTTGCCTATGAAATGACTAAGGACAGGATCTCTGAACAGAAAGAAAAGAAATTCAACAGCAGTGTTGAAGCTCTGTTCGGTGAGTGCGACAGTCACCTTATCAATGATAATTTCGGCAACGACGAAATAGTTGAGATAGCTGTCACATCCGACGGCAAAACTGCTGTTCAGGTTTGTGCGGACGGTTACTCTAAGGACGGTATCAACATACTTGTTGGAATAGACGAGAACGGTGCTCTTTCCGGTATCGAATTCGTATCACTCGGAGAAACTCCGGGACTTGGCTCAAAAGTACGTGATGAAAGCTCGTTCTGTGAGCAGTTCATAGGTATAAAAGAAGCTCCGGAGGACTTCGATGCTATAAGCGGAGCTACATTTTCTTCAAAGGGCATGAAGCACGCAATTTCTACAGCAATGAATGTATATAATGAAAATAAGGAGGCGATCCTCGGTGGCTGAAAAGAATAATAGTCTTGGAAAAGAACTTACAAAGGGAATATTAAAAGAAAATCCTACCCTTGTAATGCTCCTTGGAATGTGTCCTACACTTGCAGTAACAACTCAGGCAGCAAACGGAATTGGTATGGGACTTGCTACAACATTTGTACTTCTCGGCTCGAATATAGTAATATCCGCCCTGAGAAATGTTATCCCCGATAAAGTCAGGATACCTTCATTTATAGTGATCATAGCAAGCTTTGTAACACTTATCGGATTCCTGCTTGAAGGTTTTGTTCCGGACCTCTACGAAAGTCTTGGAATATACCTCACGCTCATTACCGTAAACTGTATTATATTCGGCAGAGCTGAAATGTTCGCAAGCAAGAACGGTATCGTAGCATCAGCTTGTGACGCTATAGGAATGGGTATCGGATTCACGATAGCCCTCTTCCTTATGGGCTCGATAAGAGAAATAATCGGAGCAGGTCAGTGGATGGGAATGAATATTCCTGTACTCCACGATAATCCTATGCTTCTGTTCATCATGCCGGCAGGCGGATTCTTTACACTTGGAATGATAATCGCTGCTGTAAATAAGATAGCAAATAAGAAACCGCCTCAGGAGCTCGGATGCAGCGGATGTCCTCATGCGGAACAGTGCGGAAAGGCAGGTGACTGTCAGTGAAAGCGTTAATGATAATTCTTCTGTCAGCCATGCTCACAGATAATTTTGTACTCGCTAAATTTATGGGAATATGTCCGTTCCTCGGAGTATCAAAAAAGCTCGATAGTGCGACCGGAATGGGACTTGCTGTAACATTTGTAATGCTTTGTGCGACTTTAGTTACATATCCGATACACCACGGAATATTAGTACCTAACGACCTTGAGTACCTTGATACAGTAGTGTTCATTATGGTCATAGCACTTTTTGTGCAGCTCGTTGAGACAATGCTGAAAAAGTGCATACCTTCACTGTACAGCTCGCTCGGAGTTTATCTGCCGCTTATAACAACAAACTGTGCAGTGCTCGGTGTTACTGTACTGAATATCGATAATGACTATACATTTGTACAGTCAATGGTGAATGCACTTGGCGGCGGTCTTGGATTCATGCTTGCTCTTGTTATCTTCTCGGGAGTAAGAAAGAAAATGGAGTACGCTGACATCCCCGAGACTTTCAAGGGTGTTCCGGCAACTCTTATAGCAGCGTCGATAGTTTCCGTTAGCTTCATGGGCTTTTCGGGACTGTTCAGCTAAGGAGGTGCAGAGAATATGACATATGTTATACCTGCACTGATAGTTGGTCTGTGCGGAATGATGGCAGGAATACTGCTCACTGTAGCTGCTAAGGTATTCCATGTTGAAGTGGATGAAAGAATAGAAAAAATCAGCGAGGCACTCCCTCAGGCAAACTGCGGAGCGTGCGGATATGCCGGATGTGCTGACTATGCGGCTGCGATAGTCGAAAAGGGAGCTCCTACCAATCTCTGCCGTCCGGGCGGAGCTGATGCTGCTGTTAAAATAGCAGGAATACTCGGAACTGCGGCTGCTGACGTTGTGAAAATGACAGCAGTAGTTCACTGTAACGGTGACTGCAAAGCTACTGACACTGCTTTCGTTTTTGACGGAGTTCAGTCATGTAAGGCAGTAAAGAGGTTTTACGGCGGTACTGGACTTTGTAAATACGGCTGTATAGGTCTTGGGGACTGCATGAAAGTCTGTGAACACTCTGCTATCCGCATCGAAAACGGAGTAGCGAATGTAACTCCGGCGTTGTGCGGAGCTTGCGGACAATGTGCAGCAGTCTGTCCTAACAGTCTGATAGAGATAAAGCCGCTTGCAAAGCATATCGATGTATTATGTTCATCAGCTGATAACGGTAAGCTCACAAAGCAGAACTGCAAAAACGGCTGTATCGGATGTAAGATATGCGAAAAGAAGTGTCCTAACGAAGCGATAAAGGTCGAGAACTTCCATGCTTCGATCGATTATGAAAAATGTACCGGATGCGGACTGTGCATGGCAGCTTGTCCTGTTAAGGCTATACATAGCTGTGAGCCCGAGAGATCTAAGCCGGCAGAGGATTAAACTATGCAGCACAGCGGTACTATAGAATTTGAAACAGAAAGACTGATATGCCGACGCTTTCATGCTGAGGATGATAAGGATATGCTGAACAACTGGGCAGCTGATCCGGATATACAGTTTGAGTACGGCGAGCCTGTTTATACAGATATAGCTCAGGTGCGTGGACTGCTCTCAAAGTATATTGAAAGTTACAGTGATCCGGATAGCTACAGGTGGGCGATAATCGAAAAGACCAGCGGTCAGAATATCGGGCAGATAGCTCTGTGCAAAGTATATTCTGACTGCTGTACTGCTGAGATAGAATACTGTATCGGTAAGAGTTTCTGGGGAAGCGGATATGCCGGAGAAGCGTTGTCCGGACTTATGAGATTCATATTTAATAATACAGGATTCCAAAAGCTTGAAGCGTACCACAGAGTAGAAAACGTCAAATCAGGTCGTGTACTTGAGAAGTCAAGAATGCATATCACTGATACTGTACAGCGTTTTGTCAGGGAAAATAAAGAGCCGGTCGGAGAAGTCTGCTACTGTATCACAAGGGACGAATATCTTGGATAGTCTCAAATAAAAAGAAACCCGGAACAGGTCATGATCGACCGATTCCGGGTTGTGTTTTTATATAGGCTGACCTATATAGCTTTCTGTCGTGATTAGCAGCCTAAGCCGAGAAGCTGACAGATAAGCTTCCATATGTTATTGCAGCACATAGTGGATACCTCCTGTAAGTATTATCCCTCTTGGGATAATTATATTATATCAGAGGTTTATCGTTAAATCAATGCAAAAATACTGGCAAAAAAATTACCAATTAATTGATGACACAGGTCGCAATAGCAAGATAAGAAGCAAATAGGCTCCAGATAAGATATGGGATGTTCAGATAAGCTGCAAGAGGCTTTGTGTGGCAGAATCCCCATATCATAGCTGCAACCGCTATTGAAAGAAGCACAGCTACTACTGCTGCGAGAGAAAGTATCTCAAATCTGAAGAATATGATGCTCCATGTGAAGTTGATAACGAGCTGGACGGCATATATTTTCAGCGAGAAAGTCCTGTATCCGCTGTCTTCCGAGTGATAGACGAGATAAGCTCCGATGCCCATGAGTGCATAGAGTATCGCCCACACTATCGGGAATACGACCGCAGGCGGAGAAAGCGGCGGCTGTTTGAAGTCATTGAAGAATCCGGAATAACCTCCGGTCAGCAGGGCAGATAGTGCTCCCACAAGCTCGGCAGCCACGATTGAGATTATAAGATCAGTCCAATTGATTTTTTTCATAGCATATACCTCGATTCGTTGATGATATATTCTATGGAAAAAAGTCAGGAAATATTCATTTTATTTCATTGGAGTCACATTGTTGAACAATGCATAGAATTTTATCGGGATGTGCTTATCTATATGACACTTTCCGAAGAACCATTTTTTGTATGTACAGGTCTTGATAATGTCCTCGAAGAAAGCATGGACTTCAAGTCTTTGCAGTACATCAACGTTAAGGCAGTCTTTCAGGGACGCAGGGGGTTCGTGAGTGACTATGTAGTCGACGGTATTATCATTCAAGGCAAGATTGTGGATAGCCTCACGTATCTCGTCGTGAGTAGGCTGTTCACGTTCCCACCAGTCTCCGTCGTGTCTGAACTCGAAGTCCTGACTGTGACCGCCGCCGAAAGTGAATATCTTTTTGCCCTCAATGGTATAGATCTGACCTCTCATGAGGTGGACTATATTATCTCCTATAACTCTTGCTTTGCCGCCGTTCCACTCTGTTACCGGAAATTTTTCAAGTATATCGAAGTTTTCGTGGCATCCGTCAACAAAAGCAATGGTATAATTTTTTGATGCAAGTTTATTAATTACAGACCTCTCTTTTCTTGAACCGTCCCAGAAAAAGCCGAAATCTCCGCATATTATAAGGGTGTCACCGCTGCGGAGCTTTTTCATGGCAGGGTCTTTGAAGCGGCTTATGTCGCCGTGAGTGTCTCCTGTTACGTAAATCAAGTTTGTTACCTCCGTTTGTTTTCTGTTTCTATAATTACATTTTACCACATTTATATGCAAAGGTAAAGTCCTAAGAAAAAAATTTTGAAACGTGCAGCAAGTTTTGCAGTATCGTATTGACTATTTCATGCCGATATGCTAAAATACATCTTGATATTATGCTTTGTACTACAATTATAAAAGGGGATTTTGATATGTATATTCCGGAAATACCTGAGAATAGTTTGATTAATGAAATTAAAGAGATAATTAATCTCGCAATTAGATTAGAGGGAATCAAACGTTTTGCTTTTAACTATCCTGCTATTGATTCGCAAATAATTGAAGTTGAAAAGACAATTAATTATACGTTGCCTGATGAATATAAAGACTTCTTAAAGTTTTCAAATGGAATAACGCTTAATAATTTTACTGCGGATTTTTATACAACAGATGAAATAGTCAGTACTTATAATGTAGAGAAAGAAGAGCCTTTTCCCGAAGACTATATTATTATTGCTGACATAATTGGTGACGGAGAAATATTATGTTTTTCTGGCCGTAGCGGTAAATTTGTTATGTGTTTTGGATGTGAAGAAAGAATATTTGATACATTTAAGGCATTTTTAAAATACATCATTAAGTTTATTAAACGTTTAAATGAAGAATATTTGTTGGAAGATTAATCATTAGAGGTAATTATTATGCAAAAAAATGATAAAGAATTAATATGTGAATCATATGATTATTTAAAGCAATTATGTGAGTTCCTTGTTGATTATTATGATTATCGGTTTTATGAACCGGTTTCGATAGAGGAAATAGAAAAATGGGAGATCGAAAATGAAATAAAAATCCCATTAATGCTGAAAGAATGGTTGCTTTTAACTAAAAGTTGTAATATGTCTAATAGAGCTTGGCGTCTTTTTTGGCCAGAAATTGATGAAACCGGAAATGCTTTAGTAGGAAGTTTTGTCGGTGATGGAGAATTTTTGTATTTTTCAAAAGAAACAGGAGAATTCTTTACATTATTTGATGGAGAAAAAGAAGAGTTTGATTCTTTTGATAGTGTGCTTACATATATTTCTGTAGATTTGGAAGACAAAGCAGAAGAAATATTTGGAGAAGATTGGTTAGAAAAATTTGAATCCAACCAATAAAAAAGTCACCGAAAAAATTTTTGAAAAAGACTTTAAAAAAGCTGAAATATGTGATATAATAATAAAGTATGAAAATTTTAATAATGAGGAGAGCATATGAAAAGGTTACTATCTGTTATAGCAGCAGTTGTCATGCTGCTTCCGTTTGTATATATCCCCGAAGCAAAAGCGGTCAATTTTCCGCTTAAAACACCGATACAGAGCGAATCTGCGATGCTGATAAATCTTGATGCAGACATTGTTATACACGAGAAGAATGCGGATGTAAAGCAAATGCCGGGACCTCTTGTAAACATAATGACAGCAGTTATTGTTCTTGAAGAGTGCAAGGACCTCAATCAGGAGCTTACTCTTGAACCTGAGATATATCAGAATGTATACGAGTCGCTCAACGCTCATGACTATAGTGAGGATCTCCCTTCCTGCGACATAAAGGACGGAGATGTGCTTACTGTTACTGACCTGCTTTACTGTATGATGCTTACATCATCAGTTGAAGCGGCTGAGACACTTGCTTATCATGTAGGCGGAAAGAATACAGCAGCATTCGTCGAGAAGATGAACAATAAGGCTGCTGAGCTCGGAATGACTTCAACTCACTTTACAAATGCTACAGGAATGTACGATGAGAATCAGTACACGACTGCAAGAGATATGGCTACGCTTACTCAGTATGCACTTACAGTTCCGCTTTTTGAAAATATCTCAACTACTTATTCCTACAAGCCGACAGTACCTAATCCGGAGCGTCATGAGCATCTTGACGAGTGGATATGGACTCATTCAAATGTTATGATGGATCAGGAAGATGAGGACCTTTACTATATGGGTGCAAGAGGTATCAAGACCGCAAATCTGGTTGCTGCCGGAAGAAATATCGTCACTATGGCAAGCAAGAATGGCAATAATTACCTTGCAGTACTCCTTAAAGCTCGTTTTAACGATGCTGAGGGAAATATGCAGTTCTATCATGTCAGAGATGCCATACAGATGTTTGACTGGGCATTTGACCATTTCTCATATCAGATAATACTTGCTGATACTGCCGAACTTGGCGAGCTTCCTGTAAAGCTTGCAGAGGGCAATGACTATGTACTTGCTTGTCCGAAAGAAGAATTCGACCTTCTCTGGTATGACGAGATAGATATTTCTCTCATAAAAAAAGACAACATAAAATGGTACAAGAATTCACTTCAGGCACCTGTTAAAAAGGGCGAACCGCTTGGAGAAGTCACACTTGAATATTCCGGCGAGAAGCTTGGAACAGTCGAGCTGGTTGCTGTATCTAATGTAAACAGATCGAAGTCGAAATACAATATCGAAGCTGCAAAGCGATTCAGAAAGTCAGTCTGGTTCAAGAATGCTTTGAAAATATCAATAATACTTTGTCTCATTTATATCCTTGTATGTATTTACGCATGGGTAGTATTCAAAAGCAAGGGCAAACCGATGAAGCCTATATATGCTGTGCCTAAAATGGACAAGAAGAAAAAGAAGGGCAGAAAGCCTGAAAATAAGGAATAAAACTCAGACTGATCTCACTGAAAGGTGAGGTCAGTTTTTTGTTTGATATTCCAAGAATTTTCCATTATCTCTTGACGAAGTAACGTGATAAGGAGTATAATAACTATAAGAACTTGTTCTTATTCTTCAAAGGCAAACAGATACAGAAAGGATGATAGTTATGAAGCTTGAACCGATAATCATATCTCTGCTTGATACTGATCTTTACAAATTCAATATGGATCAGGTCATATTCCACAAGCACACCGACCTTTGCGGACAGTATTTCTTTAAATGCCGCAATAAGGATGTTGTGTTTACTCCGGAAATGGTGCAGGAGATAAACGAGCAGATAGACCATTTATGCTCGCTCACATTCAAAAAGGAAGAACTTGACTATCTGCGTTCCATACGTTTTATAAAGAATGACTATGTTGAATTTCTTAGATTATGGAGACCTATAAGAGACTACGTTACAACCTCGCTTGATGAAAACGGCGAACTCTTTATTGAAGTAAACGGACCGCTCTTTTCTGCAATGCAGTTTGAAATATATCTTTTAGAGATAGTCAATGAAGTGTATTTCAGAATGAAGTACGATTACGACAGACTTCTCAAATCAGCTCAGGAGAGGCTCGATGCTAAGATAAAGGCTATGAATGACGGTACTTACACTTTCAAGTTTGCTGAATTCGGCTGCCGCAGAAGACTTTCAAGAGAGTGGGAAGATGTCGTTGTAAAGAGATTCGTTACAGAGACTAAAAACTGCGTCGGCACTTCAAATGTATATCTCGCAATGAAATACAATGTAACTCCTATCGGCACATATGCACATGAGTTCGTACAGATGTATCAGGGCATTGATTCAATACCTCTTGCATATACCAATCACTACGCAATGAAGGACTGGTATGATGAGTATGACGGCGATAACGGTACAGCTCTTACAGATACAGTAACAACCAATCTGTTCCTGCTTGACTTTAATCGTTCAATGGTCAATAACTATACCGGAGTACGTCACGACAGCGGTGACCCATATGCGTGGGGAGAGAAGATGATCGCTCACTATAAAAAGTACGGAGTTGACCCGAAAAGCAAGCTCCTTCTTTTCAGTGACAGTCTCGACTTTGACAGAGCTCAGAAGCTTTACGATTATTTCTGTGATAAGACCAAAGTATCATTTGGTATAGGAACATTCTGCTCAAATGATACAGAGGAGAATGCACTTAATATCGTAATAAAGCTCCAGTACGTAAACGGCAGACCTGTTGCAAAGCTTTCGGATGATACAGGCAAAGCAATGTGCCGTGATAATGACTACCTTAGCTACCTTAAACGTTCGGTAGAATTCAGAATACAAAGAGAATCAGAAAAGTAAAAAAAGTCATCCCCTTGATATAAACGAATATCGAGGGGATATTTTTATCAATAGTAGATATATTCTCCGCTGGAGTAACCGGTGATTCCATTATAGCTGACTACGTACCAGCCATTTGTCTCGCCGTTTATTGTAACAGAAGCTCCGTTTGGTATAGAGCCGATTATCTTACCGGAAGTTGAGGGGTAACTCCTTATATTTAGTCCGCTTCCGTCAGTAACGACAGTTCCCCACGATACAGGTCCGGCTGGAATAAACGGTATACCAAAGTAATCGCAGAGTGAGCGTACTAAGTTTTTGGCGATATTTTCGAGATTATTCTTCAGCCATGCCTCGTCTGCAAAATTGTCGTGATAGCCGATCTCGCATAGCACTGCAACTGCCTTTGTACGCAGAACTTCACCGAGAGTTGTTGTCGGAAGTGCTCTTACTTTGTCCGGCAGAGGGTATATGCTTTTAAGATTGTTTGCGATAATATTTGCGAGTTTTTCGCTCTGACCGCTTGCCGGAGCAAAATATATGTCAATTCCTCTTAATTTTCCTGCAAGATTAGGAGGTGCGGCATTTGAGTGCAGAGCAAGATGAACGTCATAATTACCGGAATTTGAATCAGATATAGCACCGCCGACATTTCTGTCCGGATCATTTCTGACAAACTGTATACCGCATGAACGCAGGTATGGTTCGACCCTGTCAGCGAGGAGATTCATGTACAGCTCCTCGTTGCCGCTTGTTGCGTACTCGTTCCATTCCTGAGTTGAAGGACTTAAAAAAACCTTAGGCATAATAACATTCCTTTCTTAGATTTAGAGAAAAACTCTAATGTTATTTTATGCTAAAGGTAAGTAATATGTTATTACTTCGGCAATCAAACATCAATAAAACGACGAAGTCGGCAAAAAAGGGATTCCAAAGGGTTTCCAACCCTTTGGCGGAAGGGTGTGCGAGGGGAGGCAGAGCCTCACCTAAGAAGCAGTACAGCGAGCAAAGCAACGCTGTACGGACCGTCCATATAACTCCCCTCGGCTTGACCGACACGAATTTTATCAATATAATATTGCCGCATTAATAATGTGACAGTACTGAATAAGAAAAATAAAAAAATAATACCTCCGGTATTGACTTTTACCATTTAAAGCATTATACTATTAAATGATAAAAACTTTAGGAGGACATTATGAATATTCTTGTAGTGGGACTTGGATTAATAGGCGGCTCTTTTTGTAAAGCCATGAAAAAATATACATATCACAAGGTTACAGGCTGTGACCTCAATCATGATATTGAGTACGCTGCACTCCGTGATGTAGCGATAGATGACGTTTTTACAGGAAGCTATGAAGGCTATGACCTCATTATAATAGCTCTTTTCCCGGATGCGGCAGAAAGATTTTTCAGCGAAAACGCATCTAAAATACCTGCGGGAACTCTCGTGACCGATGTTTGCGGTATCAAGGGAGCTTTTTCCGAGAGAATGAAGCAGACTGCACTCTCAAACGGACTAAGATATGTAGGCATACATCCTATGGCTGGCAAGGAGTTCGGAGGCTACTATAATAGTACTGCTGACCTTTTCTGCAAGGCAAATTTCATCGTTGCACCTTTTGAGGACAGCAGCTCAGAGGATATTGAGCTTCTTAAAAAGCTTGCAGCTGAGGTAGGTGCAGGAAAGATAGTTGAGACAACTCCGGAGAATCACGATAAGATGATAGCCTATACTTCTCAGCTTGCACATATCGTTTCAAGTGCGTATGTAAAGAGCCCTGAGCTTGGACTTGAATGCGGATTCAGCGGCGGCAGCTTTCAGGATATGACCCGTATAGCTACCATGAACGAAAAAATGTGGACTGACCTTTTCATGCAGAATCGTGATAATTTGCAGTACGAGCTCGACCTTCTTATAGAGAATCTTGGCAAGTACAGCGAGGCACTCAGAAATGGTGACGCTGACAAAATGAGGTCGCTTATCGCAGAGGGCAGAGAGCTGAAAGAGGATAACCTCCGCCACAGAGTTGGTCAGCCTAACTGAATCAGAAATATTTCTTCTGAAAATCGGGCTCATTGTCGTGTATATCGAGAGCATTCAGATAGTGCAGAGGTGAATCTTCCGGCATAGTGAATCTGAGTGCATAGGCACAAAGAGCCTGATAAAAGACTGCGAAACGCTTATTTACAGCGGTATTGCCGTATTTGCCGTCACCGAGCAGCGGATTGCCGATGTGAGCAAGGTGAGCTCTTATCTGGTGAGTACGTCCGGTGTAGAGGGTGACCTCAACAAGCGAAAGACCGCCTTTTGTCGACAGCACTTTATATCCGGTCTTTATAGGCTTGAACCCGTCTTTCAGAGTATCAGATATGCGGACTATATTTCTGCCGTCGTCTTTTTTGTGATAGGCAGTTATAGTGTCCTCTTTTCTTGGAAGCTCCCCGATGCAGATGCACCTGTATATTTTATGCAGATCTCCCTCACGGATGGCAGCATTTACATCTCTCAGAGCTTTTGCGTTTTTAGCCGCTGTTATAAGACCAGCAGTATTCCTGTCAAGACGACTGCAAACAGCCGGAGCAAATGAGGACTCAGCATCAGGGGCATACTCTCCTTTGTCGTAAAGGTACTTTTTTATGCGGTTTATCATGGTATCGTCGACAGGGTCATTTCCTGCGTGAGTGTCAAGACCTACGGGCTTGCTGACTATAATGATATTATCGTCCTCGTAGACTATAGAGAGCTCATTTGCGGCATTGAGGAAGCTCATGTCGTGCTGTTTGGGTGCAGAGAGCTCGTCCTTGACATAAACTCTGACGACATCGCCGCTGTTGAGTTTTGCTGAGAGATCACAGCGTTTGCCGTTTATTTTGATGTCTTTCTTTCTTATTAGCTTATATAGCATACTTTTTGGCATATCCGGCATTGCTTTAAGTATGAATTTATCTACTCTCTGACCCGAATCGTTGTCATTTATAACAAATTCTTTCATATTTTTCACCTATTCTTGAATATAAAGTATATATAAATCTTACAAAAAGAACTTTGTAAAATTAACATAGTTCACAAAGATACAATTTGTTCAACATAATTTTGCTAAAATGCTTGTAATATAAGTATTTTTGTGCTATAATTACAAAAGGGTTACATAAAAACATTGTTTGTAACTATTTGTTATGAATATTAAGGAGTTTGGTAGAAAATGAAGTTTTCAAAAAGGATACTTTCCGCCGTTGTCTCAATGATAATGACGGGAACAGCTATAGCTGCATCGGTCGTTCCGACTGCTTATGCGGAAGATACAGCAAATGCAGTTATCTCTGACATTAATGATACCATAAATCAGGAAGAAAGTAAAGTGGAGGAGACAACAGAATCCCCATTTAACGTTTTCGATATTTATGATGCACATCAGAAGGTCGTTCCGCCAAAGACAACAACGCCTGTTCAGCAGCCTGTTGTCGAAAAGCCGAAGCCGAGCATTTATAAGAATTCTGAGGGTATCGATGTTTCTTATGCACAGGGAAAAATTGACTGGAAAGCTGTTAAGGCAAGCGGTATCGATTACGCTATCATAAGAGCGGGTTACGGTAATGCTAAGGCGTATCCTAATCAGGTCGACACATGGTTTGAATATAACATAAAGGAAGCTCAGGCAGCAGGAATAAAATGCGGTGCGTACTGGTTCAGCTACGCTACTGATGTCAGCGGAGCTTATGCAGAAGCAGAATCCTGCTATGAAGTAATAAAGAAGTATAAATTTGATTACCCTATCTATTTTGATATTGAGACTGAAAAGCAGATGAATCTGTCTGCAACTCAGGTTTCAGCTATCATAGAGGCATTCTGTTCAAGACTTCAGTCCAAGGGATATTATGTAGGACTTTACAGCTATGCAAGTATGCTTCAGACCAAGGTAATTGAAACTACACTGAAAAAATATGATGTATGGGTAGCTCATGTAAATGTTGCCAAGCCTGCTTTCAGCGGAAGCTATGGAATGTGGCAGTATTCATGGACAGGCAGAATAAACGGTATAAGTACGGATGTCGATAAGAATCACTGCTATATCAACTATCCTTACATAATCTCACCTGATACATACACAGATACTGATAAGGGAACAACATATACACCACCGGCAGGCGGTAAGCCGCTTTTACCGGGTTCCAGTCAGGGAGTAGCAACAGGTATCGACGTTTCAGAGTGGCAGAAGGACATAAACTGGAAGTCTGTAAAGGCATCAGGAGTTGATTTTGCAATAATCCGTGCAGGATACGGTAAGTATTCAAGTCAGAAAGATCCGTATTTCGAGAAGAATATGAAAGCAGCTAAAGCTGCCGGTCTGAACTGCGGTGCATACTGGTACAGCTACGCTACAACTCCTCAGGAAGCTAACTCTGAGGCAGCATTGTTCTATAAAACAATACAGGGATATAAGTTTGAATATCCTTTGTATGTTGTTTTCGAGAACAGTGCCCTTACAAAGCTCAGCCGTGAAGAGGTAACAAAAATTGCGAATACATTCTGCTCTTACTTTGAAAAGAACGGATATTATATAGCTATAAGAAGCTTGAACAATTTGTTTGAAAACAAGTTCGATTCAACTGTATTCTCTAAGTATGATCTGTGGGCAAAGGACATTGATGTTGCTGCACCTAAGTTCAATACTTCCGGTATGTGGATGTATACTGCTACTGGTTTTGTAAACGGCGTTTCTACTTTAGTTAATATGGATCGTGCTTATAAGGATTTCCCGACTATAATGAAGGAAGCACATCTTAACGGTTATTAATAATTGATAATATGCATACCGGTGAAAATCGGTATGCATATTTTATGCAGGCAGGTGGATAAAATGGTAGAATTTATAACAGGACAGGCTGGAAGCGGTAAGACTACCTATATGTTCAGCAAAATAAAAAATGATACGGATAAAGATTCAGAGCTGTGCATACTCGTGCCGGAGCAGTATTCCTATGAATTTGATAAAACACTGTATTTCTATCTCGGAGCTGAAAAGTTCAACAGACTCTATTCACTCAGCTTTACCGGACTTGCAAGACAGCTGTTTCAGCTCTATGGCGATCCGGACAGAAATGGTGAATATGCGGACGAGCTTGCAAGGATGATAATGATATATCAGGCGATAGATACAGTAAAAAAGCGTCCGGACGGATTCAGGTACTTCGACCGTCAGAGCGGTTATAACGGATTTGCAGAAGAAGTAATGAAGCTGATAAGCGACATGAAGCGTTCAGGTATCAGCTATGACGAACTTGTGAATAAAACTCAGCTCATAGACGACCGTCTTGGCGATAAAACTCACGATATAGCGGCAGTCTTTTTTGAGTATGAGAGAGCAATGGCGGAATATGGATTCAAGGACTCGTTTGACAATATCGCTGAGGCAGCAAAGGTCGCTAATCTTCATTCTTACTTCAAGAGCAAAGAAGTCTATATTGACGAGTTTGAAAGCTTTACCGGCGATCAGCTCGAACTTATGAAAGTTATTATATCCTCAGCTGAAAATGTAACTGTAACACTGCGTACAGATGACGTTTATTCGGGAGAATTCACTCTCTTTGAGACTGTCAATAATACTTTCCGACGTATAAGAGACATTTGCAGAGAAGAAGGAAAAGAGTTTAAAGTGACTGCTTTGAAGGAGAGCTATCGTTTTAAGCATACTGACCTTGCATATCTGAGCAGTCACATAATGAGAAGTGAGAAACTGACCGGCGACGCTCCCGAATCGGAGCATATAACAGTGTTTGAAGCTAAGGATATGTACAGCGAAGTTGAGTACGTATGTGCAACGATAAAACGCATAGTAAGCAGTGATGCTGATGTGAAATATCGTGATATAGCTGTTATCTCTAATGAAATATCAGGTTATGCATCGGTACTCAAGGCTGCGTTCGGAAGATACGATATTCCGTATTTTCTGAGCATAGAGCGTCCGGTAACTCATACGGCGATAATGGTATTTTTCACTTCTGTACTCACTCTGCTGTCCTCTTCAAGACTTCACTCCGAGCACATTTTCAGGATATTAAAAAGCGGTATACTCGACTATCATCTGACAGATGTCTCGCTGCTTGAAAATTACTGCTACAAATGGGGCATAGACGGCGAACTCTGGAACTCACCGTTCACACCTGAGGATGCTGATCTTGAAAAGCTGGAAGAACTGCGAAGCAGTTTCATCGAGCCGCTTATCAAGCTCAAAAAGAAATTGTCAAAGCTGAAAACGGCTTCAAGTATGTGTGAGGAGCTTTATGAATACCTCGTAAACTGCGGTGCGGAGAAGAATACTGGCAGACTTATGGGAAAGCTCGTAAAAGAAAACAGGGACTTTGAAGCATCTGAGCTGAAAAGACTGTGGGGATGTCTCATAGATATTCTCGACAGCATACACGAAACTCTCGGAGAAAGTGAGATAAGATTTTCTGAGCTTGCACTTATGATACGCTCAATGATAGGCAAGATAACCTACTCAGTACCGCCGCAGACTCTTGATTCTGTCATAGCAGCTTCTGCACGTACAGCCCGACTTAATTCGCCTAAGATAGTATTTGTGATAGGAGCAACTGACGGCGATTTTCCGAATCAGGTCAACATACACGGACTTTTTTCCGAGACTGATAAAATGCGTCTTGCAAAACAGGGCATCGAAATATCACGTCCGCTTTCCGATCTTATAGCGTCAGAAAGACTTGTTGTGTACAAGTCCCTGTCAGCGGCTTCTGAGAGATTATATATCACTTATCCGCTGTCTGACCTTTCCGGACAGGCTAAATATCCCTGTCAGCCGGTAGACCAGATACTCACGCTTTTCAAAGGGCAAAAATTAAGGATCACAGAATCAGAGATACCGCCTCACTATTATGCGGTCACGCTCCATTCCGCTTTTTACCACTATATGCAGAATCGTGACAGCAAAAGCGAGTCTGTGGCATCTATAAAAAAGGTACTGCTGAGCGATACGGAGTACAGCCGGCGTACAGCCTATGTGCTCAGCCGCTCAGGATATACTCAGGAGTACAGGATAGACAGCAGTATAATGCAGAAGCTGAAGAACTTTGAGCCGCTGAGATTATCCTCGACCAACCTTGAAGAGTATAATCTTTGTCATTTCAAGTACTTCTGCAATCAGTGTCTGAAGCTGAAAAGCTGCGAGAAAGTTGAGCTTGACGCAAGAGTGTCCGGCGAACTGATACATGAGTGTTTCAGCAGCATTCTTGCGGCAAGGAGTAAAAATGAATTTGTCACAATGTCGTTCGACCAGCTGAAAGCTGAGATAAATAACTGTGCCGACAATTACAGGAACAACAAGCTTGCCGGTGAATTCGGCAAAAACGGGCTCTTTGAACTAAAATATAAAAAGCTTACCGAAAGACTGACCGATGTATTTATGCATACTCAACACGCACTGATGAACTCATCATTTACTCCTGTGAAGTATGAGCTTGACCTGAGAAAGGAGCACTCGGTAGTGCTTCCGTTTGCAGAAAATAAGAAGCTGAGCTTCGGCGGAATCGTTGATCGTGTTGACACTTGTGAGATAGACGGCGAAAAGTATGTCCGCATAGTGGACTACAAGAGCAGTCACAAGAGCATCAATGCCGCTTCACTGGCAGGCGGTATCAATATACAGATGCTGCTTTACCTGTTTGCTTCTACGGATAAGGGCGGTTCATACGATGACCATAAGCCGGCAGGGGTACTCTATTCACCGATACAGCTTTCCGATGTTAAGGCTGACGATCACCGTATCGAGGACAGAAATGAAAAGGTGATACGTTCAGAGCTGAAAACAAGCGGACTTCTTCTTGGTGACTATAAAATACTCGACGCAATGGAAAAGGGGATAGCCGGTGAATATATCCCTGCAAAGCTAACAAAGAGCGGCGAGCTTGACAGCAGGTCGGGCTGTATATCTGAAAGTTCGATGAAGCGTCTGAGGGAGTACACATACAGGAAGCTCACGAATATGGCTGAGGAGCTTTATTCAGGTCACGCAGAAGCAGTGCCGCTTATTATAGGCAAGACAGCTCCGTGTGACTACTGTGATTATGCGAATATATGTGATAATTCCGAGCTTATGCTCCATAGAGCTCCGGATGAAGCTGCACTTGCAGAAGCCGAGGATATACTCAGCCACAAAACTGATAAGGAAACGGAGGTGTGACAGGTGGCTTGGACAAGTCAACAAGAAAATGCGATAAATGCGAGGAATTCCTCAATAATAGTATCTGCGGCTGCCGGAAGCGGAAAGACTGCGGTACTCACAGAGCGTCTTGCAAAGCTTATTGCTGACCCCGACTCTGGAGTAAGAGCGGACAGGATGATAATAGTTACATTCACAAATGATGCCGCAGCGGAAATGAAAAAAAGACTTGATATGAAGCTGCGGGCTTTGATAAATGATGATCCTGCAAATGAGCATCTTCTGAAACAGCAGGTGCTTTTGCAGAGTGCCAAAATTTCGACTATAAACTCTTTCTGTTTTGAGCTTATAAGGGACAATATAACCGATCAGGGAATAACGTCGGGATTCGGAGTGCTTGACGATACGGACAATGCAGTTATCCGCTCACAGGCAATGGACGATCTCCTTAACTATTACAGTGAAAACGATTACGAGAAAATCTCTTTCATGTATGATCGCTTCTGCATAAGAAGCTATAGATCACTTTCAGCTGTTATCAGTAAAGCCGACGAGTTCCTTGCGTCTGTTACACTCAGGGAAAAATGGCTTGAACTTGCAGAAAAGGAGTACAGCAAGCCTTTCAGTGAATCAGTATATTACAAGTCGCTCATTGAATCGGTGAAAAGACGTGTGGACAGGGGAGTGCGGATAGCTGACGAGTGCCTGAACATGGTAACTGCTATATTCCCGGACCGTGAGAATTATCCGCAGGCAGAAAAGTCATTTGCTGTGGCTGAGGATGACTACGATAAGCTTTGTGAGCTTCAAAAGATATTCGATTCCGGACGTTTTACGAATGAGGAGGAAGCTGCGAGACTTACTGCATTTGGTGACCTTGTAAGAGTAACTGCTAAAACTCCGCATAATAAAAGTCTGAGAGAGCTTTATAAGGCAAAAAGAGAGCAGCTGAAAAAAATACCTGCCGGAGTTATCGACAGTATCAGCTCAGTTGAAAGCGATTACAGGGAGTCGGCGGAAGTTACTATGGTGCTGACCGAGATGCTCAGGAAATATCAGGAGTTCATATGGAAAAGAAAGTGCGAGAAGAACTCTATCAGTTTTGACGACGGCGAGAGGCTCGCTATTGAGCTTCTTGCTGATATAGACGAAAACGGACGCATAGTCCCGTCGGAAACAGCACGTCAGACCGCTGAGCACTACGATATAATCATGATAGATGAGTATCAGGACTCAAACAATAAAGAGGACCTCATATTCAAGCTTATATCCAAAAATTTCAAGCACGACAGCAGCGGCGAGCCTATGTACGGCGACAATGTATTTCTTGTAGGAGATGTAAAGCAGTCGATATACAGGTTCAGACTTGCAAATCCACGTAATTTCATAAATACGCTAAGGAGCTCCGAGCCGTATACTGCGGAAAGCAAATCGCCAAACAAGGCGATACTGCTCAACCGGAATTTCCGCAGCTCCGAGGGAGTTATAGATTTTGTAAATTACGTTTTCGGACAGATAATGACAGAACGCTGCGGCGACATTGATTATAATGAGGACGAAATGCTGTATTTCGGTGCAGAAGAATACAGGGACTGCGTCGACACTCAGGCTCACATAGCGTTTATAGTTGATGACCCTGATGAAGACGAGGATGACAAGGCTGATACTTCTGACATAAATACCGAGGCAGTCTACACAGCCGGAAAGATAGCAGAAATGATAGAGTCCGGTACTGAAGTGATACTAAAGGACGGTACTAAGCGACCATGTATTCCGTCGGATTTCAGCATACTTGTAAGAGGAAATAAGTATATAAATGTTTATGCAAAAGAGCTCGAAAAGGTCGGTGTACCTGCAAAGGGCAAAGAGGAAAGCGGATACCTCAGAGCAAGGGAGATAGCTGTCCTCATCGATATGCTGAGGATAATAAATAATCCGCTTCTGGATATACCTATGACAGCTGTTATGACATCTCCGATGTATATGTTCACGATACCGGAGATAGCCTATATAAAGTCGCTCGACAGGGAAAAGGCGATATATCCGATACTGCTTGGTATCGCTTCCGGAGACTATCCGGAATGTGATGATATGTTCTTCATCGGCAGAATAAATGATTTCCTCGGAGCATTGGAATCGTTCAGACTTGATGCAGTCACCATGACCATAGGCGAGCTTATAGGCAGGATTTACGATACTACTGACTTTATATCAGTAATGCAGCTTTACAACGACGGCGAGAAAAAACGTGCAAACCTGAGAGTGCTTGTTCAGTACGCAAGCAATTATGAAAGTACCGTAGCATTTGAGGGCTCAGGCGGACTTGGCGGATTCCTCAGACATATTGACCGTGTAATGGAGAACGGTGATTATACTCAGGGAAAGGTCTCTTCTTCATCAGGTGACTATGTTACGATACAAACGCTCCACGGTTCAAAGGGACTTGAATACCCGTTTGTATTCATTGCGGAGACTTCACATAAATTCCGTTTTGATTCAGATACGGTCATGTGTTCTTCTGACGGCAGAATAGGTTATACACTGTATGACCCGAAAATAGTCCGGAAGTATAAGACTTTCCAGCACACAATGCTCACGGAGGAAGAAAGACGTGACACCAGAAGTGAAGAAATGCGGCTGCTGTACGTTGGCATGACCCGTGCGAGACAAAAGCTGTTTATCAACCTTAAATGCGGAGAAAAGACACTGAAAAGAATAGACAATAAGATAAACAGCTGTGCCATAAGAGGCTGGGACATATCCGAGAATGTCGGAGAGGCCGAAAATTATGCAGATTGGTTATGGCTCTCACTGTTCAGGCATTCTGAGTTTACAGCAATATCTGAGCAGGTCGGTGTTGGCGGAAAAGATTTCGGAGCTCCGGCATATATAAGTGACAAGAATCTTTTTGACTATGAAATAGTGTGTCCGGAGAAAAAGAGTGTATTTGAAGAAGCGGCAGAGCAGGAGGAAACAGCTCCGAATGAGGAGATATGTGCCGAGCTGAGGTCGTATATAGAAAGCAAGTATGACCGTTCACTCTCAGAGATGCCTGCAAAGCTGAGTGTAACTCAGATAACGAAGAAATTCAAGGATGATGAGGAGGATTTTGACTTCAAGCTGAAACGTCCGATGTTCAAATCGTCCGGCAGCAGACTCACAGGTGCAGAGCGTGGAACTGCTATACATACATTTTTCCAGTATTGCGACTTTTACGGTGCAAGAAACGATATTAGCTCAGAGATAGAAAATATGGTGGAAAAGGGATATATATCTGCTGCACAGGCAGAGTCTATCGACAGAGCAAATGCGTCAGCATTTTTTGATAGTGACCTGTACGAGCGGATGTCAAAAGCAAAGGAAGTGTGGCGAGAGAAAAAATTCATGGTCGCAGTTTCGCAGCTTGACATAGAAAACAAGCTCATGGAGGTGCTCAGCCGCTCGGACGGAATGATAAAGGGCATTGTCGACCTCATGTTTGAGGAAGAGGACGGAATAGTGCTCGTTGACTATAAGTCTGACAGAGGTATCTCAGCTGAACGTTTAGCTGAGAGGTACGATATACAGCTTCGTTTATATAAATCAGCGATAGAGCTTACCATGAACAAAAAAGTCAAGGCAGCATATCTCTATTCATTTGAACTAAAGCGTTCAGTGCATATATTCTAAAAACAAAACAGTCAGCTCCGGATCGGAACTGACTGTTTTATATAAATAAGGAGAAGAAAGAGATTAACTATCAGAATGCGAATGGGTCAACCGGTGGAGTTTCCTGCTGAGCCTTTTTGCTTTTCTTTTTTTCTTCTTTGGTTTCATTTTTATCTGTATCTTCATCTTCGTCATCATCCTGAGCATCAGGAGCATCTGCCTCACTGAGCACTACCTGTACCTTGATGTCCTCGCCGCCACGGTAAACTGTGAGAGTCAGGGTATCACCGACATTGTGTTTGCTTATCACAGCATTGAGCTCCTCAGTTGTCTTTATGACCTCATCTTCGATACCGATGATAATATCACCCTTGTGAACATCGCCCTTTTCGCCGGCACCGTCCTCAATAACGTCTGTTACATATACACCCATCGGGATATTGTAGTAGCGTGAATAGCTTTCGGTAACGTCCTTATAGATAAGACCGAGCTGAGGTCTGCCTTTTACGTACTTATAGTGGATAAGGTCATCGATTATCTTCTTAGCATCAGAGATAGGGATAGCAAATCCGAGTCCCTCAACGGAAGCAGAGCCGTAGCTGGATGACATTTTAGCCGAGTTTATACCTATTACCTGTCCGCAGCTGTTGAGGAGAGGTCCGCCGGAGTTACCGGAGTTTATAGGAGCATCTGTCTGGATAAGAGACATAGACCTTTCATTGATAGATATTTGTCTGTTAAGAGCAGATACGATACCGCTTGTAACCGAGCCAAAGAGGTCGAATCCAAGAGGATTGCCGACAGCGATAACAAGCTCGCCGACTCTTAGTTCGTCACTGTTTCCTATAACAGCAGGAGTAAGCCCTGTTTCATCTACTTTGAGGACTGCAATGTCAGTTTCGGTATCATAGGCGATTATTTTAGCTTCGTGCTCAGTCTCGTCACTAAACATGATAGAGACATCGATAGCTTCACCGGCTTTGTACTCACTGTCGTCATATATAACGTGAGCATTGGTAACGATATATCCGTCCTCTGAGATTATGAATCCGGTACCAGTGCCACGAGCTTTATATGTTTCAGGTTCAGAATTCCAGCCAAAGAAGCTGTAGGTCTGAGTATACTCAAAGTCAGCAGATACACCGACTACAGATGGCATTATGGAGTCAACAATATCAGGTATAGACTTAGCATCGCCACGGGAAGCGAGCTGTATGAGACTTGGCATATCCTCAGTATCTTCTTCATCATAGCTGACGTTAACTTTTTCGTCGGTTTCTTTAGTAGCTTTTTCAGAATCAAATTCGGAAAGCTCAGATTTGTCCTTGCTGTCCTGATAGATCTTGTAACCCTGTATAGAGCCTACACCTACGATAGCAAGGCATAATACAAAAGCGACAGCTTTAAGGAAACTATGCTTTTTAGCTTTTTTAGGCTTTGCCTGATTTTCGTAAATATAGGAATAAGTTCCGGACTGCGGGTACTGTCCCTGTATATTCGGGTTGTTTCCTGATATATTATCAGCGTTATGATCAATAGTATCATCAGCAGCAGAAGATACTTGAGTGATATTTCTCTCGCTGTTTGTAGTTATATTGTCACTTGAAAAACTGTTGTTTTCATTTAAATTATCTGACATTATTACCATCCTTCCGAGCTCAAATATATTGTAACTCTATATTTATTATTATAAGCCGGAATGTGATAATAATATGATAACATATAGAAAAAATGCTGATTAAAGTTAAAAGAGGATATAGCTCGTTTTCAGATAAACTTGCTTTTTCAGATGCTATATGATATAATGAATGCAAAGCATTCATTACAGAAATAGAAAAAAGGCGGTGGAGAGCGATTGAACAGGTTCATAGATAAAACAGCGGTGCTCGTATTATGCATGATCTCGCTTTGCATGGGCGGAGACTACATATCTGTAGTGATAACACTGCTTCTTTCGATCTCTGTATCTACGCTTATACAGATGTTTACAGGTAAAGGGACGGCGAAAGTACTGCTTGCGGCGTGGGCATTTTCATGTGCAATATTCCCGACCATGCTCTGTATGCTGCCGCTGATAGTATATGATTCGCTCAGAGAGAAAAGGTGGTACTATTCATTTGCTTCTCTTACATTTGTGCTCATACCGCTTGAACTCACAGTTGCTCAGTACATGACAGTACTTGCCGGAGTTGTTGTGACTCTTGTATTTTATATACGGCTTTCACGGCAGGAGGTCGTCTCACAGAGGATGAAAGAACTGCGTGATGCAGGCACAGAGAAGAACATAAGGCTTTCCGAGCAGAATATCAGGCTTGCTGAAGCTCAGGACAATATGATATATGTCGCTACTCTCAGGGAGCGAAACCGTATAGCTCGTGAGATACACGATAATGTGGGACATATGCTCACACGTTCGCTGCTTCAGTCGGGAGCTATAATGATAATCAACAAGGACGAAAATCTGAAAGAACCGCTTGAGAGTCTGAAGAACACCCTTGATTCAGCTATGACCAGTATTCGTGAGAGCGTCCACGACCTTCACGATGAGTCTATAGACCTTAAAAAAGTCATTGCCGACAGTATCAGTTCTATAAATGACCGTTTCAAGGTCGATATGGAGTATGATATGAGCGATGAAGTTCCGGGAAATATTAAGCTTTGTATAGCCGGAATAATCAAGGAGAGCTTTTCAAATGCGGTCAAGCACTCTGACGGCGACAATATCGACCTTAAAGTTGTTGAGCATCCGGCGTTTTATCAGCTCGTCATTATGGATAACGGACATCCAAGTGAGATACATCAGACAGGAATAGGTCTGCAAAATATGGAGGACCGTGTTAGGGGAGCAGGCGGAACTATCAATTTCACACCTTCCGATAAAGGATTCCGCATATTTGTTTCTATACCGAAAAAATAAGGAGTTAATTATGAATATCGTAGTTATAGATGATGATAAACTCGTAGCACTTTCGCTTAAAACCATACTTGAAAGTACCGGAGATATAAAAGTAGCAGCAATGGGACATAGCGGTGAAGAGGCGATAGCTCTATACCGTGAGAATATGCCGGATATAATGCTCATGGATATACGCATGGAGGGCATGACCGGTATTGAAGCCGGAGAAGTTATTCTGAAAGAATTTCCGGATGCAAAGATACTATATCTCACTACTTTTTCCGATGATGAGTACATAATAAAGGCAATGAGCATGGGAGCTAAAGGCTACATTCTCAAACAGAATTTTGACGGGATAGCTCCGGCACTGAATGCTGTGTCCGGCGGACAGAATGTATTTGGTGACGTTGTAGTCAATAAACTGCCGCAGCTAATGAAGCAGAAGGACGAGTATGACTATAGTGCTCATGGAATAAATGAAAAAGAAAAAGATATAATGGAGCTTGTAGCTCAGGGGCTGAGTAATAAAGAAATAGCAGGAGAACTGTTTCTGGGAGAGGGTACAGTAAGGAATTATATAAGTACGCTCCTTGAAAAATTAGAGCTTCGTGACCGCACTCAGCTTGCGGTGTATTATTATACTGAGGTAAAAAAATAAGTTGTAAATGAAAAAGTGTCGGGATGAACCGACACTTTTTCTGCATTATATCATTTTATTGAGAGGGGTCAAGCAGCCTTGAAAACTGCACGTACAAAGTTGTAAAGATGTGGGTGTATGGAGTTGTCACCATGAGCACCGCCATTTACATAGTGCCAGATATGTGGAACACCGTTCTTTGTAAAGCTTTCGTGATAACCATTAGGTACAGTATAAACTGTCTGGTCATTGCTTCCGGCAGTTATGAATACGAGATAAGGCTCTTTGCCGCTGTCCCACTTGAATGAACCTGTAACACCGGGAGCAGGGCAGATAGCACCGATGTAACCAAACTTATCAGATAACTTCATTCCGATGAGAAGAGATTCTCTTCCTCCCATTGAGAAGCCTGTTATAGCAGTATTGTTCTTGCCTGTCTTGACACTGTATGTCTTTTCGATATGCGGCATAAGGTCTTTTGTGAGATCGTTGATGAAGTTATCGTATGCAGCATTGTTAGCATCGTCCATAGCGGAGCAGCTTGCCTGAGTTGCACTTGAATAGATATAAGGGAATACAACGATCATATCCTTTGCTTCGCCCTCAGCGATAGCATTGCCAATGATCTGACGTGTACACATTGCATTGCCGTTGTTACCGTCTAAGATCATTCTTCTTTCGTTCTCCCAGTATCCGTGCATTACATAGAGCACCGGATATTTTTTGCTCTCATCATAGTTAGCAGGGAGAAGAATGTAATATGGCTTATTGCGATTGCAGGTAGTTGAGTAGTAAGTTCCGTTTTTTATCGTGCCATACTGTACTCCTGATTTTTCAAGTCTTGAATCAGAAGTTTCTGTTTCTCTGATATTAGCACTTATGAGCTTTGTGAAAGCTTCCATAGACATTGTTTCTGTAGGCTCATCTCCACCAGAGCTTGAAGACGAGCCTTGGTTAAAATTTGCGATCTGTCTGAGAAGATACTTCTGGAAAACAACAGCATCAGCAATATCATTTTTGCTGTCCTGATTTACGTCAGCAGCAAGTGCAGCGGCAGTATTCTTGAATCCGTTTATAAGACCTCTTCTGAGGAGGACAAGGTCAAAGCTGTCGATAACACCGTCGCTGTTAATATCACCGAGAGTGAACTTGATCTCAGCAGGTCCGTTGATCTTTGTACCCTTTACAGCCACGATAGCTTCGTCAATATAGAAATTATCCGTACCTGATTCAGTCTCTACATAGAGATAAAGATCGGAAGCACCTTCTGGTATCTTATAGTTTGTGTTTGCGAGTTGAACATAATTGCCCTTTACAGCGGTTGCATCAGCTATATGTCCATACTGAGTGGTTCCGCTGGAATCCTTATATTGTAATGAAAGCATTATCTTCTGTGAAGTCGTTTCACTGTCGAGGAAAGTTGCACATACACTGAAGCTGTATTCTTCACCTGGTTTGTAAGTTATAGTGCTGAGAGCTTTCTGAGCACCATTCCATGAAGACTCACGGTTCTGAACGAGGAGAGCTTCCTTGTCTGCGTAAGGGCTTCTGCCGCTGAGTGTAACTTCAGCAGAGCCTCTTCCGGTCCAGTCAGCTATATCGCCTTCAAAAGTATCATGGAAGTAGTAGCCGTTTGCATCAGGCTCGTCAGGTTCTGTTGTATGAGTATTTGGATCCTTCGGAAGATCCTTGCCGTCGCTCTCAAGAGTGATAATGAAAGTTGAAACGCTGTTCTTAGGGAGCTGTGCAAAGAATGATGAAGTGCTGTGATCGAGATTGTTTGTCTTAGCGAGATTCTCGTTTTCGGATGTTCTGTAACGGTCGATGTTTGTGATAGTTCTTCCGCTGATACTGAACTCCTGTGCATAATCGTTGACATTTTTATTTATGGCAACGACCTGTATCTGTGTATCACTGTGCTTGTAAGCGGAGATAGAAACACCGCTTGTTGGTGATTCTGTAGCGTCTATACGGTAGTCGCCGGGACGAACGAACTTAGAGAACTGACCGAAAATATATCCACGCTTTGAAATGGAGTGAGTAGACTCATAGATGATACTGTAATTACGGCGGAGTGGCCACACAACGTAAGCCTGCATACCACCAACAACGAGTGCATCGTGAATGTTGACAGCCTGTTCGAGGTTATCAGGCCACTTATTAGCATCAACGTTGCTGTCCGGAACATAAACCTCAGTCATCCAGAGCTTCTTTCCGCAGTTCTCAAGCTGTGGGAAGTCCATTTTGCTTCTTGGGGTGCCGTAGAAATGAGTTCCGAATATGTCACAGTTTTCCCATGCTTTTTGGTTGTTAAGGATCTTTGAGTAGTAGTCCTTACCGTTGTTATACGCACCATACTGGAATGATTCAGGCGACATAAGTCTTGTGCTTGTGATCATATCACCGTAGTTAGCGATGAAGTCGGTAGTCTCGTCCGGCGTCCATGCTGTCCACTCCTTAGCGTAGTCAGGCTCATTCTGAACTGAAACAGAATAGAGATCGACACCGTTGTTCTTCATATATGTACCGAAGTCATTAAGGTGCTGAGCATAAGCACCATAATTTTTCTTTGGCAGATGAAGCTTACCGCCGTAAGCAGAGCCGTTTTCAGCGAGGTTTGACGGTGGTTCCCAAGGTGACGCAAAGACCGTGATACCGTTTTTGGAAGCATACTGAGCTGTCGGAAGAGCTTTGTTCCACTGGTTCTTATCGGGATTTACGAAGATACGAAGGATAGAACATCCGAGCTGTCCTTCACCGTTTCCAAAAGCGAGCTTTCGGTCAGCATCAGTAAGGTCGCCGTACCACTCGGGGTGATTGATACCGCCGAAGCCGTCGATAGACTGATAAAGCTTATTTGTGTTGATAGTACAAACGCTTGCAGCGTTTGCTTCGAGATCGGGTTCAGCATTATTTACCGGATATAATGAGGATGTAGTTGCGAGCATAGAGCCTGCAACAATTCCGGCAAGGGCTGATTTCAGTTTTTTTAACATGACCATTATAAATTCCTCCCCTGAAATTGTTTTAACCAATAAAAACGTGCTTAATTTGAAATTTATTATATATTAATTTTACATTAATTATGTATACCTGTAAACCCACAAAGTGGATTTATAGTGGACAAAACGGATAACATTTCATAAAAAATTGTTGACATTTAAATAAAAATTGAATATAATAATATTAATAACAGTTTTCGGAGGAACAACGAATGAATAAGCCTAAGCGGCCTATACTCGGTGTTGTTGCAGCAGAAGCCAATAATATCGAGCAGCGTCAGATCTTAAAGGGGATAATTGGTCAGGCACAAAAATTCGGATATGATACTGTAATAATTTCTAATATTTATAATCCAAACGAAGTAAATGAGCGTCTTGAATGTGAGAACCGGATATACGAGCTTGCCTTGTCAGAAGATATTTCTGCGATAATTATTATATCAGAGTCGTTTGTTAATGAAACACTTCGCTTGAAGGTGAAAGATGTGATCCAGCAGAGGGATGTTCCTATTATAATAGTAGGTACATATCTTCCTGAATTTGAAAGCTCACAATTTTTTTACATCAATACGAGTGATGAATCTGATATTGAAGAGATAACAGATCATCTTATTGATGTACACGGATTCCGTTCTATAGACCTTTTGACAGGTTACAAAGAACTTGAAGTTTCATACAAAAGAGTTGACGGTTATAAGCGTTCACTTATCAAGCATGGAATTCCTGTTGAGGAAAAAAGGATACATTTCGGTGATTTCTGGATGACTTCCGGTACTGAAATAGCCGAAAAGTATGTAAGCGGTTTTTTGAAGCTGCCGGAAGCGATAGTATGTGCCAATGACTATATGGCTTATGGCATACTTGATACTTTTGCCAAAAAGGGAGTAAAAGTTCCGGAACAGGTAACGGTCGTGGGGTATGAGTATATAAACAGGCGTACTTATCATACACCTCTGCTGACTACTTATCAGCGAAATCGTACAGAGCTTGGTATCGATGCCGTGAAATTGATACATGATAAGCTGACTATAGGCAAAAGCGGTGAATTTACTCCGCCGGCAGGAAAGATGATATACGGTGAAAGCTGTCCGTGTGAAAGAGATAACGAGATCTATCTCGGAGAGCTTAATGACGGCAAGATAAAGCGTGATTATGAATTCTGGAACCTTTTTAGTTCGCTTGATCAGGAATTGACTGAAAGCAAGAACCTGAACGACTTTGTTACGACCATTGGAAAATTCCACTGGCTTTTAAGAGACGTTTACGATATTATAATTTGCCTTTCTGCAAACTGGTATGATACTCAGAATGAGCCTTCGGATGTAATGACACGACGTTCTGTAATGCCGTTTACAGATAATACTCCCTCAGAGATGAACAGATTTGCTCTTGCTGAAATATGCTCCGGACATAATATACCGGCAGCTTACTACTTTACTCCGCTTTTTTTCGGCAGTCATCTTTTTGGTCATATCGTTTTAAGATATGATATACCCGATACATACGATGATATTTTCAGGAACTGGATAAAATATATTTCCATAAGCTTGGAGTTCCTAAGAATGAAAAATGACATTCAGTACCTTGTAAGCTGTCAGAATCTCTCAGAGGAGAGAGACACGCTTACCGGAATGTTCAATGTGAAGGGTATCGAAAAAGCCTATAAGACTGCCAAGCTTCACGGAGAAAATGAGCTTTATTTCATAATGCTGAAAGTTCTTCATTTTGATGAAGCAGTACTGAAGCTTGATAGTTCAAAGCGGATAGATGCAGTGCTTGACGTTTCAAAAGCTGTTGAAAAATTCTGCGGCAACCATGATGTCTGCGGAAGGACTAATGATGACGTTTTTGTCTGTATCATTCAGAGAAGCGGAGGCTGTGACCTGCTTTCGGATTGCCTTGCTTCTATTCTTGTACAGCATAGAAAATATGTTGAGTACTGCGGAAGCAGCTCGTTTGTATGCGTGGCTGAGAAATGCGGCGATATGACCTATTCAGAGATATACGATAAGTGCTTGCAGAGAGCTGATGAAGAGCTTAAAAAGCTCTCTGAGAGACATCTTATCAGCCATTATAAAGAAATGTCAGAGATCAGGGACTATGTATATCTTCACCCTATGGAGACTTTCGAGACTTCTTCGCTGCACGACCGCTTTTCAGGCAGTACAGGCTATCTCAGAAGTGTTTTCAAGCAGTGCTTTGGCATAAGCTTTCATAAGGAGTGTATTGCTGCACGTATGGCTAAAGCTAAGTACTACCTTGCTACTACCACTATGAATGTTATGGATATTTCAGAAAGATGCGGATATATAGACAGTAAATATTTTCTTAGACAGTTCAGTTCAATTACCGGTATGACTCCCGTACAGTACAGAAATTTAGTAAAAGGATAAAATAGATCATTTTGTCCACTAAAAGTTCGTTTTATGGGTTGTTTTATATAATAATTATGTTATAATATATTCATGAAATGCAGATACCTCTCTGCAGAATACATTTTTTTCATGCGTAATACGTATTCTGTTATCTGCACTATGACAGGATATGCATTATATTCCTTTGTTTTTGTAAGGGACAAATCAGGAACAAATACGCCGTGCTTTAAGTACGGCGTATTTGCTTTTTATTTTTACTGTACTTTTTTTCGCATATATGATATAATGTATGCGTAGCATTTATTCAGAGTGATGAAAAATATAAAATAAATGAATAGCCATAATAATGGGATTCCAAAGGGTTTTTTAACCCTTTGGTCAGGTCAAGGGCTGACAGCCCTTGTGGGGTGTGGGGCAAAGCCCCACATATAACCGTAAAACGCTCCGCAAGGGGTGAATTCCAAAACAGTCCGGTGGACTGTTTTGGAAGAGGTGGACGCCCTGCACGAGAGGGCGTCCCCTAAAAGAATCAATACTTTTTAGACACTCTGTAATGAATGCATAGCATTTATTATAAAAATTATCAGGCGGTATTTTATGGATAAAAACGAATACAGAAAAAACGCTTATAACATGATAGAGCTTACAGTTTGTGCGATAAATGGCAGTGTACCGGACAAGTCGCTTTTAGATAATATCGACCGAGGAGCTTTGTTTGAGGTATGCGAGTCCCATATCCTTACAGCTTGCGTTTCATATGCTTTAGAGTCGGCTGGTCTGAAATATGATGAATTCAGCGAGGCTAAGAACAAGTCTATACGAAAGAACATAATCCTCGATACAGAGCGAAAAAAGATACTCGCTCAGCTTGAAAAAGAGGGGATCTGGTATATGCCGCTCAAAGGAGCTTTGCTTAAAGACTGGTACCCTAAGCTTGGCATGAGACAGATGTCCGATAACGATATACTCTGCGATAACAGTGCAAGAGACAGGATAAAGGACATAATGCTCGGACTTGGATTTACCTGCGATAAATTCGGGAAATCAGTCGATGACACTTACCTTAAAGAACCTGTCAGCAATTTTGAGATGCACGGCGGACTATTCCCGAAAGGTGACTTTTATTCTGCGTTGACCGAGTATTACTCCGATGTGAAGGAAAGGCTCATCAAGGACGACAAAAACAGCTATGGCTATCATTTTACAAATGAGGACTTCTATATCTATATGATAGCTCACGAATTCAAGCACTATTCAGAGGGCGGTACAGGTGTGCGGTCATTGGTGGATATTTACGTGTTCCATAAGAAGTTCGGCAAAGCTCTGGACATGAACTATATACAGAGTGAGCTTGAAAAAATGTCTATGGACGAATTTGAGAGAGGTACTCGTGAACTTGCCTTTAAGCTTTTTGAAAGAGCCGAGCTGTCAGACAACGACAAAGCAGAGCTGGATTACTATATACTCTCAGGAACTTACGGAGTAATAGCTCATAAAGGTCAGAATATGGCTGAGAGAAATCTCAGAAAAGAGGGCTACGATACGGGAACAAAGTACTTATTAAAAAGAATATTTCCTCCAATGGAGCAGATAAAGGAATCCTATCCGTTTTATTATCGTCATAAAATGCTGATACCGATTTTGTGGATAAAACGTGGAGCAAAATTCATTTTTGTAGGAAAGGTGAGAAAGAGGATAATTGCAGAATTCAACTATCTTCACGATAATAAAAAATAACGACCGCATGAGCAGTCGTTATTAATGGTCAAAAGCCATTTTTATTAATACGGCAATAATATATTTATAAAATTTACGTCGGTCAAGCCGAAGGAAGCAATGCGGACGGTTCGTACAGCGTTGCTACGCTCGCTGTACTATTTCTTAGGGAAGGCTCTGCCTTCCCTCGTACACCTTTCCGCCAAAGGGTTGTGAACCCTTTGGAATCCCTTTTTGCCCGACTTCGTCGTTTTATAGATATTTAATTGTCAGAGTAATAAGTATTATTTCTTTCAATATCAAATCCCATATTCTTCAGCATATCCACATCGCCTTGAATATCGTTTCCTGATGTTGTGAGCATATCACCGGTTATAGTTGCGTTAGCTCCGGAGAGAAAGGCTTCAGCTCCGCAGTTATTCATAAGATTTCGTCCGGCAGCAAGTCTGATTTTTGCGGTCGGATTTATGTAACGGAAAATAGCTACAGTACGCAATATATCGTCAGAAGTGAGACGTTCGAGCGATTCAAGCGGAGTGCCCTTGATAGGCATAAGAGCATTTATCGGGATAGATGAGATGTTCAGCTCTGAAAGACTTACAGCCATATCTATCCTGTCCTCCCAAGTTTCGCCCATGCCGATTATGCCTCCGGAACAGACTTTAAAACCGGCTGCCTGAGCACGTTTTATGCAGGCTATTTTGTCGTCGTATGTGTGAGTTGTGCATATATTTGGGAAATTTCTGCGTGATGTTTCGATGTTGGCGTGATACGTAGTTACTCCGGCATCGTGCAGACGGCGGAACTGTTCATCTGTGAGAAGACCATGTGAACCGCAGAGCTTTACGGTGCACTCCCTATTCATGTGGCTGTAGGCTGAGACAGCTTTTTCAAAGTCTGCATCACTGAGAGTCCTTCCGGCAGTTACTATCGAGAAGCGGTGAACTCCACGGGACTCGTTATGCTTGCATTCTGCCAGAATCTCTTCTTCACTTAAAAATTGGTACTCGTCAACACCGGTGCAGTTGTGTGCAGATTGAGCACAGAACCGGCAGTTTTCGGAGCATCTGCCGCTTTTGCCGTTTATTATGCTGCAAAGATCGACATGGTCGCCGCAGAGTTCTTTTCGGATGCGGTCAGCACCTTTGCATAATTCAGACAGGTCTGCTGTAAGGAAGAAGCTAAGGTCTTCACCACGCTTTAGTCTTCTTCCATTAATTATTTCATCGGAAAGTTTAAGCAAATCCATAATGATCTCCTTTATGCTTTTTTTCTTTTATATGTACTGAGTTTGAGTACCGGTATAAGTCTCTTTCCGAGTATTGCTGCGAGAATGCAGAAACAAATATCTCCCGGAACGAGTATAAGGAAGCAGTAAATGAACAGCGGAGCTAAACCGATAGGCTTGTTGAGCCAGAAATAGCTGATAAACCAGTAGTATATCATGCCGATAACATATATTATCAACATACCTGTTAAGCAGCCGACAAGGAGTCTTTTCATTGTAAGCTCTCCGCTGTGGACGATAGTGCCTGTAACGAATGTGCCAACTACAAATCCGATCATATAGCCGAATGTAGGCTGTACAACGTAGCTTATACCGCCTCCGCCGGTGAATACCGGAAGTCCGGCAAGTCCGAGAAGGATAAAGACGATGACCGACATAGCTCCCTTACGGCTTCCGAGCAGAACGCCGGCAAGTGATGTGAAGAGTACATGGAGAGTTTTCGGACACATCGGAAATGGTATGCGGATGTAGGAGCCGACAGCGATCAAAGCTGCGAACATTGCGATAAGGATAATATCTTTTGTTTTCATTTTTATGACCTCACTTTTATTGAACTGATACTATTATATCACACTGCTGTAATATTGTCAACCTATAATTACAGATTTGGTTGACAATAAAAATACTGCAAAGAAGCTCTTTGCAGTATTTTTTATTATGCATTTGCAGCGGAAATGCTCTTTTCAAGCTCTTCGGCTCTTGATAATGCGGTATCAATGTGGCTGCAAAAGTTTTCTTTTCCGACTCTTTTATAAAGTCCGGATTTTTCCATAGCGTGCATAGGCTGTTCATTTACATGGGAAAATACGACCTTAACATTGTGCTTTTCACAGCGTTTTACAATACGTGTGAGTGACTCAACACCGGTAGCATCAACAGCAGGTACGTTTCTCATTCTGATTATGAGCACATCTATATGCTTGTCATCGAGCATATATCTGAACTTGTCATTTGCTGCGAAGAACATAGGACCGTTTATCTCGAAAACACGAGTATTCTGAGGTATCTTTTTGAGGAGGATATTATCAGGGTCAGTATCCTCGTCGTCGATGTCCACCCAAGCGTGAGCCTCAGTAACGTCAGCCATTCTCTTCATAAAGAGGAGAGCAGCGAGCACCATGCCAACTCCGATAGCAACAACGAGGTCGAAAACAACAGTGAAGATGAGCGTTACGAAAAGTACGGCTACATCGCTCTTTGGAGCTGTTTTTATAGTGTTGCGGATATTTCTCCAGCCGCACATATTATACGCAACTATAAAGAGAATAGCAGCAATTGTCGGCATAGGTATCATTGAAGCATACGGCATGAGTACAACGAGTATAATGAGCACGAGTACAGCGTGTACCATACCGGCGATAGGAGTACGTCCGCCGTTTTTAACGTTAGCGGCAGTACGTGCGATAGCTCCGGTAGCAGGAATACCGCCGAAAAGTGCAGAACCGATATTAGCAGTACCCTGAGCGATAAGCTCCATATTTGAGCGGTGCTTAGAACCGATCATACCATCGGCAACTACGCATGAAAGCAGCGATTCTATAGCTGCGAGCATGGCGATAGTGAAAGCGTTAGGTACGAGAGCCTTTACTCTGCCGAAAGTAACTTCCGGAAGAGTGAACTTTGGCGGAGCAGAGGAGATAGAGTAAAGGTCACCGATCGTGTTTACGTCTATATCCGAGAGCTTTACTACAGCTGAGCATACAAGTACTGCTATGAGAGAAGCAGGCACTTTTTCAAGCTTTTTCGGCCATAGAATAAGTATAGCGAGAGAGAGGAGTCCGATGAGGAGGGCTTTATAGTTAAATGTGTCCATGCAGCGGAAAATTTCTGTTATCTTGTCAACTGTTTCGACCGGAGAGTTCTTGAATTTAAGACCGAGGAAGTCTTTTATCTGTCCGACGAGGATAGTTACAGCGATACCAAAAGTGAATCCCGATGTGATAGTGCCTGGGATGTACTTGATGAGGGCTCCGAAGCGGCAAAATCCCATGATTATCATGAAGATACCAGCCATAATCGTGGATATTATCAGACCGTCCATACCTTCTGATGCAACGATGCCGGCAACTATCGTGGCGAAAGCCGCTGTAGGACCTGCTATCTGAACACGGCTTCCTCCGAGGAAGGAAACGATGAATCCGGCAACTATAGCAGTATAAAGTCCCTGCTGAGGCTCTACTCCGGAAGCAAGAGCAAGTGCAATAGAGAGCGGTATCGCAATGATAGCAACTATGATACCGGCGATGATGTCCTTGATGAATTGCTCAGTGGAGTAATTTTTCATTACCGAGAAAAGTTTCGGTTTAAGCTTTTCTTCGGTAGGCTTTTTAACATTTTGTTCCATTTTCTAACCTTCTTATCATTATTTTCTCGAACTTATACATTATACTACTAAAAATAGCCGATTTCAAGAGGATCATCGTCCTTTGTGAAAATTCGGTGAAATCAATAATAAGTCAGTAGAGGCAGAAAAGATTATATAGCTTTTGACAAAAAGCTTGACATATAAATTCAGATGTGCTATAATGTGTAAAAATGCGAAAGAGGTGTGAGGATGAAAAGATGATCTGCTTTTGAACACATGAATAATCAATCTGACAGTGTGGATTTTTGCATACTGTCTTGTCATGTTGCCAAAAGTGGATTATGTTATCATAACCTCTTATTTTTGTGCATTTATATATATTTCACGGCGATATTATTATCGTCGGCTTTTGTGAGGTTATTGAAACGTATCGGGACTGTTTGGCAGCAAGCGGTCCCTTTTTTTGACCGCAGAAGGAGGAATATATATGTCACAAATAAACGTTAAGAATCTTACTTTCTGCTATGACGGCAGCTTCGATAATATCTTTGAAAATGTCTCGTTCTCGATCGATACAAACTGGAAACTTGGGTTCATAGGCAGAAACGGCAAGGGAAAGACTACTTTTCTCAGGCTTCTTATGGGAGAATATCAGTACAGCGGTTCTATAGATGCTTCCGCGCAGTTCGGCTATTTTCCGTATGTTCTGAATGAGAGACAGAAGAAAGCTCCGGCGGCGGATATACTTGACGAGATAAAAAGTGGTTGTGAGTTATGGCGAGTTATATGTGAACTCTCACTTTTACAGGAGGAATCCGATATACTTTTTCGTCCGTTTTGTACTCTTAGTCCGGGCGAAAGAACAAAAGTGATGCTCGCAGTACTGTTTTCGGGGGACAACGATTTCCTGCTTATTGATGAGCCTACAAATCACCTTGACAATAATGCAAGAGAGGCTGTAAAGCAGTATCTTTCCGGCAAGAACGGGTATATACTCGTTTCGCACGACAGAGAGCTGCTTGACGCTTGTATTGACCATGTACTCGTACTGAACCGCAAGTCAGTCGAGGTGCAGAACGGGAATTTCACTGTGTGGTGGGAGAATAAGGAACGCAGAGACCAGTTCGCAGAAGCAGAAAATGAGAAGCACAAAAAGGAGATAAAAAAGCTTAGACAAGCCGCTAAACGCACCTCGGACTGGGCTGATAAAAATGAGAGTACTAAAATCGGTTTCGACCCTGTCAAGGAACACGACCGATGCATAAGTTCACGTTCTTTTATAGGAGCCAAAACAAAGAAAATGCAGAGCCGTGTAAAGCAAATGGAGAAGCGTATATCCCGTGAAATAGAGGAAAAAGAGGGACTGCTCAATGATATTGAGCGTGTTCCTGAGCTGAAGCTCCAGCAGATAGTCCACCACAAGAATACTCTTGCAGACATACGGGATTATAGCGTGAAATATGATACAGCTGAATCTCCGCTGTTTAGTGGACTGACTTTTTCTGTGAAAAGGGGAGAGCGTATCGCACTTCACGGAGGTAACGGATGCGGAAAGTCCACGCTTATAAAGGCAATATTGAGCAAATCGGGCGTATATGAAAGTGAGCTTCCAATTGCAGAGCGGGGGATATGCGATGTTGCCTCAGGACTAAAAATATCCTATGTGTCGCAGGATACAGACGGAATGAGCGGCAGTTTACAGGATTTCTGCACTTTACGCTCCCTTGACCAGAGCTTGTTTTTCTCTGTATTAAGGCAGTTGGACTTTGAGAGAACTCAGTTCGCCAAGGATATTGGTGAGCTTTCAGCCGGTCAGAAGAAGAAAGTTCTGATTGCGTCAAGCCTGCTTAGTCCGTCGCATTTGTATATATGGGACGAGCCGCTCAACTTTATTGACGTGTTTTCGAGGATGCAGATAGAGAAACTGATATGCAGCTGCTCGCCGACTATGCTTTTTGTTGAGCATGATAAGTGCTTCCGTGAGAAGATAGCAACAAAGGTCATAGAGTTATGATAAAAAGAAACGCCATAGTACGTTAAGTACTATGGCGTAATTTACAATATTCAGTATCTGAATTATTCAGCATCCTCAGCAGGAGCGATGCCAGCCTCATCGGAATAAACAACGTCAGAAGCTTCTTCCTCAGCCTCGTCAGCGTTCTCAAGGAGAGCACGCATAGAAATGCTGATTCTCTTCTGATCTTCGTCGATGTCGATGATCTTAACGTCAACTTCGTCACCTACAGTGAGGATGTCCTTAACGTTCTCGACCTTCTTATCAGCGATCTGAGAGATGTGGATAAGACCGTCAATACCGTCGATGATTCTTGCGAAAGCACCGAAACTTGTGATAGAAACGATAGTAGCCTTAACAACATCGCCTACATTGTAGTTAGCCTTGAAGATCTCCCAAGGATTGTCCTCAGCCTTCTTGAAGCCGAGAGAGATTCTGTTCTCTTCACGGTTGAGATCCTTGATGTATACTTCGAGAGTATCGCCAACAGAAACGACCTCACTTGGGTGCTTGATTCTCTTCCATGAGAGCTCAGAGATATGTACCATACCGTCGATACCGCCGAGGTCAACGAATGCACCGAAGCTTGTGAGAGACTTAACCTTGCCTACGAATGTCTGACCAACTTCAGCGGAATCCCAGAACTTAGCCTGAGCCTCAGCCTTGCGAGCGTTCTGGACAGCCTTGATAGAACCAACAGCTCTCTTCTTGCCCTCTGTAACTTCGATGATCTTGAATTCAACCTTCTTCTTGAGAAGCTCATCAAGCTCTGCTCCTCTTGGGAGACCAGTCTGTGAAGCAGGGATAAAGATTCTTACGCCGAGGTATGTAAGAGTTACGCCCTTGTTAACAACGTGCTGGATAGTACCTTCGAGTACAGTACCTTCTTCGTATGCCTTAACAACAGTCTCGTAACCAGCCTGCTCGTCAACCTTCTTCTTAGAAAGCTGAGCTGTACCTTCTGCGTCATTTACCTTGATAACAATGAGTTCGATCTCATCGCCAACGCTTACTATATCTTCAGGCTTCTGAGCCGGATCATCTGTAAGGTCCTCAAGTTTAACGTATCCGGTATGCTTTGTACCGAGATCAACAGTGATCTCAGCATTATCAACGCCTACAACGATACCCTTGACTTTCTCTCCTGTATGTATTTTTTTGAATGACTCATCGAGTGCCTGAGCAAAATCGATCTCCTCATCCTGAATTGCTGTGAGATTTTCATTCTCTGCCATGGTTGTTTGTACCTCCTTGATTATATAAGCCGGGGTGGAAGCCCCTGCAGTAATGCCGATTTTTTCAGCAGCGGGCAGTTTTATGGATCGAAGCTCGTCCGCATTTTCTATGTGATACGTTTTGCAGTATCGGCTGCACACTTCGGAGAGCTTCACAGTATTAGAACTGTGTCTGCCGCCCACCACAAGCATTACGTCCGAGTTCCTGGCAAGCTCAGCAGCATCGGATTGTCTTGTGTCTGTAGCGTTGCATATAGTATCGAATATAACAATGTCTGGATCGTTCTTCGGGATCACGTTTAAACACTCATCCCATACTACTATATTATACGTTGTTTGAGCGACAATTGCAAGCTTTTTTCCCAAATTTTTATATTTTTTTTCAAAAAAGTCTTTTAGCTCAAAATTGTCCTTGAAAACGAGTTGATTTTCGTCACAATGCCCAACTATACCCTGTACTTCCGGATGTGAGGCATCTCCGGCGATGAGGATGAAATAGCCTTCCGCAGTCTTTTCAGAGACTATTTTATGAATCCTTGAAACGAAAGGGCAGGTAGCATCGAGCATACGGCATCCACGGGCTTTTATGCTGTCATAGACGTCTTTTCCGACTCCGTGAGAGCGGATAACGACAGTTTCGTCCGGAGCAAGCTCATCGACAGAGCTGATTATTCTTGCACCCTTTGACTGCATATCGTTAACAACATCCTGATTATGGATTATTGGTCCGAGCGTAGCGACTTTGGTGTTCTTTTCGAGTTCGCTGTAGACCATTTTCACTGCCCTGTCGACTCCGAAGCAAAATCCGGCTGACTTAGCGACTGTGACCTTACTCATTGTTTTCCTCCTTGACCTCTTCCTCCGGAGCAGTCTCCGCATTTATAAGAGCTAAAGTATCTGCCTCAGCTAATTCTTTAAGGTCAGCCATATAGCGGTTTTTGAGCTTTACGAGCTGACGTGGATTCGGCTCTTCCTGTGACTCAACATACTCCTGAGGATATATCGGTTTTCCGTATTTTATGAGTACTTTTGAACGGAATTTCAGCTTTTTGCCGTAGATAACAGCTACAGGGATGACAGGTTTTCCGGACTTTGCAGCTATAAGTGCAGCACCTGTATGACCTCTTCCTATTTTTCCGTCCTTGGAGCGTGTACCCTCAGGGAAAACGAGGAAGCTTCTGCCGTTGTTGAGAGTTTCAACAGCTGTATCGATAACGGTGAAATCGCCCTTGCCTCTTGAAACCGGAATAGCACCTAATTTGCGTATGAGCCATGCAAAGAGCTTCTTGTCAAAGAGCTCCTCTTTAGCCATGAAAGAGATCTTTCCGGGACCTGTACATCCGACAAACGGAGGATCATAATAGGTCCTGTGATTTGGTGTAAGTACTACAGTTGTGTCTTTAGGGATATTTTCGAGACCTTCATAATGGAAGCTGAATAAAATGCGGAAATAAGTTCTTAAAATCAATTTACCAAATGCGTGCAGCATAAAAGTCACTCTCCGATCTTTTCTGTGATTATTCTTACGATTTTGTTAGCGGATTCTTCTAAGTTAAGAGTTGTAGTGTCAACGAGTACAGCGTCCTCAGCCTGTTTGAGCGGAGCTGTTTCACGGTGCATATCCTGATAGTCACGCTTGATTATGTCGTCGAGTATCTCCTGATATGACGGACAGTCCGGCTTTTCAGCAAGCTCCTTATAGCGGCGGTTAGCTCTTTCCTCTGCGGAAGCTGTAAGGAATATCTTGACATCAGCATCAGGGAGTACTACAGTACCTATGTCACGTCCGTCCATTATAACGCTGTTGGACTTTGCTATATTCTGCTGAGTTTCAAAGAGATAAGCTCTTACAGCAGGTATAGCTGATGTTCTTGAAGCTGCCATTGATATTTCCGGAGTTCTGATAATATCGGAAACGTCCCTGTCGCCGAGAAATACACGCTGAGCACCGTCAATGAATTTCAGTGACACGTTTGCTTTGGGGAGTGCATTTTCGATGTCTTCATCAGAAATATTATTTTCCGTGATGTAGAGAGCGATAGTGCGGTAGAGAGCACCGGTGTCGACATAGATGTAACCGAGCTTTTTTGATACCATTTTTGCGATAGTGCTTTTTCCTGCACCGGCAGGACCGTCAATAGCGATGTTGATGTTTTTCATAGGTGGTTCTCCTTTTATATCAAAAAATTATGGACTGTGGTCTATTTCCTTCGGGAATAATTCTTTTTCAGCTTTTTTATTGCTAAGAAAAGCATTAAAGCTCCGAGGACGATTACGATGATACCGCCGATCACGGATTTTTGCAGCAGTATTGCCCCGACAAAGAATATCAATGCAAAAAATGCCGTCCAGAAAAGCAGTATCAGAAGCAAGAGAATATATCTTACTGGTTTAGGTATCTTACTGCTTTTGCTTGCATCCGAGATACCTGTTCCTATTGCATCAAAAAGAAGTTCAAGAATAAAATCGAAAATGAGATCCATAGCTGTGTTCCTCACATATATAAAGCGGCTGAATAGGCTGTAGAAAAGGCTATTTGCAGGTTGAATCCGCCTGTGTAAGCGTCGATGTCTATGACTTCTCCGGCAAAGAAAAGTCCGGGCATTAGCTTAGACTCCATAGTACGTGGGTCTATCTCTTTGACTGAGACACCTCCGCTTGTGATGATAGCCTCATCTATTGGTCGGAATCCGGATATTCTTACCGGAAATGCTTTTATAAGTTCGCCGAATTTGTGACGCTGTTCCTTAGTTATGCCGTTGACCTTCTGTTCCGGAGATATTCCGCTGAGTCTTACTGCTACCGGTATAAGCTTTGCCGGCAGAAGCTTGCGGATGCCGTTAATGAAGTCACGGTTGAGATTTTCGGCGAAATCACGCTGTATCCTTGCATCGAGCTGTTCCGGAGAAAGTCCTGGTTTGAGGTCTATTTTGGCTTTGTACCTGTTCGGCTGCATATCCCTTATGTGGGAGCTTGCACTTAGTACAAGCGGACCTGTGATGCCGAAGTGGGTGAACAGCATTTCTCCGAGTTCGCTGTATATAGGCTTATCGCCGTCAAAAAGCGTGAGGGTGACATTTCTGAGGGAAAGTCCCATCATCTCCGCACAGTACTTATCCGGAGAGGTGAGCGGCACGAGACTTGGCTTCAGTTCGGTGATAGTATGACCTGCCGACTCAGCTAATGTATAGCCGTCGCCGGTAGAGCCTGTATTCGGGTACGACTTGCCTCCGCAGGCTATCAGTACCGAATTTGCCCTGAATTCCTCACCGCCTGCCTTTACTCCGCAGCAGCGTCCGTCCTCGATGATAAGCTTTGAAACACGCTTGTTTATGACCTTTACTCCGAGTTTTTTCATCTCGTGAGCAAGAGCGTCAGCGATGTCATCTGCCTTATCACTTACAGGGAAAACACGGTTGCCACGCTCTGTTTTCAGCGGGACTCCGAGCTCTTCAAAGAAGTTCATTGTATCCTCAGGGTCAAAAAGCGAGAACGAGCTGTACATGAAACGTGGATTTACAGGGATATTCTTCATGTGCTCCTCAAAGGGGGAGTTGTTGGTGACATTACAGCGACCCTTGCCGGTTATCCTGAGTTTTCGTCCAAGACGTTCGTTTTTTTCAAACACTATTACGGACTTTCCCAGTCTTGCGGACTGCACTGCCGCCATGCATCCGGCAGCACCTCCGCCGATTATGATAATATCAGTCATTTTTCTTAATAAGCCGGTCGAGCCTTTTTTTCATGCTCTCCCGACGCTCCTCTGTAGTTTTTTTATCTATATAATAAGCACCGTTCACGAAAGAGAGGATGTCTCCTATCTTTGCGTTTTCGGGGAGCTTATTGCGGTCTGTGACTAAAAATGTCTTATCTGTTTCGAGAATAGCTTTGTCGTTCTCAAATCTATCTATGGTTATCATATTATGTCCTTTCTTTGCTGAAAGAGATGCTTTGACCGTCTGATACTGCGATTATCGTACCATTGAGGTCAGTGCGGTAAATAGCTTTGGTATATTTTTTCAGACTTTTTATGGTCGATTCATGCGGATGACCGTAAGGATTTTCGCTGCCGCACGATATAACGGCATATTCAGGTCTTACAGCTTCAAGGAATTCCTTTGAGCTGGAAGTATAGCTTCCGTGGTGACCTGCCTTGTATACGTCCGCATGATGAAGTCTGCCGCTTTTCAGCATTTCCTCTTCCGATTCTTTTTCAGCATCACCGGTAAGCAGGAAGCTGTTGTTTCCGTGAGTTATAAACAGGCATACAGAATAATTGTTGATATTCTCATAGCCGCTGTTTACGGGAGCTATTATCTCTGCTTCGGCATTGCCGATATGTATTTTTCTGCCGGTTTCGGCTTCTGTTAAGGAGAGTCCCTTGTCCTCACATGAATCAAGGAATTCCTCGAAATACTGCGATGTAGGTATAGCATCGTCAGCAAGGTGAGGTATAATTACCTCGCCAATATCGAAATTATCGATGACCTTATACATACCGCCCATGTGGTCGGAGTGCGGATGAGTGGCTATAAGGTAGTCAATCTTTTTTACGCCGGCTTTTTTCAGATACTTTATTACTTTTTCGGTCTGGTCGGACTCACCGCTGTCTACAAGCATTGTAGTGCCGTCAGCCGCAATGAGAGTTGAGTCACCCTGACCGACATCTATAAACCGCACCGAAAGCTTGTCGCCGTCAAAAAGCGGAGACTCTTTCTTATGCCGTGGACGGATAAAGAAGTACCACAGACCAAACAGAAATATGATTATCAGAATGGATGCGATAATTATTTGCCGTATCTTTTTCCTTTTTCTTTCCTTTTTCCTGCGGAAGTATTCTTCGAGGTCTTCGAGGAGTTTTTGCTGTTCTTGTGTAAGAGTATATCTCCCGTTTTGCCTCGGCTGTGATTTTTGCCTGAGTTGTGCCATGCTCTGTCACCGCCTTTTCCGGATGCAGTATTCCTCTTAGGAGCTATATCCTCCACGAGACATTTAGGTGACGAGCCTATGAGGTCACGTCTGCCTGCGGCTTTCAGAGCTTCAAGGACTATCTCCCTGTTCTGTGGCCGGAAATATTGCAGTAAAGCTCTCTGCATAGCCTTTTCCTTAGGAGTTTTGGGGACGTAGACCTTTTCCATAGTGTACGGGTCAAGCTCGGTGTAGAACATACTTGTGGATATAGTACCCGGAGTAGGGTAGAAGTCCTGCACCTGTTCCGGACGTATCTTATTGTCACGCAGAAACAGAGCAAGGTCTATAGCCTCATTGAGTGTGCTTCCCGGGTGTGAGGACATGAGATACGGGACGAGATACTGCTCTTTTCCCATACCTTTGGTTATTTCGTAGAAGCGTTTCTGGAAAGCCTTGTAAGCCTCTATATGAGGTTTGCCCATTTTGTCGAGCACCACTGCTGAACAGTGCTCCGGAGCAACTTTCAGCTGACCGCTTACGTGATGCTTTATAAGCTCACGCATGAACTCGTCGTTCTTGTCTTCCATAAGGTAATCGTAGCGTATACCCGAGCGGATGAAAACTCGCTTGATGCCCTTTATCTTGCGTATCTTTCTCAGCATATTAAGGTATTCGGTGTGGTCGGCTTTCAGAGCCGGACATGGTTTCGGAGCAAGACATTTCTTGCCCATACATAGTCCCTTGCTGAGCTGTTTTTCACATGAAGTGTGACGGAAATTAGCAGTCGGACCGCCTACATCGTGTATGTAGCCCTTGAAGTCGGGCATTTTGGTGATCCTTTCGGCTTCTGCGAGGACTGACTCTTCACTTCTGACGGTTATCCTTCTGCCCTGATGCAGAGCGATAGAACAGAAATTACAGTATCCGAAGCAGCCTCTGTTATGGGTTATTGAGAATCTTACTTCCTCTATACCGGGAACTCCGCCCATCGCTTCGTATGACGGGTGGACAGCTCTTGTGTAAGGCAGACTGTAGATATGGTCGAGTTCCTCTGTGGTAAGGCTGTATGCCGGAGGATTCTGTACAAGCATGAGCTTTCCGTGACGCTGGATTATGGTCTTTCCGTAGACCTCGTCCTGCCAGTCGTACTGTATTTTCGTAGCTTTTGCGTACTCGACTTTATTCTCACGCACCTGTTCAAACGACGGGCACTGAGCAGCTCCTATTGGAGTATTCACAGGTTCAGTCAGGTAGCAGGTACCTCTTATATCGTGAATATCGTGTATATCTTCACCTGCGGCAAGTCTTGTGCAAAGCTCCTGTATCTGATGTTCGCCCATACCGTACATGAGCAGGTCTGCACCGCTGTCGAGAAGTACAGACGGTCTTACATCGTCGTCCCAGTAGTCATAGTGTGCGAAACGGCGGAGCGAAGCTTCAAGTCCGCCTATAGCTATCGGGACGCTGCCAAAATACTCCCTGAGTTTCTGACAGTAGACGATGACCGCTCTGTCCGGACGCTTTCCCGCAAGTCCTCCCGGGGAGTAAGCGTCGTCGGAACGCTTTCTTTTAGCCGCAGTATAGTGTGCTACCATAGAATCGATATTTCCGGCAGTTACCAGAAATGCGTATTTCGGAGCACCAAATCTGCGGAAGTCTCTGTCGGTATGCCAGTCCGGCTGAGCGATGATACCGATAGTGAATCCCATAGATTCGATAAGCCGTGTGATGATAGAAGCACCGAAGCTTGGGTGGTCGACATAAGCATCACCGGTTATATATATGAAATCGAACTGTTCTATGCCCAGTTCATTCATTTCTTTTCTGGTAGTCGGGAGAAATCCTTCGTACATAAGCATACCCCTTTTTAGTCTATATCCTGCATACGGCGGAGCTTCATATCGTCAAACTGCATACGGGACATATATACTTTTCTTGGTTTAGAGCCTTCACTCGGACCGATCACATCACGTTCTTCAAGCTCGTCGATAATACGTGAAGCCTTTGCGTAACCGAGTCTTAGTTTTTTCTGGAGCATTGTGGTCGATACCTGACCGTTAGTTACGGCGATCTCCATAGCTCTGAACAGAAGCTCTTCATCCTCGCCGGATATATTGCTGTCTCCGCCTTCAGACTTGTCTCCGCCCTTGGACTGCGGAACGTAGCTTTCTACAGCTTCAGTAACAGAGTGGTCGTACTCTGCCTCGCCCTGAGCCTTGATATATTGTATAGTTGCCTGTATCTCGCTGTTTGAAGCAAAACATCCCTGAACTCGCATAGGCTCGTTAAGACCTATCGGCTTATAGAGCATATCGCCGTTTCCGAGGAGTTTATCAGCTCCGCCGTCGTCGATGATAGTACGTGAGTCGGTAGCGGACATAACGGATAATGCAATACGGCTTGGGATATTAGCCTTGATAGTACCTGTGATAACGTCGGTAGTAGGACGCTGTGTAGCTACTACAAGGTGCATACCTGCGGCACGTCCCATCTGAGCAAGACGCTGTATGGAGTCTTCAACTTCGTTCTTGGCAACGAGCATCATATCAGCGAGCTCGTCGATGAATATAACTATCTGAGGCATAGGGTCGAGAGAATTTGCCTTTGCGTATTCGTTATATGATTTTAGGTCGTTTGTGCCGCTCTCTGAGAGCATTTTGTATCGTTTGAGCATTTCGTTAACTGCCCAGTTAAGAGCTCCCGGAGCTTTTTTAGCTTCAATGATTATAGGAGTGAGCAGATGAGGTATTCCGTCAAACACCTTGAATTCAACCATTTTCGGGTCTATGAGTATGAGCTTTACTTCATTAGGCTTTGCGTTGAAGAGGATACTCATGATTATAGAACGTGTGCAGACTGACTTACCCGAACCGGTAGTACCTGCGATAATGACGTGAGGCATCTTTGAAATATCACCGAGTATGCAGTTTCCGGCTATATCCTTGCCGACTGCAAAGGTCAGCTTGCTTGAAGCATTGTGGAATTCATTTGAATCGAGCATTTCACGGAGAGCTACCATGTCACGCTGACCGTTAGGCACTTCTATGCCCACAACAGGCTTACCCGGAACAGGGGAGATACGCACTCCGGAAGCGGCAAGGCTTAGGGCAATATCGGCATCAAGATTTTTGATACGTGATATTTTTACTCCTGTACCAGGCTGGACTTCGTATCTTGTTATAGAAGGTCCACGGAAGATGTCTTTTATCCTTACCTCTACACCGAAGCTTCTCAGGGTGTTGACGATGGTATCAGCTTTTTCACGCATCTCCTGAGCAGCAGCTGCACCGTTTGAGGTATTCTTGGGAAGAGTAAGAAGGTCGATAGGCGGAAGTATATACATAGGTTCGAGGACTATCTCAGTCTGCTGGAATTCTTCCTCATCTTCCGGAGCTTCTGCATCGTCACTGTTATATGTAGTGCCGGCAGCCTTGCATATGAGCTTTTCAAGCTCATCGTTATCGGTCTTTGGCTCTTCCTCAGTGTAGTTTATCGGCTCGGGAATATTTTGTCTTGAATCGTGGATAGGCACATCCATGAGGAAGCCGTCTATCACACCGTTCATATTTATTTTGAAAGTTTCATTTTTCGGCATATTCCTGTCCCTTTCCTCTATGAAGCTGAGGGCTTCGAGGTCAGGATCATATACTGGCTGAGGCTGAGGCTCAGGTTCGGGGATATTCGGGAAAATATTCGGAGGCGGCGGCAGCTCTCTTTCCATGGCACGAGCCTCCATTTCCGGTGTTGGTATCGGAGGCGGCATTGGCGGAAGTTCATCTTCTTCATCTTCAGGGTCGCCATAGGCATCATCATATTCTTCTCCTGTGAGGATGTATTTGAGGTCGTCTATACATCTGCCGACGAAAGAAAAAGGTCTTGTAAGCGATTTGAGAAAATCGATAAGTCCGAGACCTGAAAGTAAAAGTGCAAAAACGAAAAAGAGGACTATTACTGTGATGCGGGCACCTGTAGTGCCGAATATTTTCAGCAGTATACCTGCGATAGGGAAGCTTGCAAGTCCGCCGCCTTTCAGTTTGACACCGTCTTCATAGAGTGCCGGAAAGTGCCTTAACAGGTCATCCCCGGGGATAACTCCCACAAGAAATATCTGTACGGCAGCAGAGAAGAGGAAGGTCATTCCGATACCCCAACCGGCTCTTCCGGCAACATTTTTCTGAGTTTTTTCTCTTCCGATCTGTATAGAGGTGTATATGAGTATTGCCGGTATGAAGAATACGGCAACGCCGAACATTCCCCTGAGCATATTGTGGACTCCGTGCCAGCCGGAGCTGCCGTCGATCAGGGTTATGAGTGCTATGAGTATACCTGCCGCAAAAAGTACTATCGACCAGAACTGGTTTTTATCGTTTCTGGGAGCAGACGATTTTTCTTTTTTTCCTTGCGGAGCTTCCGGTACAAAAGGTATAGGCGGCGGTGACATAGGCTGGGGCGGTGGTGCCGCTGCTTTTTTTGTACTTCTTTTTGCTCTTTTTTTCTTAGCTGCTTCTGCCATTATATGCCTCCGTTGTTCTTTTAAAAGTCCATGGACTAAAATGCTATGAATAGCGTTTTTCTGTATTTTCTATCATAGTGTAAAGACATTCAAGTGCATCAGAAAGACTTCCTATATCATCGATAAGTCCGAGCTCTACGGCTTTTTTGCCTTCAAGTACAGAACCGACATCAAGGACGAGTTCCTCTGTATTCATCATAAGTCTGCGGAAATCATCAGATGAGACTTTGCTGTTTGAGGTTACGAAACTGACTATCCTGTCCTGCATTTTATCAAAGTAAGCAAGTGTCTGAGGAACTCCGAGTACAGTGCCGTTCATACGGACGGGATGAATGGTCATTGATGCTGTCGGAGCTATAAACGAGTGCTTTGCACTTACTGCAAGGGGGACTCCGATAGAGTGTCCGCCGCCAATGACGAGGGATACAGTCGGAGTTTTCATTCCTGCGATAAGCTCAGCTATAGCAAGACCGGCTTCAACGTCGCCGCCCACGGTATTCAGTATGATAAGCAGTCCCTCAACGCTCCTGTCCTGTTCGATAGCCACAAGAGCGGGCAGGATGTGTTCATATTTTGTGGTCTTATTCTGATCTGACAGAACATAGTGACCTTCTATCTGACCGATAACGGTAAGGCAGTGTATCAGATGTTTTGCATTCTGTGATACTGTCTGTCCGTTTTCCTCAGCAAGTTCAGCTTCGGAAAGTTTTTCCTCAGTTTCTGAATGAATGTCTTTTATTTCTTTTTCCATAAGATATATAAGCTCCTTGTTTTTCTGATATTATGTGAAAAACTTCATGAGCGTATACATTATTATTATAATATATTGCAGGTTTAAAGTCAAGCCCTGAGCGATGATTAAAAGGTAAAAAAATGAACTATATTGACTTGCTGTGTCAATAAAAAAGCCACAGCATTCCGATAATATCATCAGAAATGCTATGGCTTAAATTTTATTCTGACATAATTACATAGTCCTTTGAAACATAGGCAGTGCCGTCGTTGTAGACGATCTCATACCAGCCGTTATCTTCTGAAACTATCTTTACCTCAGTACCGTCTGTGAGAGTGCCGAGAAGGTCACTGTCAGCTGACGGAGATTTTCTTACATTAAGATCAGTTTCTTCTGTCTGCACAACTCCTGATTTGTAGTTAGTTTCAGTATTTTCGGCAGGTTTTGTGGTTGGCTCGTCAGCAGCTTTGCCTGACGATACAATGAGTACAACTACAGAGCCTTCATATATCTCAGTTCCGGGAGCTTCTTTCTGGTCGATAACCTTGCCCTTGGCGATATTTTCATTTGCCTCATATTCCTGAGCACTGTTAAGTCCTACAGAAGCAAGAACGTTTGAAGCTTCTTCAAATGAGAGTCCCCTTACATTCGGCACCATTACTTTCTTGCTGGACTCTTTGCCCTGCGATACAACAAGCTTTATTTTGGTTCCCTTTGCAACCTCGGTATTCGGTGCAACGTCCTGAGAAATTATCAGGTTGTTTTCAACATCGTTACTGAATGTGAATTCAAGACCAACTTCAAGACCAGCCTTTTTCAGGTTCATATCAGCTGTACGGTAGTCAGTTCCGACAAGATCAGGTACGACAGCATTTTCAGGATCTTCGGCTTCCTGAATAGTGATCTCTTCTGTAGTTTCGGTATTCTGCTGAGAAGCTGTCTCGGTTACTGCGGCTGAATTTTTGCTTGAAGTATCATCGTCCTTATTATTTTTCAGATAGATGAAAAGCACAAGACCAATTATAGCAAGGAGAAGCACTATTATTATCACCATAAGAATGATAGTACTGTTGCCTTTTTTCTCCTTTGGAGGTTCAGGCTGCTGCGGCATCTGAGGAGGTGTATAGGGAGGCGGAACAGCTCCGTTATTGTTGTTATACATATCGGGCTGCTGCGGATCCGGATATGGCTGATAATTTGGCTGCTGGTAATTCTGCATCGGCGGCTCAGCGTAGTTCTGCATCGGTGGTTCGGCATAATTCTGGAGCGGCGGCTCGGCATAATTCTGCTGAGGCGGTATTGCCTGCTGCTGTATCAGAGGCTCCGGCGGAACATTGCCGGAGGAATAATTCGGCGGAGGAGCAAACTCCTGAGCAGCTGGATTATTCTTAACTTTTACAAGCGGCTTGAACTGCGGCTGCGGCTTTTTATCTTTATCGTCATCTCCGATGTGATAGTATTTTGTTTTTGGATTATCATCAAATTTATCAGGCATGATTTGACCTCCTGAGTTTTATTTTGTTATCTCTAATTTTTGAGTATGCTTTATTTCTCCGTTGTATACCCAGTTTACATCAACTTTGCCGACGGATGAAACGATATATTTGAGTACGCCTTTTTCGTTGTAGAATCTGATTATCTTATCATTTGATGATCTGAGCATCAGGTCTTCTTTAAAAGGTCCGTCATTCGTTATGTTGACTTCTATCTCCTTGTAAACAGAAGGATCGTTTCCGTAGAATACAACTTTGCACACTGCATCTTTGTCTACATATTTATTTGCGTTGAAAGTTACATAATAATTGTTATTATCTTTCTGTACTGATACTTTAAGGTCTTCCGGAGCATCCCATTTAAGTTCCTCAGTAGCTCCCTGATTTACAGTAAGTACCAGCTGATCGTCCGAAGCGATAAGTACTGAATCGACAGAATATCCTGCGTCGAGCTGTTTGCCTTCCTCTGTTTCTTTTTTGCTTATTTTCTCAGGGAAGGAAACGTTCTTTACATTTACTTCTTCGTGTATATTTATATTGATCTTATCTTTATTTGAAGATATACCTGTGATATTGGAGTAATCACTAACAGCTTCGGCAACATGATTATTAGTGTCATTCTTTCCTGAGGTTAGCTGCTGTATAGTGAATATTCCGAGAAGTGCAGCAAGAAGAGTTAACAGGCACACTGCCATCGGTACCATATTGGTCTTTTTCTCTTTTACAGCTACAGCTTCATTTGTTACAACAGGTATCTTTGCAGTTATCTTTGGAGTTTGTGCAGAGAAATTACCGTTGAGCTTTATCGCTGTAGGAATATAGCGTTCTGCGTGCTGAGCAGCAGATACAGTTATGGTATGCTGTATATTATGTGTTCTTATAGGCTTTACCGGCTTGAAATCGTTGTTTACGCTTACTCTTGAACGTGCGATGCCGTTAAGGTCGCAAAGGAACTCCTTTATATTCTGGTATCTGTTTATCGTATTGTACGAGCAGGCTTTCAGGATTATACTTGCAAATTCCGGAGAAGCATTTTTCGGCGGAGGGAGTGAGTTTCCGCATATGCGGCTCGCAATAGCCTTGTCCACCGGCATTTCCCTTTCTAAAGGCATATACATATCATTCATCATCTGGTAAAGACACAGACCGAATGAGTATATATCAGACTGACGTGTATATGGTGTACGGGAAGTTGCTCTGGAGAAGAATACTTCCGGAGCAAGATAGCTGTTTTCAGCGGAATATTTTTTGGGGACATTTTTCTTTTTGGTCACATTGAAGTCTCCGAGTTTATATATTCCGTACTGGTCGCAGTAAAAATTATCCGGTTTTATATCACGGTGAATTATGCCGAGTTCATGAGCGGCATTGATGCCGTTTCCTATATCAGCAGCAAGCTTCATTACATTATCCTCAGAAAAGTCGAAGGAATGGTCACGAAGCATATTACTGATACAACTCATGTACTCCATACGTATTAGGAAGAAATAGCCTTCAAGTTTTCCGTCGATATAGAGTTCACGGAGCGAATCATCCTGATAAGTTACGATATTAGGGCAGTTTCTTAGTCTCGACATAAGCTCTGATTCACTTACAGTAAGAGCACGGCGTTCTTCTATAGCTGCCATTTTCTGTTTATCATCAGAATAATACTTTTTTTCCGGAAGTACCGGTTCGATCTTTACCGCAGAGACATCGAGCCTGTTATGATTCTGGGCGATAGCTTTATAAACCGCACTATATGTACCGGTACCGAGCTTTTCCTGTATATACCAGCCGTCCCAGAGCGGTTGTTTTATCTGCCGGAGAATGGCTTCTATCAGTTCGTTATCAGCCATATTGATCGTCCTTTCATATTAATGTATTTATTAAAAGAATTATATTATTTTAAAATAATTACCCAATATTAATAATACCAATTTCTTATCTGTTTGTCAAGTAAAAATGAGCATTTATACATGAAACATGGCGATATATGCAGATTATACAGAGCTTTTTTGTGAAAAATATGAGAAAATACTGTGTAACTATAGCAATTCATACTTATTTATGTTATAATAAAAAATATGTTAAATTTAAGTAGAGGAAGAGTTGGATAAAATGTCGGTTTATCTTGATAACGCAGCAACAACAAAACCGTGTGAAGAAGCGGTAGAAGCGGCAGTAAAAATGATGAGGGAAAATTATGGAAATCCTTCTTCACTGCACAGATCAGGTCTTGATGCTCAGCTTGTTATGGACAAGGCGAGAAAGGTCATAGCAGATTCTATCGGAGCAGACAGCTCATGTCTGTATTTTACTTCCGGAGCTACAGAGAGCAATAACCTCGCATTAAGAGGTATTGCCGGAGCTTACGGCAAAAGGAAGAAAAAAATCGTCATTTCTTCTGTAGAACACGCATCTGTTGACGAAACTGCTTCTGCTCTCGAAACACAGGGATTTGAAGTGGTCAGAGTCTCACCGAGGGACGACGGCAGGATGTATGCTGCTGACTTCGTAAATGCCTGTGATGAGAATACCTGCCTTCTCAGCATGATGCTCGTCAATAACGAGACTGGTTACATACTGCCTGTTAAGGATACGTTTGCTGCTGTAAAAAGACGTTTTCCTGATATAGTCACTCACTGCGACTGCGTTCAGGCGTATATGAAGCTGCCTGTCAAGGTGACAGCTATGAATGCTGATATTATATCCATTAGTGCTCATAAGATACATGGCGTAAAAGGTGTCGGAGCTATATACATTAAAAAAGGAGTTCGTGTGACACCGGTCATCACCGGAGGCAAACAGGAAAAGAGCATCCGCTCCGGAACAGAGAGCACTCCCCTTATCGCAGCTTTCGGAGCTGCCGCTGAGAAGCTCCTGCCGACTGTCAGCGAACGCTATAAAACGGCAGAAGGACTTAAATCTTACCTTCTTGATAAGCTCAAAGATGTTGAGGGAGTATCGGTCAACTCGCCTGAGGACGGTTCGCCTTATGTAATAAATGTTTCAGCTGAAGGACGACGCTCCGAGATAATGCTTCATTTCCTTGAAAGCAAGGGAGTATACGTATCAAGCGGTTCGGCGTGTTCAAAGGGACAGCAAAGCGGAGTTCTCGGAGAGTTCGGTATAACGGGAAAACGTGCTGACAGTGCTCTGCGTGTAAGCATCACTGCCGGGACAACTCAGCCGGAGCTTGACGCTTTTGTGGAAGCTCTAAAAGAAGGCTATGAAAAAGTAAGAGGATAAATATACATTATAATATAGGAGTAAAAACATGAAAGAGATCGTACTTGTTAAATACGGAGAAATGGCACTTAAAGGTCTTAACAAAAAGACTTTTGAGGATATGCTCACAAAAAACATCAAACGCAGACTGAAACCGCTTGGAAAATTTGTATGCACAAGTGCTCAGTCCACATTATATATAGACCCGCAGGATGACGCTATCGAACTTTCAGAAGTTGTTGACCGTGTAGGGAAGATCTTCGGTATCGCAGCACTCTGCCGTGCCTGCGTATGCGAAAAGGACTTTGACGACATCTGCAATAAGAGCTATGAGTACCTTGAAAATGTACTCGGATGTGCAAAAACATTCAAGGTAAACGCTAAGCGTTCCGACAAGGCATTCCCTATGAAGTCGCCTGAGATATGTATGGAGCTCGGCGGAAAGCTTCTTGAAAAGTTCCCGCATCTTTCTGTTGATGTAAAAAATCCGGAGGTTACTGTAACAGTCGAAATAAGAGATACGAACGCTTACGTACACGCTGAGAATATCAAGGGTGCTGGCGGACTTCCTGTAGGAAGCAGCGGCAAGGCGATGCTTCTGCTCTCAGGCGGCATCGATAGTCCTGTTGCCGGCTGGATGATGGCAAAGCGTGGAGTTCATATTTCTGCGATACACTATGTAAGTCCGCCTTATACTTCCGACAGAGCACAGCTCAAAGTTGAACAGCTTTGTGAGAAGCTCACAGACTGGTGCGGAGGCATCGCATTCTACTGCGTTCCTTTTACTGAGCTTCAGGAGGCTATCAAGGACAACTGTCCTGAGGAGTTCTTTACTATTATAATGAGAAGACTTATGATGGAGATCGCTCAGAGGATAGCTGCCAAGGAAAAATGCCTTGCACTTATCACAGGCGAGAGCGTCGGACAGGTCGCAAGTCAGACAATGGCTGCTATCGCTTGCACTGATGCTGTATGCCGGATACCTGTATTCCGTCCATGCGTCGGAATGGACAAGACTGAGATAATCGAGATAGCAAGAAAAATAGATACTTTTGATACATCAGTGCTCCCATATGAGGACTGCTGTACTGTGTTTACTCCACGTCATCCTAAGGTGCGTCCGAGACTTGCTGACATCGAAAAGGCTCAGAACAGCTTCGACTTTGAACCTCTTATACAGGAAGCTGTTGAAAATACAGAGATGAAGACTTTCAATCTGGGAGATTAAAGTCTGGATTTTTAGCTTTGTTACAAAAAATTGGAAGATTTTTTGTTTGAAATACACAAAAGGCAGGTGCGGACATATATGACAAGCAGTGATTCTACAGAATGTTTGCTATTAAATCTTGACAAAACGGTTACAAATGTTGTAAAATTATTAGAACAGAGGTCTCTGACTATATCTACAGCCGAAAGCTGTACGGGGGGGCTTCTTTCAGAACTTATAACCTCAGTATCCGGTGCGTCAGGCGTTTTTGAGCTTGGATTGTGCACCTATTCCGAAAGGATAAAAACTGAGTACCTCGGAGTACCGCCTGAAATAATCGGAAAGTACGGTGTTGTCAGCGAACAGACCGCACTTGAAATGGTAAAGGGACTGAAGAAACGTTCCGGAGCTGATGTGTGTATCTCGGTTACCGGTATCGCAGGTCCTTCCGGCGGAACAAAGGAAACTCCGGTAGGTACGGTTTACATTGGATTTGATATAATGGGCAGTCAGTTCGTAAGACTGCCGGAGCTATGGAAGCTCAGCGACAAAAGCCGTAAAAATATACGGTATAGTGCCGCAGCATATGCATTTGAAACTATCGAAAAAGCACTGATGGAGGATTATCAGGCGAATGAGTGAGAATAATTTTGATCCGATCACTGGTTCTGAACAGTTGAATGGAGACAGCAGAAGCACTCAGTCTGCTGACAGTGCTATCGGAAAAGATAAACCGGCAGATTGGGAAAATGAGCTCGCTGAACGTATAGCAAAGCGTGTTCAGCAGGCAAAAGAAAACAAGTCGTCGAATGACGAAGATATAATGGCTATCCTCGACAGAGCTATCGCAGCTGAAAAAAAGTCGCAGGATAATATCGAAGCTGAGAGAAGAGCGTTAAAGGCAGGGAATATTCCGGTCAATGATGTTATAAGTCATGAACGTGAACAGCAGGTCCAGCCGGAGATAAATGAGCAGTTCCGCCCTGATAATATCAGGCAGATACAGCCGGAGTTCAATGAACGGCTGCATTATGAGAATATCAGAAAGGTACACTCTGATAACAGCATTCAGCCAAAGCCTCATAAACTTGAACAGGATGCAGAACCGGTTTATCTCCATACAAGCGATCTCAGCAAACCATTGGCAAGAGATGAGATCGAAAGAGAAAGCTTACCGGAAGAGCCGGAAGCTCCGCCGGAGACAGATGAAGTCACCGGAAAAAAGAAAAAAAAGAAGAAAAAAACATTCAAGCAGAGACTGCTTGGACTGATACCGCATAAGGGCGACAGCGTTCTGGAATGCATCCGCAAGATAGTGTTCCTTGCAGCTATTGCTGCGATAATCATATGCGGATATAAAGTCGCTGACTACTATATCGACCTCTGGAAGAGCGAACGCCTGAACGATCAGGTCATGGATATGTACTGGACTTATCAGGACGGTGAGGACGTTCAGCCGAGTACCGAAAAGGTCACAAACGATGATGGCAAGGAAGAGATACGTCAGAAGTATTATATGCTTCCGGGAGCAAGAAAGCTGCTCGATATGAACAGCGATGTTGTCGGAGTCATCAAGATACCGGATACAAATGTAAACAATCCGGTGCTGAGGGCAAGTAATAATGATAAGTATCTCAACTATAAAATAAACGGCGAGAAATCCCGAAACGGCGAGATATTCATGGATTATAGAAATCATTTCGATGATGTGGACGATGAGGGCTACCTCAAAGAGCCTAATTCTGATAACCTGATTATCTATGGACACAATATGGGTGACGACTCGATGTTCGGAAGCCTTAAATACTATCACAGAAACAGCGATTACTATGGTCAGCATCCGGTAATAGAGCTCAATTCAAACTATATGACATACAAGTATAAGATATTTGCTTTCTTCATACTTGATGCTGAGGATGAAACAGAGACTAAGTTCGATTGCTGGAACAAGCTCTATTTCAGTGATGAAAAGGACTTCTATAATTTCGTGAATGAAGCTAAACGCCGCACTATCCGTCTCAATGATGTCGATGTGAAGTATGGCGATAAGCTCGTTACTCTTTCTACCTGCAATACCTATCTTGGTGACAGGGGAAGACTTATAATAATGGGCAGACTTGTAAGAGACGGCGAAGATCCTCTCAAGGGTACTCAGAACAGTGTTCCGAATCCTAATATCAAGTGGCCGACTATGTACTATAATACCAAAACAAATGAAAAATACGATCCTAAGGCTGAGTTCAAACCGTATGGTCCCTGATGCAAAGCCGTTACTGATACCAATGCTTCTTCACGAAGCAAAAGGGGAATGATCTTATAAATGAAAAAATCAATAAAGATCGGAGCAGCTTGCTGTGCTTTTGCTGTTGCAGCCGGACTCGGAGTACTTGCTTATGGTCTGAAAAATGACGATAATAAGGTCTCAACTGTGAGCGAGGTGCTGACGACTACAACACAGCCTACCACTGATCCGAATGAAGGCAGATTGGGACTTCCGGAAGGCTGGACCGATAAGATACCTTATGCACCGTCTAATACCGGACTGACTGAAAGAGCAAGATCGCTTCTGAGGATAAATCCCGATATAGTCGGCTGGATAAGCATAGATGATACGGATGTCAACTATCCCGTTGTTCTTGATCCCGGTGAGGTAACGGAAAATACACCGTTCTATGGTCCGGAGTACTATATACCGGATTCTTATTATCTCGATCATGATCTTGACAGAAGTTATCTCAGATGCGGCTCGATTTTCATGGACTACAGGGACGTTTTCGGAAGTGACGAAAGCGAGCATTCGGAAAATATTATAATTTACGGTCATAATATGGCTAATAACACTATGTTCGGTTCTCTCAGAAGATACCGTCAGGATTACAGCTTCTATGATGCAAGTCCATTTATCAAGTTAAGTTCCAACTATAAGGATTATGACTATGTGATCTTTGCTTTCCTTATAACAAGCGGAAGTTACGCTTCTACTGATTTCGTTTACTGGAATATGGAAGAGCTTGATACTAAGGAAGATTATGATGCATATGTTGCACGCTGCAAGCGTGACGCTATGGTCGATACGGGAGTTGATGTTCAGTACGGCGACCAGCTCGTGACCCTTTCCACCTGCTATGCTGACGAGGATAATTCAAGATTCATCGTTGTAGCAAGAAAGCTCCGTGACGGCGAAAAGGCAGGGGATATGTCAACTATCACACGTACAGAAGAGTGGAAGAAAGCTCACGCACCTCAGCCTGAGACAACTTCTGCTGAAACTACTGCTGCTGCAACGGCAGCGGAATGATCTGCATAAATAAGACCATGACCGGCGAAAACCGGTAAAAGGAGTTATTTTATGAAAAGAAAAACAACGATGAGGAGCACAGCTGCATTTATTTCAGGTATTCTTGCTGTAACCGGCTCTGTTTCGGTTGTCGGCTATGCTGAAACACCTGATTCAGAGACTACAGCTGCTGTGACCTCAGAGAGTACTTCTTCTGAAACAGAAACTACTGAGACTAACGAGACTGCTGAAACTACAGAGACTACAGAAGATACAACTGATACTGACTCTCCGGAAGAGGAAGCAAAAGAAGACATCAACTGGGTCAAGACCGATATTTCAGAATATGATTCAAGTATGTCTCTTGTAAGCTATGAGATAACTACTCCTGAAATGCTCCAGACTGTAGGTGAGTCTGAGGGCAAAGCAGAGAAGCACGAGCTTACCGAAGAAGAAGTTAAAGCAATGGTCGAGAGACGAAAAGCTATAAAGAAGAAGTCTCCGTCACTGACAAGAAAATCCAGAAATGCCGAGCCTACTGCGGTCGAGCTTTATCTCTCAGGCAAGCCTGTAGGATATGTACCGCCTGAAAGACAGGTATGTGCAACTGCAAGTCCCGGAGATTTCGCTTTCGTTACATATGGCTGGGGACACGGTGTTGGAATGAGCCAGAACGGTGCTAATTTTTATGCTACCTACAGCGGCTGGACTTATCAGGATATTCTTTTCCACTATTACCCGGGAACTTATCTTGTTAATACCAATTCAACAGACGATGAAGTGCTTACTATAAAGCATGAGCCTGTTGACTGCTCAACTCTTGAATTGCTCTCACAGATCGTTTTCAACGAAGTTGGCGGCTGTATGTCTTATGAAGCTATCAAGGCACAGGCTGTTGCCGCTTACACATATATAAAGTTCAACGGTGACGACGTTAACGACCTCAGACCAAAGGCTAATCCGCCTCAGATAGTAATAGATGCTTGTCAGGAGGTTCTTGGCGAAGCTCTGTTCTATGATGAAGATTACGCACTTACAATGTTCTCTGCTTCAAGCGGAGGCTGCTCGGCTAACTGTTATGAGGTCTTCTATCAGGACGTTCCGTACCTCAGAAGCGTCCCGAGCGACTGGGACGGTGCTTATGACCCGCACTACGGCACAGTTACATATGTAAGCTCTGCTGATATGAAGAGACGCATCGAGTCACGTTTCGGCGTAAAGCTCTCAGATGACCCTTCCAACTGGATACAGCCTTTGTATTCCGAAGAAACTGGCTATGTCACTGATGTGTGCATAGACGGTCAGTTGTGGGTAAAGGGATATAATTTCTCGTTGTCCATGGGAATAAAGTCGCCTAAGTTCAATGTAAGCTTCACACCAACGGCTGATGTTGAGACAGAGACTATTTATGAGCCGGATTGGACTGATGAAAACGACTTCATCGAGGATTACGAAGAAGCTAAGGCAGAAAATCCAAATACTGATGCTGCTCCTGAATCCGTGACAGAACCAATAATGACAACTACAGAGCCGGTTGAAACTGAGACTTCAACCGCTGAGGAATAAGATAGAGATAAAAGATATTTTAAGAACAAAAAGAAAAGTCTTTGGAGCGATAACACCTTAACTATAATTGCATCCGGAGACTTTTCCGTTTTTTCTGTCTCAGGGGTGAGTTCACCCACAAATAATACCACTTTTTGACCGCTTTGGGCACTGAGTGGTAAAAATCAAGTTAATATAATTATCAAACTATAAAACGTTTGTTTCGTTGATTATCAACTCGAATTTAAACTTTAAACAAAATCACCAAAAACAGAGCTCAAACTCAGCTCTATGTTATGCAGTATTACATCTTGCTAAATCATGCGAATAGTGATAAAATTAGTGTAGGGGTAAAAAAAGGTGATGAGTTGTGAATTTTACCACTTTGAGGTAAGGTTACCCGAATCGAGTTGATGAAAGCGAGGCGAAGGTCATGGCAGATCCGTTATGCGGTACTTTTTATCCGAGTATCGACCAAAAGGGTCGTATGAGCTTCCCAAATAAGCTTCGTGACATCCTCGGGCCGGAGTTCTTTCTCTGTGCCGGACACGACGATCACTATATCGCCGTTTATTCCCCTGAGGAATTTGAATCTTACAGAGAAAAGCTTTTATCCGTTACGGGTAAAGCCGGAAGCAACGTCAGAAGATTCCTTCTTTCCTGCTCTGATAAACAGGTGCCGGATAAACAGGGAAGGATCTTCATCGCTCAGCAGCTGAGAGATTACGCCGGTATCAACGGCGAGGTCGTTGTCATCGGTGCTGGAAACAGAGCCGAGATCTGGAACAAAGCTACTTGGGATGAATTCAGCAGCAATATGTCCTTGGACGATATTAATGCTGCTCTTGCTGACCTTTCGCTTTAACAGCGAGTCTGTAAACTGAAAAGTTCAGGCTCCGGAATTTTATACTCTGGTGTGCTTACAGAAAAAACTGCAGGCCCGGAGACAAGGAGAGGTTTTAATGGAATTCAGCCATATTCCTGTATTGGCTACGGAATGTATAGAAGGACTTAATATAAGTCCGGATGGTATCTACGTCGACGGAACAGCCGGAGGTGCAGGCCATTCTTCTTTGATCGCATCTCACCTCGGTGAGAACGGTCGCCTTATTGCTCTTGATCGTGACCCCGATGCTGTCGCTGTTGCAACAGAAAGACTGTCGGTGTTCAAGAATGCACAGGTCATCCATAGAAATTACTCAGAAATGAGATATGTTCTGGATGAACTTGGTATCGATATGGTGGACGGTATCCTTATGGATCTGGGAGTTTCCTCGTATCAGCTCGATGAGGGCAGCAGAGGCTTTTCATACCACGTTGAAGCTCCTCTCGATATGAGAATGAGCAAAGAAGGCGTAAGTGCCGCAGATGTGGTGAATACATATTCCGAGCAGGAGCTTGCAAGGATAATCTTTGAGTACGGTGAGGAGAAGTTTTCACGCCGTATCGCAGGGAATATAGTCCGTGCGAGAGAAAATGCTCCTATTGAAACGACACTTCAGCTCGCTGATATAATCAGAGACAGTGTCCCTCAGAAGGCAAGACGTGATAAAAATCCCTGCAAAAAGACCTTTCAGGCGATCAGAATAGCAGTCAACGGCGAGTTCGAGCATCTGTCTCAGGGACTTGACCAGGCTTTCTACAGTCTGAAGGCAGGCGGAAGACTTGCGGTAATAACTTTCCATTCGCTGGAAGACCGTATTGTAAAACAGAGATTTGCCGGATGGTGCAAAGGATGTATATGTCCGCCGGATTTTCCTCAGTGCGTCTGCGGACGTAAACCAGAGGGAAAACTTGTAAACAGAAAGCCGATAGAGGCTAACGAAAAGGAACTTGAAAGAAACAACAGAAGCAGAAGTGCCAAACTGAGAATAATCGAAAGGAGTGCGGTGAATGACGGCTGAACAGCGTTATGAATACTACTACGAAGATGTTGACAGCGTTGACCCGAACTCTGAAAGTTCTATTGAAAATAAAGAGAAGAATAGCGAAGAACCCAATCAAGAACGCAATATCCGGTACAGACGTACCGAGGCGAGAAGCGGTTCTGTTATGCAGATAATTCTTATTTCTATACTTGCGGCGATCATACTTGGATCGGTAATATATTCTCTCGACAGACGTAATACCATGTATAATAAGGTTGCGTCACTCAATAAGGAACTCAATTCAGTCGAGGCGGAAAATGTCCGCTTGCAGTCTGAACTCGACAGCGAGGTGTCTGCGAAAAACGTCGAAGACTATGCTGTAAATGTACTTAAAATGCAACAGCTTGATGACTCACAGATGAAGTACATTAAAATACAGACCGGTGACGTAGTTACTATTCCAAAGCAGGATGAAGGGTTCACAGCAAAAATAAAGAACTTTTTTGATAATTGCGTGGAATATTTCAGAGGGTAGTACCAGTATAAATATAGTAACGGACTGCCTGTTAAATTAACGAACACTATCGGCGAAAAATAAAAATGCCGAGGTTATATGTAGAACACGGAGATACAGCGAGTGATCGGAATATCCGGAATCACGGTTCCCGGGTCCTGAGCGGAAATAAGGATCCGGGACAGTGGTTTCACGCTTGAGAAGCGGAAATCCTTCGTCGTATCAAGAGAAAAGGACATCGTAAAATATGGGTGTTCAGAGGCGGGGCAGTAAAAATCCCTGCCTATTTCTATTTATATACATTTTTTACCACAGGAAAGGATGTCTTATGGCAAATAATAATCCTTCAAATTCAATGAGATTCAGAACGAAGATCGTTATGACAGCAGTGTTTGTTGCTCTCTTTGGAGCGGTCATTGCGAATTTCTTCTATATCTCGGTGCTGAATAATAAGAAGTATCAGGATATGGCTAACGACCAGCATTTTGCTTCTATCACAATTTCAGCACACAGAGGCTCTATTTTCGATGCAAAGGGAAATGCTCTTGCTAAAAGTGCATCGGTATATAAGGTCTTTCTCGATCCTTCCAAGTATAAGGAGGAGATAAAAGAGCTTCAGGCTAAGATCGATAAGCGTTCTTCTGAAAAAGCAAGCGGTAAATATACTCCGCAGTATGATGAGGAAGGCAAAGAGATCGATCCGCTTCCGGATTCAGCTGATAAATTCGAGCAGGATGCAATAACTCTGCTCTCTCAGAAGCTGGATATAGAACCGGAAAAGGTTAAGAAAGCAATGGCGGATGACAGTCAGTGGTTCGAGCTTCAGAAGCAGGTCGAGAAGCCTTTAGCTGATGAATTGCTGGAATTCTTCAATCAGTACGGACTCGTTTCACTGAATATTCAGGAGGATACAAAGCGTTACTATCCTCAGAATGAGCTCGCCGCTTCAGTTATCGGTTTCACCACAGATGACGGAAATGGTATTTACGGATTAGAGTCCTATTATAATGAGTATCTTGCAGGTGTTGACGGTAAGACAATATCTGCTATGGACTCAAACGGAAACGAGCTTCCATATAAGTACTCAAAGACCTATGCTCCTAAAAATGGCGATGATGTTTATCTTACTATAGATATGAACATCCAGTACAGCCTTGAAAAGCACCTTAAAGAAATGGTCGAAAACCATAAAGTCAAGAACCGTGGATGTGCGATACTTATGGATGCTCAGACCGGTGCTATATACGGTATGGCAACATATCCGAGCTTCGACCTCAATAAGCCATACGAGGTAAGTGATGCCGAGGCTGCTGAAAAGATAAAGGCTATGACCAATGATGATGAGATCAACAAGGCGACTAAGGACGAAAGAGAAAAACAGTGGAGAAACAAGTGTATCTCCGAAAGATATGAGCCTGGTTCAGTATTTAAAGTAGTGACCAGTGCAGCGGCTATGGAAGAGGATAAGATAGATTTTAAATCTCCGAAATATGTTTGTGACGGTGCGGTTGAACTTGAAGGAGCTCAGCAGCCTGTAAGATGTCATAAAAGAGGCGGTCACGGTGCTCAGACTTTTCAGGAGGCTCTGACACACTCCTGCAACCCTGCGTTTATGAAGATAGGTGAGGATCTTGGTCAGGAAATGTTCTGCTACTATTGTGAAGCTTTCGGACTTGGCGAGCCTACAGGTATCGATCTTCCTGCCGAGAGCAGAGGCGATATTTTCAACACAGACTCGATCAATAATGTAAACCTCGCAGTAGGTTCTTTTGGTCAGGGTGAAACTATTACTCCTATTGAAATGATAACTTCCTATTGTGCAGCGATAAACGGCGGCTATCTGCTCCAGCCATATGTTGTTGACAGGATAGTTGATGAGTACGGCAACGTAGTGCTCAAAAACGAAAGAACAGTCCGCAGACAGGTCGTTTCAGAGGAAACATCCGCTAAGATGAGAGATGCTCTTTATCACGTTGTTACAGACAGTGACGGCGGTAACGTTAAGATAATGGGTTATAAGATAGGCGGTAAGTCCGGTACTTCACAGAGACTTATGGAAACCTCAAAGGACGGCAATGTGGATATTGCTGAAGAAGAAAAAGAAGAGGATCAGGAGTACGGTGCTTCATATGTTTGCTTTACACCTGTTGATGATCCTAAGCTTGTACTTCTTGTGCTTGCTGATATGCCTGATAACAGTCCGGACCAGTACTATGGTTCAGTTGTTGCAGTGCCGACAGCAAGAGATATACTCACAGATGTCCTTCACGAAATGGGTATGAGCCCTGAGTACAGCGATGAGGAGCTCAAAGACCTTGACATAAAGGTACCGCTTCTTGAAGGTCCGATAGACGATGCAAAGAAGACACTTGAGGGAATGGGTATAGATAAGGAACACGTAAAGATAGTCGGAAACGGAATTGAAGTTGTTGCTCAGTCGCCGACTACAGGTTCGTTCATATCTAAGGACGGTTTCATTTATCTTTACACTGAAAAAGGACCGTCTGTTGCGGATTATGTAGAAGTTCCGGATCTTAAATCGTATGATCCTGAAAATGCAAACTATCTGATCTACGCAAGCGGACTTAATTACATTACGGTAGGTGCTTCCACTTCAAGAGCGAATGCTTATGTAAGTGCTCAGAATCCGGAGCCGGGTACAAAAGTACCTCCGGGAACTACTATAGAACTTGAATTTACAGTATATGAGGACGGAGGCTGATACCTCCGTCAATACTTATGACGGTCAGATGCAAATTAAAACAGGAGGCGGTCAGAATGAAATTATATGAGCTGATAGACGGTATTGCAGAGACAAAACTCGATAATATAGAGATAAGCACTGTAACTGATGATACAAGAAAGGTCGTTGAAGACTGTATTTTCGTCTGCGTAAAAGGCGGAAGCTTCGACGGACATACTGCGGCAGCGGAAATGCTCGAAAAGGGTGCGGCAGCAGTAGTATGTGAGCACGACCTCGGACTTGGTGACAGACAGATCATCACTGATAACTCACGTAAGTTTTACGGTCAGCTTTGTGCGGCATGGTTCGGACATCCTGAGAAGAAGCTGAAAATGATAGGTGTTACCGGTACAAACGGCAAGACCACTATCACAAATGTCATAAAGCATATCCTCATGTCAACAGGACATAAAACAGGACTTGTCGGAACGATACAGAACGAGATAGGCGATGAGGTGTTCCATACAAATAATACCACTCCTATGACCTTTGAATTCATGTCGCTGCTTGACCAGATGGTAAAAGCAGGCTGTGAGTACGTTGTTATGGAGGTAAGCTCTTTCGGACTTGTCCAGAATCGTATAGGTACATCGTGGTTCGATATAGCCGTGTTTACCAATCTCACTCAGGATCACCTCGATTACCATAAGGACATGGAGGACTACTATCAGGCTAAAAAGATGCTTTTCAGTATCTGCGACTATGCACTGTGCAATATCGATGACGAGTACGGAAAGCGTCTGTTAGGCGAGATCAAGTGCGAGAAGGCTGGATTCAGCGTAAAACAGAATGCTGACTGCTATGCTGACGGTATAAAGATACGCTCTACAGGTTCAAGCTTCTGGTTCTGCTATGGTGACAAATCGCATCTTGTGAAAGCAAGAATGCCCGGACTTTTCAATGTATCAAACCTCACAGCAGCTATAGCTGTCTGCCTGAAAGCGGGTCTGCCTGTAGACGACATTATTTCAGCAGTTGAGAACTATAACGGAGTTAAGGGACGCTGTGAGATAATCCCTACCGGAAGAGATTTCACTGTGATATGTGACTACGCTCATACTCCGGATGCTATTGAAAATATCCTAAGAAGCGTAAAGGAGTACACAGAGGGCAGACTTATATGTCTCTTTGGATGCGGCGGAAACCGTGATGCAGCAAAGCGTCCGAAAATGGCTGTCGCTGCGGCAAAGTATGCGGACAGACTTGTAGTAACGTCCGATAATCCACGAAATGAAGAGCCTGAGGCTATCATAAAGGACATCCTCGCAGGTCTTTCAGACAGCTCAGTTCCTTATGATGTTGTCACAGACAGACGTGAAGCTATATATTATGCCTTGAAAATTGCTGAAAAAGGTGATATAATAGTTCTTGCCGGCAAAGGTCATGAGGACTATCAGATACTTGCCGGAATGGAACATATACACTTTGACGAAAGAGAAATAGTCGCAGAGGGACTTAAACTTCTGGACTGATCTAAAATAATTGGGAGTTGTTTTGTAAAATGTCATACTGGATAATCAATCTTGCGGTAACAATGCTTTCATTTGTAGCAGCCGGAATTTCAGGAATATTCCTCGTGCCTTTCCTGCACAGGATAAAATTCGGTCAGCCTATAAAAACTGAGGACGGTCCTCAGTGGCACGCAAAGAAGCAGGGTACACCTACAATGGGCGGTTTCATGTTCATTATCTCGTCTATCCTTACAGCTATTGGCGGATATTGGGTGTATCGTCTGAGAGGCGGTCTTGACCTCACTGAAAAAGCTACTCACAACGCTTTCTACGAAATGCTTGCAGTTATCGTTTTTTCTGCACTTTTCGGACTTATCGGCTTTATCGATGACTTCACAAAAGTCGCAAGAAAAAAGAATGACGGACTTACTCCCATGCAGAAGATAGTGCTTCAGGTGCTCTTTTCATTAGGATTCCTGTTCGCACTCTATAAATTCGGGGACGGCTCTACAAAGCTCGACTTCGGATTCTTCCAGACACCTTCACTCGGGATATTCTACTATATAATCCTTATCCCTGTGATAATATACCTCACTAACGCAGTCAACCTCACTGACGGTATCGATGGACTCTGCGGCTCTGTGACCCTTGTATCGATGCTGATATTCACAGTCAGCTGTGCGATACTCGGCAAAACTGAAATGAGCTTCTTCACAATGGCTCTCGCAGGCGGATGCATGGGATTCCTTATCTGGAATCTCAATCCTGCTAAGTGCTTCATGGGAGATACAGGCTCGATGTTCCTCGGAGCTGCTGTTACAGGCACAGGACTTGTGCTCCACAAGCACCTGCTCCTCTTACTGGCTGCACTTATCTATATATTTGAGGCACTTTCCGTTGTTATACAGGTAAGCTACTTCAAATACACCAAAAAGAAGAGCCCTACTCACGAGGGTAAGAGAATTTTCAAGATGACTCCTATCCACCACCATTTTGAAATGAGCGGTTTCAGCGAGTATAAAATAGTTATCACATTCTCACTTGCAGGCATTATTTTCGGAATACTGGGAATAATATCTCTGCTTACATTTGAATGATATGCTTCCCATAGCTAAAAGGAGAATTTATGGCAACAACAAGCAAAAATAAAAAGAAGACCTCATCTCAGAAACTCTGGGAAGTTTTTGTGGGTGAGGGAAGAAACAGCGATATAAGCCTTTCATTCTTTGCATATGTAATGATCCTGCTTGTTGTAGGTATCGTGATGATGTCGTCTGCAAGCTATGCATGGGCGTACAGCGAGCATGACGGTGACGGTCTGTTCTATGCAAAGAGTCAGATGAAAAATGCTATCATCGGCTTCGGAGCCCTGCTGTTCTTTATGAAAATGGACTATCACAACCTCAAAAATATCAAGCTGCCGGTATTAAAGAAGTTCAATATTGCCGGACTTCTTTATGTTGTGGGAGCAATATTGCTTGTGGTCGTACTCATCATCGGTAACGATGAGGGAGGTTCAATGGGAGCTAAGCGTTGGCTCACATTCGGCTCGTTCAACTTCCAGCCGTCAGAGGTCGCTAAATTGGCGATTATAATCTATTTCGCCTACAGCATGGAGCGTGACGGCAAGAACATGGATAAATTCGGAGTTGGTATCGTCAAGTATGCACTGCTCATGGCAGGCTACGCTTTACTGCTCTACAAAGAGCCTCACCTTTCCGGACTTATTCTTATCGCTTCAATATCAGTTTCAATGATACTCTGCGGAGGAGCTAACAGAAAACAGTTCCTTATACTCGGAATATCTGTAATTTCTCTTGCTGCTATCATAATATTTGTGCAGTCAAGAAACCCTGAGAGCTACGTATCTGTACGTATCAAATCGTGGAACGACCCTTTTGCGGACGTACTCAATGATACATGGCAGACAGCAAACTCGATAATCGCTATAGGTTCAGGCGGACTTTTCGGACTTGGTCTTGGTAACTCACGTCAGAAATATCTTTATCTGCCTGAAACAAAAAACGACTTCGTATTCCCTATAGTCTGCGAGGAGCTCGGATTTGTCGGAGCTCTTGCGATAATAATCGTCTTTTTCCTTCTTGTAGTTGAGGGATTCTCAATAGCAGTACGCTGCAAGGACAGATTCGGTATGCTCATAGCAGTTGGCATCACAACTCAGATAGGCATACAGACAGTATTCAACCTTGCGGTTGTCAGCAACCTCATACCGAATACCGGAATCAGCCTCCCGTTTTTCAGCTACGGCGGTACAGCTCTTATAATGCAGCTTGCTGAAATGGGCATCATGCTGAACATTTCTCAGCAGAGGTACTATCCGGACGAAAAGCCGGCTAAGAAGAAAAAGAGAAAGATCACCCGTGCCGAGAATTATAAAGAACTCAAAAACGCATAAAGGAGCATATATATGAAGGTACTTATTGCCTGTGGCGGTACCGGAGGTCACATAAATCCGGGACTTGCAATAGCAGATATAATAAAGTCTAAATACCCTGATACGGAATTCCTGTTCGCAGGCACTCCGAAGGGAATGGAATCAAAGCTCGTACCGAAGGCAGGTTATAAGCTTGAGACTATAAAAGTTGCAGGTTTCCAGAGAAAAATATCCCTTGAAAATATCGGAAGAAATGCAAAAGCTGTAGCTTACCTTATAACCTCCGGCAAAAGAGCAAAGGAGATAATCAGCAAATTCAAGCCTGATATTGCAATAGGTACAGGCGGATATGCAGCAGGTCCTGTCATACGTAAGGCTGCAAAAATGGGCATCCCGACTGCAATTCACGAGCAGAATGCCTATCCTGGAGTAACAAATAAACTTCTCTCTAAGGAAGTTGACTATGTTATGCTCACTGTCATTGAAGCTCTTGAATATATGGATAAGAGCAAATTTGAGTACAGTGTGACCGGACTTCCTGTAAGAAGCAACATAAATAAGATGTCCAAAGCTGAGGCGAGAAAGAAACTCGGTTTTGACGACAGCTTTACTATTCTTTCGTTCGGCGGAAGTCTTGGTGCAGGATGCATCAACGATACTATGACCGAGACTATCAAATGGCACGTAAAGAACGGTCTGAAGATAAATCATATCCACGGCTACGGCGGTATGGGCAAGGACACATTCCCACAGGCAATGTCAGCAGCAGGAATACCTATGAAGTCGGAAAGGCTCAGGATAACCGAGTACATAAATGATATGGACGTATGTCTTGCTGCGGCTGACCTCGTTATCTGCCGCTCCGGAGCTTCAACTCTTGCTGAGCTTGAAGCAGCAGGCAAAGCTTCGATACTCATTCCTTCACCGATAGTCGCAGGAAATCATCAGTACCACAATGCAATGGTACTTGGCAAAGCAGGTGCAGCAATTGTTATCGAGCAAAAGGATGTTACAAATGAGCGTATCATCAAAGAGATAGAAAAGCTCTATAATGAGCCGGAAAAAACTGAAGTTATGTCCGCAGAAGCCGCAAAGCTCTGCATTACAGATACTAACGACAGGATCCTTGAAGTCATAGATAAGCTTATAGCAAAAAGCAAAAAGTAACACGATATTATCTCACGGCATAATATACAAAAAATGCTGTGAGGTGGTATGATGCAGAAACTTATTATAAAGGGCGGCAAACGGCTGAGAGGTGAATTACCTTTACAGGGATGCAAGAACAGTGCCCTTCCGATAATGGCAGCTGCTCTTCTTTGTAATGAGGAGTGTACGCTTTATAACTGCCCGAAACTTACCGATGTGTTTTCGGCATCGAGGATACTTAACGGACTTGGCTGCCGATGCAGCTTTTCCGGAAATACTGTGCAGATAGACTCTTCAACTGCCTCGGAAAACGAAATATCCGAGCAGCTAATGAGGGAGATGCGGTCTTCCATTATTTTTATGGGAGCTATGCTCGGCAGAATGGGCGAGTGTACCGTAAGTGTGCCGGGCGGATGTGAACTTGGTCCGAGACCTATTGATATGCACCTGTCTGCAATGCGGAAAATGGGCATAGATGTCAGGGAGACCGGTGGACGGATCTCTTGCAAAGCATCAGGCAAAAAGGCTAAAGGTGCGAAAATATCACTGTTTTTCCCGTCGGTGGGAGCTACAGAAAATATAATCCTCTGTGCTGTTACGGCAGAGGGGGAGACTGTCATCAACAATGCGGCGAGAGAACCGGAAATATGTGATCTCTGCGGATTCCTCAGAGCCTGCGGAGCTGACATATCAGGTGACGGTGAGAGCCGTATCGTCATAAAAGGCAGACCAAAACTGCATGGCTGCGAGTACAGTATAATGCCGGACAGAATAGCCGGTGCGACATATCTCGCTATGACAGCCGCTTCCCGTGGAGAGATAATACTTACAAATGCTTGTCCGGCAGAGCTTGAACCGTTCCTCACTGTCCTTGAACAGGCTGGATGCAGTATATATTCGGATGCTGACAAGATTTATCTGAGAAGCGGAACAAGGCTGAAAGCAGTGCGTGACCGTATCCGTACGATGCCGCATCCCGGGTTCCCTACGGATGCTCAGGCAGTACTTATGGCGGCACTCGTGACGGCTGACGGAACGAGTGTTTTTGAGGAGAATATATTCGACTGCCGTTACCGCCATACCGAAGCTCTCGCAAAAATGGGAGCTGATATACAGGTAATGGGCAAGATCGCAGTTGTCAAGGGGACGGAAAAGCTCAATGGAGCAAAGGTTGAGGCTACCGACCTGCGTGGCGGTGCAGCAATGGTGATAGCAGGTCTGGCGGCAGACGGAGTGTCAGAGATAACTCAGATACACCATATTGACAGAGGTTACGAGAAAATTGAGGAAGCAGTCAGGACTCTCGGCGGAGACATTCAGAGAGTATGACGAAGATCAGGAGAAAGTATGAAAGATGTAGAAAAGACTACTGTCGAAAGACAGAACAGCCGCAAACGTATACGAAGACGAAGACGGTGGAATAATCTCTACGTGCTTGCAGTGGTGATGCTGGTTCTGACAGCAGGCATAACGATATGCTATACATTTTTATTTAATGTAAAACAGATACGTGTGTCGGGCGAATCTGATATGTATTCGGCTGAGGAAATAGTTGCTGCTTCCGGTATAAAAGAGGGAGATAATCTGCTCAGGCTCGATACGGCAAAGAGTGAACAAGCGATACTCGATGAACTGCTTTATGTTGAGACTGCTTCTGTAAAAAGGAAACTGCCGTCAACTTTGGATATAAAGGTCACGAAGTGTATTCCGGCATTTAATGTCGTTTACGACGGCGGAACTCTTCTTGTAAGCAAAAAAGGAAAAATACTCGAAGATAACGGAAACAGTACTGCATACATGACCAACGGACTTCCTACTATATCGGGTTATGAACCGACTGAGATAACCAAAGGAAGACCGATAAAGTCCGATAATGAGCATAAAAATGAGGCTTTTCAGGAACTTATCGCAAGTATAAGCCGTAAAGAAAAAATAGATATAGTCACACTTGATATGTCCGATGAATTCAATATCGTTGTGAATTACTCAAACGGTATGGTCTTCAAAATGGGCAGCTGGACCGATGTTGAGTATAAACTCAATCTTGCTGAAAATGTAATGAAAGATGAATCCATAAGAGGTAAAAAAGGCTATCTTACGATGATAGGTTCAAATCAGTGCAGCTTCAGGACTACAGATGGTCCGGTAGAGACTGCAAAGAATATAGAGCCTTCAAAGCCGGCTCCAACTGATGCGAACGGTAATCCGATAGAGGATATTGGTGCGGAATCTGATCCGGATCAGGCTGAAAACTTTGAAAAACATAATCGTGAGCTCGAAGAGCCGACTACATTGCCGGCTGGCGAAAATCAGTGGGATGACGGCTCAGGAAATTATGATACTCCCGATTACAATAACGACTATCAGGGAGATCAGAATTGGGACGCTCAGGACTACGGCAACAACAACTGGAACGATTATGGCGGTTATGATAACAATTATGGACAATACTGATTTGTGCAAATTAAACTAAAAATACTTTAAGTAATAGTAAAATGTGCTGAAATTTGAAATTTTTAAATATCATCTTGAAAAAAGGGTGATATTATGCTAAAATATAAAGTGTATTTATGGATTGTAATCAGAATTTTTGGTTAAAATAAAGGATAATTCAATAGGAGGAGTTAGAAAATGTCAGATTTCAATTACGAGGAAGCACTTGAACCCGATGTAAATATAAAAGTCATCGGTGTAGGTGGCGGCGGTGGTAACGCTGTCAACTGTATGGTGGATTCAGGTGTGAATAATATAGAATATATCGCAATAAATACAGATGCCAAGGCACTTAACAAGTCAAGAGCAACTACAAGAATACCGATCGGTGCTAAGCTCACAAAGGGCAGAGGTGCTGGCAATAAGCCGGAGATCGGTCAGAGAAGTGCTGAAGAGAACCGTGACGAGATCGAAACACATCTTAAAGGTGCTGACATGATATTCATCACAGCAGGTATGGGCGGCGGAACCGGTACAGGTGCTGCTCCTGTTGTTGCTAAGATCGCAAAGGAAATGGATATACTTACTGTTGCTGTTGTTACTAAGCCTTTCCTCTTCGAGAGAGAGCAGAAAATGGCTCAGGCTGAAAGAGGTATCGCAGAACTCAGAAAGTATGTTGACTCCCTTATCGTTATCCCTAACGAAAGACTTCTCGTTGGTCAGGATAAGCCTCTCACAATGATGCAGTCATTTGCACTTTCAGATGAAGTCCTCAAGACAGGTGTTAAGAGCATCTCTGACCTCATCGTTGAGGAAGGTTACATAAATCTCGACTTCGCAGACGTTTCTACTATCATGAAGGATGCCGGATATGCTCACATGGCTATCGGTCATGGTACAGGCAAGGACAAGGCAAGAGATGCAGCAAACGCAGTTATCTCCAGCCCACTCCTCGAAACATCTATCTCTGGTGCGAAGAGACTCCTCATCAACATTGCGATGTCAGAGGATATTCTTTCTTCCGATGTGGATGCAGCTACAAAGATGATCACAGATACAGCCGCAGACGGCGTAGAGTTCATCTTCGGTACAGCTTTCAAGGAAGATATGCAGGATGAGATGACAATTACTGTTATCGCAGCCGGCTTTGACGATGACAGCGATACATCCGCTATTTTACCGGAGAATACTCCTGAGGAAGATATAATCCAGATCGATAATCCTCTTATCGATGGTCTTGGACTTGGCGGAAATGCTGCAAAAGCTCCTTCATCTGGTCAGGATTACGATCTTGATGATATATTCAAGATGCTTGGCAATTGAGCATGATCAATAAAAATATGCGGTTTCCAACAAAGGAAACCGCTTTTTTGTATACAAGTAGTATAATATGAAAAATATATGTAGTAAAATGCACTAAAATCAACGAAAAATTTCTACATATTAATAGTTGAAATAATATATAAAATCTGTTATAATATATTAAAGGCATTTATTCCTTGAATTTTTTACCTCGGTTCGTCCGAGGGGAAATGGAGCGTATCATGGTCGAACCAACATTATTGCGTACCACGAAAATCGGTGGAGGCTTTGTAAAAGAGGATGTTATGGCATACCTCGATGAACTTAATACTAAAATAGTGAATCTTGAGGATGAACTTAAAAAGGCTAAAGAAAATGGAGCTGAAGCTGATCCTCAGGAAGTTATAAAGACACGTAATCAGATGGAAAATCTTCAGGAAAAACTCAATAATTCCAACAATGCTCTCAGAGCTGCTAAGAAGGAAAATGAGGAACTGAAGAAAAAGATAGAAGAAGATCAGAAGCTTATTGCTCAGCTGAAGTCCGGTGTTCCGGGAGCTGCTGGTCAGCCAAATGCTCAGACTGCTGCTGCACTCGAAGCCGCAAAGAAGGAAATAGATACACTTCGCAATCAGCTTAAAGCTGCTGAAACTAAAGCTGCTCAGGGCGGTGCAGGCGGCAATAATGCTCAGTCTACTGCTGCACTTGAAGCTGCAAAGAAGGAAATAGAAACTCTCCGCAATCAGCTTAAAGCTGCTGAGACTAAGGCTGCTCAGGGCGGTGCTGCATCCGGCGGCGGAGCAAATAACGCTGAACTTGATAAAGTTAAGCAGGAACTCGCTAAGATCACAGCAGAGCTTGCAAGCAAGTCGACTGCTCTTGAAGCTAAGACTCGTGAAGCTGCTGAGAAGGATTCTAAGATCGCTCAGGTCGATGCTGTTATTGCTAAGAAAGACGTTGAGATCGAGAAGCTCAATAACGAGATCAATGACCTCAAAGAAAACGGCGGCGGCATGATCCCATCCTCGTTCGATATGGGTGCACTCTTTACAGAAGCTCAGAAGACAGCAGGTAAGATCACTATTGAAGCTCAGAAGAATGCTGACCGCGTAACTCGTGAAGCTAACGAAAATGCTGAAAAGGTAACTAAGGACGCTAACGAAAAAGCTGAAAAGGTTACTAAGGAAGCTGACGAAAAGGCTGAGAAGGTTACAAGAGAAGCTAATGAGAAGGCAGATCAGATACTCAAGGATGCAAATCTCAAGGCTGAAAAGACTATCTCTGACGCAAATTCAACTGCTGAAGCTTGCATCAAGGATGCTAATGAGAAGGCTAAAACAACTGTTGACGAGGCAAATTCTCACGCTGATAAGGTTAACGAAATGTCCAAGACCGTTCGTGATATGCTTCTCGGTGAGATCAATAGCGTAAATATGAAGTTCAACGATATATCTGCTGTTCTTAATCGTCTCAGCGGTCAGGCTACTGATAGAATGAGCGAGGCTCAGCTTATAATCAGTGATGCTAAAAAGGCTATTGATAAGGTTGAAGGTTCATCAGTAAAGAAAGCAGAAGCTCCAAAGGCTGAATTTAAGCCAACTGAAGCTCCGAAAGCTTCTTTATCAGACCTCAGTTCATCAACTCCTCTGAACAATAAGCCGGCTGGAAACAATAATAATTCCGGCTCAAACAATAACAATAATAACTTCAATTCTTTTAATAAGAACTCTTCTCCGTCTGCACCTAAGCAGGAGCAGAAGCAGCAGGGTCAGCCTCAGAAGAAAAATTTCAGCTTCGATATGGCTGAGCTTTTAAAGGCTGCTGAAGAAGAGGCTGCAAAGAACCCAGAATCATAAGATCACATACGACTTCCGTTCGGAATTCTCCGGACGGAGGCTCGTTGATACTCTTTAAAAAGTGATGATGTTGACAAATATTTTTTGCAGCACTATTCGGAATGTTGGTGGATATCTTGCTTGATTTGGATTTCAATTTGAATGAATTCTGCGGTAAAACGGATGAAGAATTAGCTCAGCTTGCTAAGACCGACAGAAATGCTGCGGCTGTTCTTATGTCACGTTACTCGAAGCTTATTTCTATTAAATCGGAAATTTTTGCAAATTCTGAAACCGACAGCGATGATCTTAAACAGGAAGCTCTTCTTAGTCTCCTGAAAGCGATCACTTCATACGACTCCGGCAGGGGAGCTAAATTCAGTACCTATGCTGAGGTCTGTATTGTCAACCGTATGCGTAGTCTTACTACAAGGAAAAAAAGGATTCCGGTCGTTATAGAAGATATAGATGATATATCGGATACGGAACAGTTGTCAGTTGAGGAAACTCCTGAAAGCATTTTTTTGTATAAAGAGTTTATTTCTGAGATATGGAGCGGCATAGACTCCATGTTATCAACTATCGAACGTCAGTCTCTTAAACTGAGTATGGCTGGTGTGAGCTACCGTGAAGCTGCAAAGCGGCTCGGGGTCAGCGAAAAGACCGTTGATAACGCTATTCAGCGTGCGAGAAAGAAAATCAGAACGCTGATAAACAAATTGAACATGACCGTGTAGCTTAAATCGAAAGCAGTGTTTAACAAAGATGTAGGTGAGAGTCCGACCATGGTCCAAATATTTTAAGCGAGGTATTTAAAAATGTACGAAGACAAGACATTAGTCTGCAAAGAATGTGGAAATGAATTCATTTTCTCAGCAGGTGAACAGGAATTTTACGCTGAGAAAGGCTTTGTAAATGAGCCACAGAGATGTAAGGCTTGCCGTGATGCAAGAAAGAACGCTGGTAAGGCAGAAAGAGTTATGTACACAGCTGTCTGTGCTTCATGCGGCGGCGAAGCTAAGGTTCCTTTTGAACCAAAGGAAGGCAGAGCTGTATATTGCAGCGAGTGTTTCGCAAAGATGAACGAAGCCTGATCGAAAAGGAATCCATTTGCACACTCTTCCAGAATGTGCTGGGTAGATAATGCTGAAAGAAAAAAGTACATTTTCCTGGACGCTTATCAACTTTAGGGCGGTTTTGTGACATATGCACAACACGGGCAAAGAAGTCATTTTAAAGAAGAATTTGGGCGTGTCGGTTTCGGCACGCCTGAAATTTTATATTAGGAGATACCAATGCTTGATAATAGATTGAAATTATGTGCTGAATTAGTGAGTGGAAAGGGCGTCGCAGTCGATGTGGGTACCGACCACGCACTTCTTGCAGCTGAACTTATAAACAGCGGAAAATGCAGTAAAGTCATTGCGTCCGATATTAAGGAAGGTCCACTTGAAGCGGCTGCACGTACCGTCGAAAAATTCGGACTTGCTGATAAAATTAAGCTTATTTTGTCGGACGGAATAAAGAATGTCCCTTTGGACGGAGTCACCGACATTGTCATCGCAGGTATGGGCGGTGAGACTATTGCTGACATTATTTCGGTGATGCCGGCTGAGACTGATGCGAAGCTGATACTCCAGCCGATGACCAAGCCGGAAGTGCTCAGGAAAAAGCTTTATGAGTACAATTATTATATAACCGGTGAGCACATTGTCGAGGACGGAGACAAGCTCTATATTGTCATAGAAGCTGAGCCTTCTCCGGAGTGGGAGCAGCTCACTGAGACAGAGGCTTTGTACGGATTCTTCCCAGAAGATGACGAATTGGCTGTGAAGTACCGAAAGCGTGAGGCTGAGCGGCTCGAAAAGATAAGTGTCAGTCTCGAAAAGGCTGGAAAAATTAACGACGCTGTCCACTATAAGGCACTGAGCTACCGTATGCTTCATGGCACTGATATGATAAAAATTCAGGAGCTTTATGACTATCTTGACAGTGTATTCCCGTTCAGACTACAGGAAAAATGGGACAACTCCGGACTGCTGATTGAGAATTCAATGATGGAATGTAGCAGAATATTGCTCAGCTTAGATATAACATCTTGCGTGATAAATGAAGCTTCTGAGAAAGGTGCAGAATTGATAATATCTCATCATCCTGTAATCTTCGATACGTTGAAGAAAATCGGCAGAAAAAGTCCGGTGTACTCACTTATTAACAACGATATTGCTGCGATTTGTATGCACACCAATGTGGACATATCAGCTGGTGGTACGAATGGCGTGATACTTAGAAAATTAACTGAGAATTTTAGCATTTCAGCTGCACCTGAGCCATTTGAAGAGCTTGGTCCGGACGCTAATCTTGGCTGGGTAGTGACTCTTGATGAGAAAATAAAAGTCAAGGAATTCGCTGCTAAATTAAAAGAAATTTTTGGATGTGAATATGTCAGAGTCAATTCGAGAAGCAAATATTGGGTGTCAAAAATTGCGTTTTGTTCCGGTTCCGGAGGCTCTATGCTCGGACTTGCTCTGGATAAAGGCTGCGACGGCTTTATTACCGGAGATGTTAAGCATGATGTGTGGATAGACGCTAATAATAGCGGTATAGCACTTTTTGACTGCGGACATTTCCATACCGAAAATATTGTGCTTGAAGATATTAGACGAGTTATCGAGGAAAAATACCCGCAGGTCGACGTTGAAATAGCAGAAAAATCGGTCGATCCTTGCGTATATATCTGAGGTGCGGTATGGGGATATATGTATGTCCGGTATGTGGAAAGAACTTGAATAAGTGCGATAATGCTTATAAATGCGGCGAAAATCACAGCTTCGATTTGTCAAAGAGCGGATATGTGAATCTGCTTTTGTCTAAGCACATCGGTAAAGCTGTCCACGGCGACAACAAACTTATGGTCAGAGCGAGGAGAGATTTTCTTGATAAGGGCTATTATTCCGGATTGAAAGACGCTCTTTGCACTGCGGCTGCGAAAAATTTTGAGGGTGATGTTCTCCTCGATGCCGGCTGCGGTGAGGGATATTACACCGGAGCAATATATGACTGCTTCAATAAGCAAAATATTGCTGCTGATATATATGGTATTGATATATCAAAAATTGCGGTAGAACTTGCTGCAAAGCGGTATAAATCAATTAATTTTTCAGCTGCAAGTGTATTTCATATACCAGTTTCTGACGGTTCAGCTGATATGCTCGTGACGCTTTTTTCTCCTTATTGCGGTGAGGAATTCAGAAGAGTTCTCAGGAAAAACGGTATAATGATAATGGCTATTCCTTCAACTGACCACCTTTGGGAGATGAAAAAAGCTATATATGATACCCCGTATAAAAACGAGGTAAAGCCCTATGAACTGGAAGGTTTCGACCTTGTTGAAAAGCTGAGGATAAGCTATAAAATACATTTGAGTTCAAAGGACGACATAAAGTCACTGTTCTCAATGACTCCTTATTATTACCGTACAGGTAAAGAGCAGCAGGAGCGGCTTTTTGAACTGGATGAACTTGATACTACTGTTGATTTTGAACTGTTAGTATACCGCAATAAATGAACAATGTAAAGGAATGATTCTATGGCTCTGGACGGAGCATTTCTCTATTCAGTAAAAAATGAGATACGACCTCTTATAGGCGGTCGTGTGGAAAAGATACATCAGCCCTCCCGTGAGGAGATCATCATATCCATACGCACCAGAGAAGGCGGAAAGAAACTCTATATTTCGGCAAATGCAGGCAGTGCGAGGGTGCATATCACCAATAAGGCTGTCGACAACCCTCAGACACCGCCGATGTTCTGTATGCTGCTGAGAAAGCATCTTGGCAGCGGCAAGCTCATCGATGTGAGACAGGACGGACTTGAAAGAATATTGTTTCTGGACTTTGAATGCGTTAATGAGTTAGGTGATGTGGTCATTGTGACCCTCGCCTGTGAGATTATGGGACGATGCTCGAATCTCATCATAATCAACAACGAGGGCAAGGTCATTGACAGCATCAAACGAGTTGACGAGGAAATGTCCCGTGAGCGACTGGTGCTTCCGGGAATGAAATATACGCTCCCGCCGAGAGATGAGCGTCTGAATTTTCTCGAAGCAGAGCCGGAAGAAATTGCAGCTGCTGTTCATGCGGCTGACCCGAAGGAGCTTTCAAAGGCTCTCATCCGCATTTTTGAAGGCATTTCGCCGGTGCTCGCAAGAGAGTGGACTTTCTTTGCAGGCAGGGGAGCTCACATCGACAGCGACCTCATAACTCAGGATCAGCTCGACAGACTGCTGTTTGTCATAAAGCGGACTAAGGAGCAGCTTCTATCCGGAGAATGTTACTACTCCGTGGTCATTGATAAGGAAGGTCAGCTAAAGGACTTTTCGTTCATCCGACTGAATCAATTTGGTACTCTGATGCTTACAAAGGAGCTTCCTTCGGCATCGGAACTGCTTGATCATTTTTATTTCGAGCGTGACCGTGCCGCAAGAACAAAACAGCGTGCTAACGACCTTTTCAAGCTGCTGATGAACCTCACAGACAGAACAAGCAGAAGAATTTCTGTTCAGCGTGAGGAGTTTTCAGCTTGTGCGGATAAGGACAGATACAAGCTTTGCGGTGACCTTATCTCCGCTAATATGTATAAGATACAAAAGGGCGATAGTGTGCTGAAATGTGAGAATTTTTATGAGGAGGACTGTCCGGAAACTGAGATAAAACTCGATGTCAGGAAGTCGCCTTCGCAGAATGCTCAGCATTACTACAGTGAGTACAAGAAGTGCGTAACTGCCGAGGAAAAACTGGCGGTCCAGATAAGCAAGGGTGAGGAGGAGCTTCAATATCTTGACAGTGTTTTTGATTCACTCACCAGAGCGACTTCTGAAAACGATATAATCCAGTTACGGCTTGAACTCCGTGAGCAAGGCTATATAAGGACTGCTGCCGGAAAGGCAAAGCCTCCAAAAGCACTTCCGCCGCTGGAATACAAGTCAAGCGACGGATACACTATACTTGTTGGCAGGAATAATATCCAGAATGACCAGTTATCCCTTAAATTTGCTGAAAAGACGGATATATGGCTGCATACTCAGACAATAACCGGTTCACACGTTATAATCGTCACGGACGGCGATACACCTCCGGATAAGACGATAGAGGAAGCAGCTGTTATAGCCGCAGTCAACAGCAGAGGGAAGAATTCAACTCTCGTCCCTGTGGACTACTGCCTTGCAAGGTACGTTAAGAAGCCTTCCGGAGCTAAGCCCGGAAAGGTCATATTCACTAACTATAAAACAGCGTTCGTCAAGCCCGACACAGAGCTTGAACAGAAATTGAAAGTCTGATCATGATAAAAAAACTAAAAGAAGATTTTTTTCACCGTGATGTACTTGAGGCTGCTCCGGAGCTTGTTGGAAAAATACTTGTCCGCAGACTGCCGGATGGTACTCTGCTGCGTGAGAGAATCGCTGAAACTGAGGCTTACCGTGGAGAAGAGGATAAAGGCTGCCATGCTTCAAAAGGCAGAACTAAGCGTACCGAGATACTTTATGGTGAGAGCGGAGTGATATATGTTTATCTCTGCTACGGTATGCACTGGCTGATGAATGTCATTACCGGTGAAAAAGACCAGCCGCAGGGAATACTTATCAGAGCCGGAGAAGTTCATGACGGTCCGGCAAAGCTGACAAAATATATGGGCATAAATGGTGAGCTGAACGGACAGAAAATATACCAGAATGACGATATATGGATAGAAGACGACGGCTTCAGACCGGATATTGTAACTGCTCCGAGAGTTGGCATCGATTATGCCGGAGAGTACTGGAAGGATGTGCCGTGGAGATTCATAGCAAAGGAGTGAGCGAGTGGAAATACTTAGTTTAGGCTATGGTTCGGTCTATGATGAGAACTACAGTATAGACCGAGCTCCGGATAAAGGTGAGCATATGCTTCTTCTGACAAGAAGCAGAGGCCGCTTCGTGTTTGACGGCATATCTGTGATACTGCCTGCTGAAACGCTCATCCTTTATAATGACACCGTTAACAGAACATATTCCGCTTTTGAGGGAGCTTTTATATGCGATTGGATATGTTTTTCCACTGAAAGTGATTCCGAGTTCATTGATTCACTGAACCTTATATATAACCGTCCGATATGTGCGGCTGACCCTGATTTTGTAAATGGACTGATACGAAACATTTGTAATGAGTACTATTCGATAAATGTACGCCGTCCAAAACTTTTAGATGGTCTTATGAGGTCGCTGCTTTCATCGGCGGAAGACTTTTCCGACCGCAGAGGAGCTCTTCAACAGACTGCTGTCGAGCCGCATTATGCTGCACTTATTGAACTGCGGGCTAAGATATACCGAAATCCTCAGCTTAAATGGAATGTTGACACAATGGCTGCGGACGTTAATATGTCGAGGTCTTACTTACAGCATATCTACCGTGAGGTGTTTGGTGTATCGTGTATCTCTGATGTCATAAGCAGCAAGATAGAGAAGGCTAAGGAGATACTCAGCGAGACTTCATGTACTGTTTCGCAGGTAGCGTCGATGTGCGGTTATGATAACGAAGAACACTTTATGAGACAATTCAAAAAGGTCGTTGGGGTCACTCCTACACGCTATAGAAAAAGCAGCTGAACGGAGGGAGTTTTATGACAGAATATCTTACCCATTATATGGCAGAGGTACAGAAAAGGCTTGCTGACTGTCAGAGTTCAGAGGAGCTTGCAGAAATAATGGCAGAGCATAAGGATAAAATAGCTTTTATGCAGCACGAAAGAATAGTCCATTTTCTCGTGACCATGATGTTTGCGATAATATTGATACTTCTGATACTTGGTATGCTTGCTTTGAATAATATGATGCTGCTGTTGCTTGTGACCATAATAATGGTGCTGGTAGGTTTTTACATAAAGCATTACTATTTCCTTGAGAACACTGTGCAGAAGATGTACAGGGTCTATGACGAGATACTCGCAAAGGAAAAAAGACTCAGGGAGGTAAAATAATGACTAAAAAAGAAATAGCAGAAAAAGCTTGTGAAGAGCTTGAAAAAATATATCCGGATGTTGAATGCAGTCTTGTATATAAAAAGCCCTATGAGCTTCTTATAGCGACACGTCTTGCAGCTCAGTGTACTGATGCGAGAGTGAATATCGTTACTAAGACTCTTTTCCAGAAATATCCTTCCCTTGAAGCATTTGCCGGAGCTGACTTGAATGAGTTGGAGGAGGATGTAAAGCCATGTGGATTTTATCGTACAAAAGCTAAAAGTATAAAGGAAATGGCAGGACAGCTCATAAATGATTTCGGCGGAAAAGTGCCGGACACTATGGATGAGCTTCTGAGCCTTTCGGGAGTCGGACGCAAAACTGCGAATCTAATACTTGGTGACGTTTACGGAAAACCGGCAGTAGTTACGGATACTCACTGCATAAGGATAACCGGACGCTTGGGTCTGACTTCCAACACCGAACCGGCAAAGGTCGAAAAAGACCTTGTAAAGCTTTTACCGCCGGAAATATCAAACCATTTCTGCCACCAGACTGTACAGTTCGGCAGAGATATATGCAGAGCAAGAAATCCTAAGTGCGGCGAATGTACATTGAACTATTTTTGCCGCTACTATGGGAAAAGCTCGAAAAACAGTGGTAAATAAAGCCGCAATAAGGAGGATAAGAAAATGTTGTTCAATTTTCAGTTAAGCACACCGGAAGAGGGACTCGTTGATATAACAAACGAGGTCACAGAAGCTATCACAGAAAGCGGAGTAAATGAGGGTATCTGCATCGTGTATTGTCCGCATACAACGGCGGCGATAACTATTAATGAAAATGTAGACCCTGAACTCAAAGCTGATTTTCTTGAAGGTATGGATAAGACTTTCCCTGAATTGGCGTCTTTCAATCATACCGGCGGAAACTCTGATGCACATCTTAAATCGTCTGCTGTCGGAGCGAGCGAGACTATCATCGTTTCAAAGGGCAAGCCGCTTCTCGGTACATGGCAGGGAATTTATTTCTGTGAGTTTGACGGTCCGAGAGTAAGAAAATTCTTTGTAAAAATAATAGGAGGCTAATATGGATAAAATAGAACGTCTTCGTGAAATAGTAAATAATTCCAAGAGAATAGTTTTTTTCGGCGGTGCCGGAGTATCTACCGAAAGCGGTATACCGGATTTCCGCAGCGTTGACGGTTTATATCATCAGCAGTGGGATTATCCGCCGGAGACTATACTGAGCCACAGCTTTTTTATGAAGAAGCCGGAGGAGTTTTATCGCTTTTACAGGGCTAAAATGATATGCACTGATGCTAAGCCGAATAAGGCTCACATAAAACTCGCAGAGCTTGAAGCTGAGGGCAAGCTTACAGCTGTTGTAACTCAGAATATCGACGGACTTCATCAGGCAGCCGGAAGTAAAAAGGTCTATGAGCTTCACGGAAGCGTACTGAGAAACTACTGCATGAAGTGCGGAAAATTTCATGGCATAGACGCTATTATCAATTCAGAGGGAGTGCCAAAGTGCGAGTGCGGAGGTACTATCAAGCCGGACGTTGTACTGTATGAAGAGGGACTGAGCGATGAAGTGATATACGGTTCTATCGAGGCACTTGCTACAGCTGATACACTCATTATCGGCGGAACTTCATTGAATGTGTATCCGGCAGCCGGACTTATAAAGTACTTCAAGGGCAGTAATCGGGTCATAATAAATATGTCTCCGACACAAGCGGACAGCAGTGCGGACCTTCTTATCTGTGATAAGATAGGCGAGGTACTTTCAGCTGTATAAGGATTTTAAATGAAAAAGCTTTGCGGTAATGGTTTCCGCAAAGCTTTTTTGTATTATTCCATATTTTTAAGTGCCTGAGACATAGGTATCTTTTTGATCTTTTTCAGAAGTATCACTGACACAACGAGGTAGCAAACTACACCTATACCGAACATTACAGGATATATCCATGGAGCTGTCCAGTAGCTCAGCCAGCCGGAGAATTCAAGCATCATTGTGTAGTAAATGAGTTTTATAATTAAGGAGCATATCGGTATTGAAATAAGCATCGACCCGATAACTACCATTGATGTTGCACGATTGTAAAGCTTTGATACTTCCTGATCTGTATATCCGAGTATCTTTATCATGGAGATAGATGAAGCATTCTTTTCTATAATGAGCTTAGCGAGAAGATATATCATAAGGATATAAATGAGAATAGCGAATCCGCCGAACATCGGGAATATAGCTCCGAGAGAATCCTCAAGCTGGTCAGCCATGATAGTGAGGTCGTGTTCTGTAATTACTGATGCTATCATTGTTTCATCAATATCGGTGATTCTTTCGTTAGTGAAATAGCCGCTGAAATAGTCCTTATCCTTACCGAACATAGTGTTGAAGTCATCTATGTTCATAAAGATGCAGAGAGAAGCAGGGTAATCAAATTTGTCGTCAATTTTGAAGTCGAATTCTTCTTTTGAGTACTTATCGTGGAGTGTTAATGTGTTTCCTTTTTTGAATCTGTATTTTTCCATATATCCTTCGGAAAGATAGATGCACCCGGGCTCGAATGACTTGTCGCTGACGTATTCTGAATTATTCTGGATACCGTAGACAGTTATTTCCTCTTCTTTATCGTTCACGAGTGAAGTAACGCAGTATTTTTCTGCTCCCTCAGTGGAGGTCTGGACAGGTGCTTTGAGGATATACTGATAATTTGAGAACTTTGAATCAACTACCTGTTCTTTGAAGTGAGTTAACAGAGGAGAAAGCAATAGTCCGAACATGAGCATTGTGCTTGCAAACAGGATACCAACAAATAATGTTGTGAATGCAGGTATATTCTGGAGTATAACTCTTGTACGGAATCTGGAAAGGAATTTCCAATCAGGAAGCTTCAATGCCCTTTTTCTTCTGCTCTTGCAGAGTTCGCCTCTGATGAACTGGAGCGGAGTGTGTGAAAGAGAAGTGCATATAATAAGAAGGTTTATGAGGAATATTATGATAAGCGGGACAACTGTAGTGCTGATAAACGCACTTGCGTTCCATATTGTCTTATAAGTAGGGAGCGAATAGCTGTGGTAGTACATATCGGCTACAATAAATTTCATACCTGTATAGCCTATGATATTACCTGCAACTGCTCCTAACAAAGTAACTATAACAGGTACGGCAAGGAAGTGGACAGCAAGTTCAGTGCGTGTATATCCTGATGCTCTGAGAGTACCGATAACCTTAGACTCCTGTTCGATAGTACTTTTTGTAGTAACGGCAAATGCGAATGAGAGGACTACCATGACGATATACAGCAATGTGTGTACCATAACGGCATCTCCGCCCATATCATCGCCTGTGAATTTTATAGCCTGATTATCCTGACGGGCAACAAAATCTGTGATAGAATTGTCGTATTCAGCAGCTTTTTCAGCGAGGTCGGTCATGATCTTGTCAGCGAGTTCTTTTTGCTCATCGTCGTTAAGTGAAGTATCGTTATTGAGCCATGCGTACTCATATTCAAGACCTGCTTCACTTAAAGAGTTGAAGTCGTTTTCAGAGATGACGGCTACTGTGAATTTGTTGGCATCGAACATCATGTCTGTATTTTTTTTGAATAGAGCACTGTAGTCCGAAAAAGCAGCATATCCGGTGACTTTAAAAGTCTTGTCATCAACTGTGTAGTCATCGCCTATGGAGATGCCATTGTTTTCAGCATATATTCTGTCTAAAACTATTTCGCCGTCAGCGGAAGGAAGTTCGCCGTCCATAATGTCTAAGCGGTTCACGTCAGTTCTTGGCATATAAAGTCTTACTGCGTGACCGTCCGGATTTTCTTTGTTCTTGCAGAATAATTCGTATATCCTGATATTGTATTCATTCTCGGCATAGCTGAGAAGCTCATTATCGGCTTTTTTGTCCAGAATAAAGTGACCGTTTTCAATGTCGTAATCCTCAAAGCTGTTATCGTAGGCTTTCTTCATGGAGTTATCAGCTACAAGGAATCCTGAGACGAAGCCGATTGTAAGTGTCAGAAAGAGAAATAAAGCGATGTATTTGCCAAGATCGTCTTTGAGTTCTCTTGGAATACGTTTAAGGAGCGGATTTTTCATATTCAGACCTCCTTACCAGTCAAGCTCGGCAGCAGGTACTTTATCTGTGTTCATTTCGATTTTTCTGATATTTCCGTCACGGAATTTTATAACCTGATCTGCCATAAGCTTTATTGCGTCGTTGTGAGTAACTATGATGATAGTGTTTCCGAATTTCTGGTTGACCTCTTCTATGAGTTTGAGTATCTCTTTAGAAGTTTTGTAGTCAAGAGCACCGGTAGGCTCGTCACAAAGCAGAATATCCGGATTTTTTATAATAGCTCTGCCGATAGCGGTACGCTGCTGCTGACCGCCGGATAACTGTGACGGTATTTTGTGCTGATGTTTAGTAAGTCCGAGAGTTTCGATAAGGTCATCGATAGGAAGAGGGGAGTCGCTGAGATAAGCTCCTACTTCGATATTTTCCCTGACTGTAAGATTTGGTATAAGGTTATAGGACTGAAAAACGTACCCCAAGTGCTTTCTGCGGTAAAGAGTTAGCTGCTTATCACTGTAGCTTTCAAGCTTTTCATTATTAATTATTACAGAACCACTGTCAGCAGAGTCTATACCGCCGATTATATTCAGAAGCGTGGATTTGCCTGAGCCGGAAGGTCCGAGCAGTACGCAGATATGACCCTTTTCTACCCCACAGGTTATGCCTTTTAGAACTTCGTTTTTGTTTTCCCCTTCTCCAAATGATTTTTTGATGTTATTGAGTTGTAAATACATAATTGATCCCTCCATGATATGAATGAGCAGTCATATGAATGTCTGTTCATATAATAACATAGAATCATTTATTTGTCAAGGGATAACAGCGTTATTTTTTTAGATTTGTAAATAGTAATAAATGTTAGAAAATACTAACTTTGTGTTATGGTCAATTTGCCATATCACCTCAGCGTAAACATAAAAGAAACCAGTCGGGACCATAAAATAGTTCTGACTGGTTATTTTGTGCTTAATTTTTTATTATTAGTACGTCCGAGGATGTAGTCGGTGGAAACATTGTAGTAGTCGGCGAGGGTGACGAGGTGACGTATGGGGAGGTCACGTTCTCCTGTCTCGTATCGGGAGTATTGCGGCTGTGTAGTTTTCAGCAGCTTAGCAATATCTGACTGCTGTAGGTCCATATCTTCACGCAGATCTTTCAGACGCTGTAAATAGTACACAAAATCACTCCCTTTGATTTATTCTAACATCCAAATTTTATCACATTATTATGTGCATAACTTGACAGTATATCCAAATGGATATATAATTTAATCGGAGGTGGTCTATATGTTTAAATCATATGTTGAAAGTCTGTTCAAATCACCGGGAAAGAGGATAAAATCACTGGCAAAGATACTGTTCTTTATCTTATGCGGAGTTTCAGTGATAAGTGTGATAATTGCAGCGACGGATATAGCTGAAATTGAACCGCTTCAAGGGTTCATATACTGCGTAATAGGAGTAATACTTTCGGTTATCGTTTCGTGGGTGTCGACTATCATGATCTACGCTTTCGGGGATATTTGCGAAAATGTCGAGACGATAAAAACCGAGTTGAAGTCCCAGAACAATGATACTCAACAGTCCGGAGCAGCCGGTGTTGAAAACTATAGTTCCTGCCAGAATTTACAAAATAGGGAGTAAACTGAAAAAAATCTAAATTTCCCTTGCAATTCATAAAAAGGTGTGTTATAATATTAACGATAGGGTTTTATCCCTGTAAAAGAAATTCTCAGGAGGAATTTAAATTATGTTAGTATCAGCTACAGAAATGCTCCAGAAAGCAAGAGCAGGTAAATACGCAGTTGGCCAGTTCAACATCAACAACCTTGAGTGGACAAAGGCTATCCTTCTCACAGCTCAGGAGCTTAACAGCCCTGTTATCCTCGGCGTATCTGAGGGTGCTGGAAAGTACATGACAGGTTTTGAGACAGTTGCAGCAATGGTTGCAGCAATGGATAAGTCTCTCGGAATCACAGTTCCTGTTGCTCTCCACCTCGATCACGGTTCATACGAGGGATGCTACAAGTGCATCAAGGCTGGCTTTACATCTATCATGTTCGACGGTTCACACTTCCCGATCGATGAGAACGTTGCTAAGACAACAGAGCTCGTAAACGTTGCTCATGGTCTTGGTCTTTCTATCGAGGCTGAGGTTGGAGCTATCGGCGGTGAAGAGGACGGCGTTATTGGTAAGGGCGAGTGTGCAGACCCTAACGAGTGCAAGCAGATCGCTGACCTCGGTGTTGACTTCCTCGCAGCAGGTATCGGTAACATCCACGGTGTATATCCAGAGAACTGGGAAGGCCTCAGCTTTGAGACTCTCGAAGCAATCAACAAGACTGTTGGCGATATGCCTCTCGTTCTTCACGGCGGTACAGGTATCCCTGACGATATGATCACAAAGGCAATCTCACTCGGCGTTGCAAAGATCAACGTTAATACAGAGTGCCAGCTCGTATTCGCAGAGGCTACAAGAAAGTACATCGAAGCTGGTAAGGATCAGCAGGGCAAGGGATTCGACCCAAGAAAGCTCCTCGCTCCAGGATTCGAGGCTATCAAGGCTAAGGTCAAGGAGAAGATGGAACTCTTCGGAAGCGTAAACAAGGCTTGATCGTACATATTATAATAGTAGAGCGGACATCCGGCAGGGGTGTCCGCTTTTGTGTTTTTGGATATTTATTATTACCATATCATGTATTTTTAACAGCAGAAAATACAAATTAGCTCTTGACAAATTCAGCCGTATCGGTTATTATAAAATTGTATAGGCATGACGGGAGGGTCTTGCCTAAGAATTTACATTCACAGAGAGGGGTATTATAATTATGAATTTCAAAAGAATCACTGCTGCTGCATCCGCACTTGCAATGACAGCAGGACTGGCTGCTTATGCACCGTCTATCAAGGTTGAAGAACAGCCTATAACTGCATACGCTGCAAGCAGTTATAACTACGCTGAGGCACTTCAGAAGTCAATGTTCTTCTATGAGGTACAGCAGTCCGGTAAGCTTCCTGACTGGAACACTGTTCAGTGGAGAGACGACTCTATGATGAAGGAAGACGGCACTTCAGCCGATGTTGTTGACGGCGGTTGGTACGATGCCGGCGACCATTTCAAGTTCACTCTCACAAATGCTTATACTGCATCAGTTCTCGCATGGGGAATCATTGAATATAAGGATGCTGTAAAGAAAGCTGGTCTTTATGACCTTTATATGAACAACCTCAAATGGGGTCTTGACTATATTTCAAGATGCGACCTCGGTGATGAGGTCATCGGTACTATCGGACCTTCACAGTTTGACCATAAATGGTGGGGAAGTCCGGAGGTATACATCAGAAAGTATAAGATAATGGACGGCAAGGGCGAAGAGTCCAGACCTTACGATACTATGACCTGTTCAACAGTAACAGGATATATGGCTGCTGCTCTTGCAGAAGGATATATTCTTCTCAAGGACGAGGAGCCGGAACTTGCTGCTTCATACCTCAAGCAGGCAAAGAGTCTCTTTGAACGTGCTGACAAGGTAAGAAGTGACGACGGACAGGGTACACAGAAGGAATTCTATAATATACAGCAGCATGGAAACGATGTTGAAAACTATGTAGACGAGCTTATGTATGCTGCTAACTGGCTCTACAGAGCTACAGGCGATAAGTCATATCTCACAAAGTGCGAGACTGACTATATCCCACATTTCCCATTAGAAAATCAGTCTACTGACAAAAAGTATACATGGGGATTCTGCTGGGATGACTCCACACAAGCTGCTGCTTTTCTTTATGCTCAGAACACAGGTTCACCGGAGTGGACTGCTCATGTTAAAAAGCACCTCCAGTATTGGATGGGCGTAGGCAACAGCGATAAGTCTTCAGGTATAAAGGCATTTGATAATATCACACCTAAGGGACTTTCATATCTCTTCCAGTGGGGATGTCTCCGTCATTCCACAACAACTGCATGGCTTGCAAAACTGGCAAGTGATACTATACTTAAAGATGACGCTTCATTTGCTGCTGAGGCTGACAAGTGGGCAGACCTTCAGATGAATTACTGCTTCGGTGATAACGAAATGGGCATTAGCTACATCCTTGGTATGGGCGATGAATGGCCTTCAGTATTCCACCACAGAGGAGCTTCCGGTATTCACGATGACCACTGGAATGAGCTTGGAAAAACAGGTGAGTCTACTACCGGCGGTGAGTCATGGCAGACTGAATACGCACATACGCTTTACGGTGCTCTTATAGGAGGTCCGGACAGCAAGGGTAATTACGGAAGCTATTCAGTATCTGACTATCAGTACACTGAGGTTGCTATCGACTATAACGCTGGTTTTACAGCAGCTCTTTGTGCAATGATCGACGATTACGGCGGAAATCCGCTTTCTAACTTCCCACCAACAGAGACTCCTAAGTGGGCAGAATGGGAAGTTGCAGCAGTTCTCAACGGACAGCCTGCAAACAGCTATACAGAAATAAAGGCTTGGGCTATGAACCATACAGCATGGCCGGCAAGAGTTGCTAAGGATGTTAAGTTCCGTTATTACTTCGATATTTCTGAGCTCCTTGAAAATGGTCTTACAGTAGATCAGATCAAGGTGGAAACTAAGTCACAGCAGTACTCTGAGGGTGAGCAGGGATATGCTCATGCTGAGGGACCGTTCCAGTATGACGGAAATATCTACTATGCAGACATTGTATTCGATGACGGCAGAGCTATAATGCCTACTGGTCAGAGTGAACACAGAGACGAAGTTCAGTTCAGAATCTCTATTCCGGACGCTATAGACGGAAAGTCTACAGCCGGTGCATGGGACTGCACAAACGACTGGTCATATAACGGCGGACTTGCTGATGCTACAGATCTTAAAAAGGATGATTCGCTCAACGAGCATATCACAATGTATGTAAACGGCATACTTGTATGGGGCGAAGAGCCGGACGGAACAAAGCCTACAAAGTCTGATTATACATTCACAAGAAACGGCGGAAGCTCACAGACTGACCCTACAGAGCCTACAACAGGCAATACTCCAAAGGTAACTCTCTGGGGCGATGCAAACTGCAGCGGTGAGGTCAAGATGAACGATGCTGTTCTCGTAATGCAGGCTCTTGCAAACGATGATCTCTACGGTCTGACTGGTTCCGAGAAAACTCATCTTACAGAGCAGGGCGAGATCAATGCGGACGTATATGCAAACGGTACAGGACTTACAAATATGGACGCTCTTTCTATCCAGAAGTTCCTCATAGGTGCTGTTAAGGAGCTTCCTGAGTCATATAAATAAGCATACCCGGATAAAATTTAATTAATTCACATATTTTCAACAAGAGAGGTTTCGTCCTCTCTTGTTTTTTACCTGTATTTGTAAGTAGTGCACAAAAATAATAACAGCACATTAGGAAAATACACGAAATTCAAAAAAACTATTTACTTTTTTTGTGTGGTATAATATAATATGATTGATGAGAAAAGGCATAGTGCAAGTCCGCAGGACCGCCGGCTCGTCAGATAAGACAAACGGTATAACCGCAATGTTTGCACTGGCATTGCGTTATAAGTACATTATATCTTTTATTTTATCAGGGAGGGTAAAAAAATGCACAAGAACTTTAAAAAAGCATTAACTGGAAGTCTCTTGTCAGCAGCTATGCTCGCAACAACTGTTTGCAGTGCTATAGCTCCAATGAGTGCTTCTGCTGCTATCCCAAATATGGGTTCTGAGCAGCTCGGTGCTACAACTTTTGATGACGGTATCGGTCTTCCATGGCATACATGTGAGACTAACCCGGCTAAGCAGAAATTCGACATCGAAGACGGTAAATATACAATGACTGTCGTTGAGAACTTCGGTGGTGCAGGAAGATGGGATCTTCAGTTCCGCCACAGAGGTATCGAACTCAAGAGCGGTCATAAGTATCACGTTCACGCTGAGATCACTTGTTCAGCAGATGGTTATATCTATACTAAGATAGGTAACTACGCTGGTACAGCTGAGTACTGGAACGACGGCGGTAACGGCAACTGGCAGCCAATCCAGTTAAAGAAGGGTCAGACATATACTATCGATACTGACTTTACTGCTGGTTCAGGTCCTTCTGCTCTTGAAGATGGTCCTGCAGAGTGGGCTTTCCACTATGCTTGCCACAAGGGAACAGATGGTGCTGCTAAGTACGGCGGAGATGATACCGGTGTTCCAAATAATGCTACTATCACATTCGATAATATGTCTCTTCAGAGCCTTAGCGGTGACCCAGCTGTTTCAGGTACAGATGAATACGGTGCTATCAGACCAAAGTCAAATGTACGTCTTAACCAGGTAGGTTACTTCACAAAGCTCGCTAAGAAGGCTTCATATACTTCAGACGCTGCTGATCCGCTCGAATTCGACGTATACGATAAGTCAGGCAAGTCTGTATTTAACGGTAAGTCAGAAGTAATTTCCGGTGATATTGAGTCCGGTACACCTGAAACAACTCAGGTTAAGGGCGACGGCGGAAAGATGATCACAAGATATAAGGATTCCGGTAAGTATGTTCACGTACTTGATTTCTCCAAGCTCACAACAGCTGGCGACGGATACTATATCGTTGTTAAGGATAAGGTCGGTGTATCTGGCACACAGTACGGCGTTTACGAGGGTGCTTTCGATACAACTATTGAAGGAGATAAGGTAATGTGGACAAGCTGGAAGACTAAGAAGTCATACCAGATGAACAAGTCACATCCTTTCTCTGTAAGTGATAAGGTTTACGGCGATCTCGTTAGAGATTCAGTATCTTACTTCTATCAGAACCGTTCTGGTGTTTCAATTGAGTCACAGTACATAAAGAATGGTACAGATTCAAAGCTTGCACACTCACAGAAGGGTCATAACCCAGATACAGCTTATGTACAGCCAGCATGGGTTAAGTCATATTCTTCATCATTCGATGGTGATAAGGCATACTCCATTACTGCAACAGGCGGTTGGTACGATGCTGGTGACCACGGTAAATACGTTGTTAACGGCGGTGTATCTGTATGGACACTCCAGAACCTCTATGAGATGTCTCAGAAGCTCGGTACAGATAGCAAGTGGGACGATGGAAAGACAATGTTCATTCCTGAGAATTCCAACGGTGCTCCTGACCTTCTTGATGAAGCAAGAGTAGAGCTTGAGTGGTTCTTCGACATGATCGTTAAGGGCGATGATCCATACTGGGGCGACAGCGGAAAACAGGCTAAGGCAACTGGTCTCGTTTACCACAAGCTCCACGACTCTAAGTGGACTGGTCTTGCTATCTATGCTTGGGACTACGGCGAGTTCGAGGAAGGTATGGCTCGTATAGTTAAGCCACCAACGTATGCTGCTACATTCAATACAATTGCTTGTGCTGCTCAGGCTGCACGTCTCTGGAAGGGTATTGATGATAAGTTCGCTGACGAGTGTCTCACAAATGCTAAGGCTTGTCTCGCTGCTGTTGAGAAACACCAGAGCAACTGGGCTATCAAGGAAGGTTCACCACTTGAGCAGGATGATATAAAGGGTACAAACAAGAGAGGTAAAGATCCACTCTTCGCTCCTCTCGATCAGGCTATCGGCGGTGGTCCTTACGGTGATACATACGTAGAGGATGACTACTACTGGGCACTCTGTGAGCTCTTCGCTACAACAGGTGATGAAGAGTACCTCACAAAGCTCAAGAAATATGAGAATAAGAATGATACAGAAGGCTGCGATAAGGCTCTCAGCCTCACATATAGACTCGGCGGTGGTGAGAACAAGGGATCATTCAGCTCCTTCAACTGGGGTTGTACATCCGGTCTCGGAACACTCTCACTCTATCTGAACAGCGATAAGCTTTCATCTGCTGACGCTAAGGCAGTCAGCGATTCTATCCTCACAGCTGCTGATAAGTATATTGCTCAGGAAAATGCAACTGGTATGGGTATCCCATATGAGGGCTCTTCATTCACTGATCCGATCAACATCGGTCTTGATGAGAACGGTAAACCAATCGAGGTTACAGGTTATGAGTGGGGTTCAAACTCATTCGTAGCTAACAACGCTATCGTTATGGCTTACGCTTATGAGGCTTCAGGCGGAGCTAAGAACGGTAACAAGAAGTACATCGACGGTGCTTCAATCGCTATGGACTACCTCTTCGGACGTAACGGTAACGACTTCTCTTATGTAACTGGTTACGGTGATACAGAGGCTGGTAACGTTCTTCAGTGGCCACACCACAGATTCTGGGCTAACGGCGTAGATCCTTCATTCCCGAAGGCTCCTAACGGAATCCTTTCTGGTGGTCCTGGTGCTGGTATGCAGGATCCATATGTTGGCGGTCTTGGATACAAGCGTGGTGCTGTTGCAAGCCAGAAGTGCTATGTTGATAGTGCAGAAGCTTGGTCAGTTAACGAGATCACAATCAACTGGAATGCTCCACTCGTTTGGATGGCTTCTTACCTTGAGGATGTAGCTCCTAACGTTGGCGAAGGCGGCGGAGTTGATCCAACAGATGGTGTTTGGGGCGATGCAAATATGAGCGGCGAAGTTAAGATGAACGACGCAGTTCTTATCATGCAGGCTGCTTCAAATGCAGATGAGTTTGGTATCGGCGGTTCTGACAAGAACGCTCTTACTTCTGACGGTGCATACTGGGGTGACGTTTACAACCATAAGGGTGGCGACATCACAAACATGGATGCTCTCCAGATCCAGAAGTACCTCATCCACACTATTACTTCTCTTGATCCTACAAAGTAATAGATTTTAATTAAAATTTGCTCAGACGGTTAAAGGGACGCTGCGGCGTCCCTTTTTGTTTAATTCTTTTTTGATATAACTGCAATGCATATTAAACTATATTTTTGTCATTTCAGGGAGGGAAAACAAATGTATAAAAATATGAAGAAAACTATTATGGGAAGTCTCTTGTCAGCAGCAATGATCGCCACAACTGTTTGCAGTGCAGTTGCTCCGATGAGTGCGTCTGCTGAAATACCAGATCTTGGAATCGAGCTTCTTGGTGCAACAACTTTTGATGATAATATAGGACTGCCGTGGCATACCTGCGAAACTGCTCCTGCAAAGCAATCGTTCGATATTGATGATGGAAAGTATCAGATAAGAATTCTTGAAAATTATGGCGGAAACGGAAGATGGGATCTTCAGTTCCGTCACAAAGGTATTAACCTTATAAATGGACATAAGTATCATATTCATGCTGAGATCACCTGTTCGGCTGACGGCTATATATACACAATGTTAAGTGACTATTCCTGTAATAAGGAGTACTGGAATGATGCGGGAAATGGCAATTGGATGCCCGTAGAGCTAAAGAAGGGCGAGACATTTGTTATCGATCAGGATTTTACCGCCGGAGAAGACACTATTTATCCTATCGATGACGGTCCTGTTGAGTGGGCTTTCCACTATGCTTGCCATAAGGGTACAGATGGTGCTGCACAGTACGGCGGCGATGATACTGGTGTTCCGAATGGTGCTACTATCACGTTTGATAATTTATCGCTTCAGGACCTCAGTGGAGAAATAGTTGAGCCTCAGGTTTCTGAATATGGTGTTGTAAAGCCGAAGTCGAATGTTCGCCTTAATCAGGTCGGATATTTTACTAAGCTTTCTAAGAAAGCTTCCTATACTACAGATGCGTCTGAACCACTTGAATTCACTGTATACGATAAGTCCGGAAAGGCAGTACTTAATGGAAAATCATCGGATATTTTAAACAATGATATAGATTCAGGTACGCCAGAGACTGTAAAAGTCAGGGGAGACGGCGGAAAGCTTATCACAAGATATAAGGACTCGGGTAAGTATGTTCACATACTTGATTTTTCAAAACTTAATACTCCGGGTGACGGATATTATATAGTTGTTAACGACAAAACCGGTGTTTCCGGAACACAGATTCGTAATTATGAGGGGGCTTTTGATACAAAACTCGTTGACGATAAACTGATGTGGACAAACTGGAAAACATCAAAAGAATACCAGATGAACAGATCGCATCCTTTCAAAATCAGTAATGATGTTTATGGTGACCTTGTAAGGGACTCGGTTTCGTATTTCTATCAGAACCGTTCAGGTGTTCCGATTGAAGGCAAGTACATAAAGAACGGCAGCGATGCAAGACTTGCACATAATAAAGAGGGACATAATCCTGATACTGCATATGTTCAGTCGGCATGGGTAAAGAGTTACGCATCAGAATTTGACGGTGATACTGATTATTCAATTACCGCAACAGGCGGTTGGTACGATGCCGGTGACCACGGAAAAAATGTTGTCAACGGTGGTATGTCAGTTTGGACTCTTCAGAATCTGTACGAGATGTCAAAGAAGCTGGGTACAGAGAAAAAGTGGGACGATGCCAAGACAATGTTCATTCCGGAAAACTCAAACGGTAAGCCTGATCTCCTTGATGAGGCAAGAGTTGAGCTCGAATGGTTCTTTGATATGATAGTTAAGGGTGACGATCCATACTGGGGCGATGAGGGTTCAAAGGCAAATGCTACTGGTCTTGTATATCACAGACTCCACGACTCTAAGTGGACTGGTCTTGCTTTAAATGCTTGGGACTATGGCGAGTATGAAAAAGGAATAGCACGTATCGCTAAACCTCCAACGTATGCAGCTACATTCAACACAATTGCTTGTGCTGCACAGGCTGCACGTCTATGGAGAGGCATAGATGATGAATTTGCTGATAAGTGCCTGAATATAGCAAAGGATTGTCTCGCCGCCGTTGAAAAGCATAAGTCTGCGTGGACTGTAAAAGAAGGTGATCCTCTCGAACAGGATGACACAAGAGGTATATCTATCAGAGGTAAAGACCCACAGTTTGCACCTCTCGATCAGGCTATGGTCGGAAATCCTTACGGTGACACATACGTAGAGGATGACTACTACTGGGCACTTTGTGAGCTGTATTCTACAACAGGTGAAGACGAGTACCTCACAAAGCTCAAGAAGTACGAGAATCCGAATGATGCATCTGGTTTAGACAAGGCTCTCAGCATGACATACAACCTTGTCGGCGGTGAGAACAGAGGTTCATTCGCATCCTTCAACAGGGGAAGTACATCCGGTCTCGGAACACTCTCGCTTTATCTGAACAGCGACAAGCTTTCATCTGATGATGCTAAGCAAGTTAAGGATTCGATAATTCAGGCAGCTGATATGTACATTGGTCTTGAAAATAGATCTGGCATGGGTATCCCATATGTAGGTTATACATATACAGATGAAGTAAGTATAGGACTTTATGCAGACGGCAGTCCGATAGAGATCTCGGGTTACGAGAATGGATCAAATTCCTTTGTTATAAATAATGCGATCGTTATGGCATATGCTTATGAGGCTTCCGGAAGAAAAAATAAGTATCTTGACGGTACATCAACAGCTATGGACTATCTCTTTGGACGCAATGGCAACGACTTCTCCTATATATCAGGTTATGGAGATACTGAAATGGACACAGTGCTCAAATATCCACACCATAGATACTGGGCTGGCAGTATTGACCCTGATTTCCCGCTTGCACCTGCCGGAGTACTTTCAGGCGGACCAAGTGCAGGTATGCAGGATGCTTACATGGGCGGACTTGGATACAAGAGAGGCTCACTTGCAAGTCAGAAGTGCTATGTTGACAGTTCAGAAGCATGGTCGGTCAACGAGGCAGCACTTGAATGGAACGCTCCGCTTGTATGGATGGCTTCCTATCTTGAGGATGTAGCCGGAAATAAAAATCCTGTGCCAACCGGAGTATGGGGCGATGCTAATATGAGCGGCGAGGTCAAGATGAACGATGCTGTTCTCATAATGCAGGCAGCTTCAAATGCTGATGAATACGGCGTTGGCGGCACAGCTGCTACTGCTATTACAGAAGAAGGTTCATACTGGGGCGATGTTTACGATCATAAAGGCGGCGACATAACCAATATGGACGCAGTTCAGATACAGAAATATCTTGTACAGACAATAAAGTCTCTTGAACCAGAGACAAAGTAATAAATGAAAAACGATCAAAGGGACGCTCCGGCGTCCCTTTTAGTCTGCTGAAAAACTATTAAATAAAAGCATAGTCATAATAATGGGATTCCAAAGGGTTTTCAAACCTTTGGTCAGGTCAAGGGCTGACAGCCCTTGTGGGGTGTGGGGTAAAGACCCGCATATAGCCACAAAACGCTCCGCAAGGGGTGAATTCCCAAACAGTCCGGTGGACTGTTTGGGAAAAGGGGACGCCCTGCACGAGAGGGCGTCCCCTAAAGAAATCACTACTTTTTCGACATTCTAAAAGGACGCAAATACGTCCCTTTTTATCAAAAAATAAAGCTGCTCAAACGAGCAGCTTTTATCTTTATAAGCTTTTATCAAACACCGTACTTAGCTGTAGCAACTGGAACACCAGGGCCCATTGTAGATGTAACTGTGCAGCTCTTGAGGTAAGTACCCTTAGCTGCAGCTGGCTTAGCCTTTACGATAGCTTCCATAAGAACAGCGAAGTTCTCTTCGAGCTTAGCAGCACCGAATGAAGCCTTACCGATTGGGCAGTGGATGATGTTTGTCTTATCAAGACGATACTCGATCTTACCAGCCTTAGCCTCTGTTACAGCCTTAGCAACATCAGGAGTTACTGTACCAGCCTTTGGGTTTGGCATAAGACCACGAGGTCCGAGAACCTTACCAAGACGACCAACAAGACCCATC
>JAFRXL010000035.1 GCA_017441505.1 Ruminococcus sp.
GCCATAGGAGCGAGGCAGTTTGTTGTGCATGAAGCAGCAGAGATGATCTTGTCATCCTTTGTAAGAGTCTTCTCGTTAACGCTGAATACGATTGTAGGAAGATCGTTGCCTGCAGGAGCAGAAATAACAACCTTCTTAGCACCAGCATCGATGTGAGCCTGTGACTTGTCCTTTGAGCAGTAGAAACCTGTGCACTCGAGAACTACGTCAACGCCGATCTCACCCCAAGGAAGCTCTGCAGCGTTAGCCTTAGCGTAGATTGTGAGTGTCTTACCATCAACTGTGATAGTACCTGCTTCATCATCAGCAGAAACTGTGTGAAGGTTCTCACCGATCTTTCCGCAGTAACCACCCTGAGCTGTATCATACTTGAGAAGCTGAGCGAGCATTGAAGGCTTTGTAAGATCGTTGATAGCAACTACCTCATAACCCTCAGCATCAAACATCTGTCTGAATGCAAGACGGCCAATACGGCCGAAACCATTAATAGCAACTTTAACTGACATTGGATATACCTCCTAAAATTTTTATATTTCTATTATACTCCAATCCGGAAATTTTTTCAAGTGCTTAGATAAAAAAATAACAGATTTTTTTCTAATTGTGCACATTACACACTGTTCGAAGAACTGACAAGTAAAATTTTGTTAATTATTTCGCCTGATATTTTCTTGTCTATCCTATTCCATTTTAATAAAAAATGTAGTATAATAAATAGTGTAGAAATATTTTAGACAGATGAAAGAAGGTCGATGATGAAGAACATTGAAAAAATGATCGAGCTTTTTGATAATCCGTATGCAATGGAGTTCCTTGAAAAGAATGATAATAATATCAGATACGCTGTTACACGAATTGCGGCTTCATGCGAGCTTCTGAAAGATATGGTCAAAAACACAAGCAAAGAAGACGGCGACGAAATAATTGAAAATATCCGCATAATGTGCAGGACTATCATACGTGAATCTGCTCTCAATAATGTGTTCGGATTTATGAACAAGGATAAAAGACTTATCGATACCGACCAGTTCCTTGAGGACTTCGCAGCCGGCTGTCTCAGCATACTTGGCGACAAATGTTTTATAAGGATCAACAGAGAGACTAAAGGTTTTATATATATGCATGAGGAGCTTCTGCGTTACTATCTGCTGTGTTTCCTCAGAAAAAAGATGCTTTCTGCACCCGATAAGACCTTGGAGGCTGATGTAGGTACGGAAATAAATGGGAATATTGTCACTATCTATCTGAAAACTGGATCTGTTGATGCGAAAGAAAATTCAGATGATACCGAGATGCTCGACAGCTTTTTCGCTGAAAATTATGATGTGATCTGCCGTGCGGTCGAGGAGAAGCTCAACGTTAAGATTCGGGTTGAGAATGATGCGGTCTATATAGATGTGCCGGAGGCTGAAACCGGTAACGAGCTTTCCTTCAGGTCGCATCAGATATATTTCGATGACGGCTCTTTTTCTATATTTAATGTTATGCTCAGAGATATTTACGAAAACTGAACACGAGTTTTTCACAATTTCAACACCTATATATTTTTTTAAGCAACTTATACAGAAAAAATATGAGCTTTTTGTTGACGATAATCAAAAAATGTTATATAATATATTTGGGGTACTATGTACCTTGGTAATTTTTTATTTCGGAGATGTTTTATGGCAAAAGGAATCGAGATCGAAAGAAAGTTCCTTGTGGAACTTCCGGATGTCAAAAGGCTGAATGTAAAAAGAAAAATTGGCATCACTCAAACCTACCTGAACAGAGGTAAAAATGACTCTCAGCGTAGAGTCCGCAGGATCGCTGAGGACGGCAGGGTTAAGTATGTCTACACTGAAAAAGTCTTTCTCTCTCCTTTGACAAGAGAGGAAAATGAATATGAGATAAGCCGTGAAGAGTATGACAGGCTCCTCACTCAGAGAGACCTTGCTCTGACTCCCGTTCAGAAGGTGCGTTATTGTTTCGATTACCATGACCAGCTCTTTGAACTGGATACCTATCCTTTCTCGGACAAGCTGGCTATTATGGAACTGGAACTCAGGTCAACTTCTCAGCATATTGATCTGCCAGACAGCGTTAAGGTCTTGGGAGATGTTTCTGCTGATAAGAAGTACTCAAATGCAGCTCTGGCTAATGCAGGAGCTTTTCCCGGTGAGTATCATAAAAGATCGGAGAACTGCTGATGGCGGAGAAATTTGTAGAAGTAAACGATCCGGATCAGCTCGCTGAACTTTTTGGTCAGCTCGACGGCAATGCTGAGCGTATCCAGAAACAGTACAACGTTTCTGTCGTAAGCCGTGACGGACGTATAAAAGTTATCGGCGATGAGGCAAATGTTCAGGCAGCTGCAAAGGCTCTTGAATCACTTGTCAATATCAATAATATGGGACATTCTTTGAACAGTCAGACCATAAGATATGTAACATCAATGGTCGAAGAAGGTATCGAAGGCGAGCTTGCCGAGCTTGGCGGTGACGGCATATGCGTTACTGCTTCCGGAAAGATACTCCGTGCCCGTACCGTCGGACAGAAAAGATATGTCGATGCCATAAAAAACAATACCATAGTGCTCGGGATCGGACCAGCCGGTACAGGCAAGACTTATCTTGCTGTCGCAATGGCTGTCAAGGCTTTCCGTGAGCATAAGATAAAGAAGATCATCCTAACTCGTCCTGCGGTCGAAGCAGGCGAAAAACTGGGATTTTTACCCGGTGATCTTCAGGATAAGGTCGACCCTTATCTTCGTCCTCTTTACGATGCTCTCTTTGATATGTTCGGTGCAGAGAGTTTCGCAAGATATATGGAAAAAGGCATTATAGAGGTCGCACCTCTTGCCTACATGAGAGGACGTACTCTTGACGAGGCATTTATTATCCTCGATGAAGCTCAGAATACTACTTCTGAGCAGATAAAGATGTTCCTGACACGTCTTGGAAATGAAAGCAGAATGGTCATAACAGGAGATATTACTCAGATCGATCTGCCGGAAGCTAAAAAGTCAGGCTTGGTTGAGGCTATAAAAGTCCTCAAGGGGATCGATGATATTGAGATCCACAGATTTACCGAAAAAGATGTAGTACGCCACCGACTCGTTCAGGACATAATCAAGGCGTACGAAAAGTATAATGAAGGGAGAATGAGAAATCATGGCTAAATTAAAAGTATACGTTAAGAATAATCAGACAGAGGTCAAGGTACCGGTAGGTATCAGACTGCTCATAAGAAGATGCTGTCAGGCTGTTCTTGCAACAGAAAAATTCGGAAGAGATGCTGAAGTAAGCGTTTCATTCGTAAGCAATAATGAGATAAGAAATCTCAATAAGATATACAGAGATAAGGACAGCGTTACTGATGTACTCTCTTTCCCGCTTACAAGTGAGGACGGTACAGAAGAACTCAATCCTGAGACAGGTGCTGTTCAGCTCGGAGATGTCGTTATATCGCTCGAAACTGCTGTTAAGCAGGCTCAGAATTACGGTCATTCTCTTGAACGTGAGGTAGGCTTCCTCACTGTACACTCAATGCTCCATCTCCTTGGATATGACCACGAGACAAGTCAGCTCGATCAGCGTATAATGCGTGAAAAGGAAGAGTCTGTTCTTGAAAAGCTCGGTATATCAAGAGATGCTACTTTCATCGTCAACGGAGATAACAACTGATGCCGAGAACTGCTTTTGTAACTATTGCCGGACGTACTAATGCCGGAAAATCTTCTCTGCTCAACGCTATAATCGGCGAGAAGATAGCTTCTGTGAGCAATAAGCCTCAGACTACTCGTACACGTATAACAGGTATCCGCAATATCGACGATGTTCAGCTCGTTTTCTTTGATACTCCCGGACTACATAAGCCTGTGAATAAACTGAGCGAACATATGCTGAATACGGTCAGGGAGTCGGTCAGCGATATTGATGCGGTCGTATTCATGATGGACTGCACCAAGAAGATAAATGAGCAGGAGCTTGAACTTCTCCGCTCTATGAATAAGTCCAAAATGCCGGTCATTCTTGTGCTTAACAAGATAGACTTGCTCAAAAACAAGGATGATATTGCTCCAGTCATAGCCGAGCTTACTTCAAAGATAGAGTTCGAGGCTGTTATACCGGTAAGTGTTACTGAAAATAATGGTATCGACATAGTTATTGACGAGATAATAAAGCTCTCAGAAGAGTCTGTACACTTCTTTCCGGACGATATGATAACTGACCAGCCGGAAAAAGTGCTTGCTGCTGAGATGATACGTGAGAAATTACTCATGCTCCTGAACGATGAAGTGCCGCATGGAATCGCTGTCGGAGTTGAAGAGATGAGCGAGCGTGATGATAAGGATATTCTCGATATATCCGCAGTTATCTACTGCGAGAAGGAGTCCCATAAAGGTATAGTTATCGGCAAGGGCGGTGCTATGCTCAAAAAGGCTTCTACTGCCGCACGTATCGAACTGGAGGATTTCTTCCAGATAAAAGTTAATCTTAAATGTTGGGTGAAGGTCAAGGAGGACTGGCGTAACCGTGAGGGTCTCATCAGGAACTTCGGACTTTCAGAGAAATAATTACCAGACATGATCACGGAGCTTCCGCTGATAATAAATACAGATCGTATCGATCAGCTATTATAATTATCTTGCGGAGGCTCAATATGTCTGAACAGATCTTATGGAATATTTTCGCCGAGACCGGCAGGATAGAGGACTATCTCAGGTATTCGGCTTACAGGGATAATGAACATGATAACGGAAGAGGGAATCGTCCTTAAAGAACGCTCAGTGGGCGAACAGGATAAATTTATCGATATTCTTACAAAAACAAGGGGAGTTATCGAGGTCTGCGTAAAAGGTGCAAAGAAGATCACAGGCAGATCAGGCAGCTCCACTCAGCTTTTTGCGTATTCACGGTTCTGCATTGACCAGAGAGGTGAGCGTATGTACCTCAACAGTGCGGAGCCGATACATATTTTTTACGGTCTGAGAGATTCGCTTACTAAAATCTCTCTTGCTTCGTATTTTGCCGATGTACTGCGGTACTGCATCAATCCGGAAAGGCAGAATGAGGACATCATGCGGCTGTTTCTGAATACCATGTACTTCCTTGAAAACGGCAGGCGTGATGAAAAGATGCTCAAAGCGATATTTGAACTCCGGCTTATGTCGGATACAGGCTATATGCCGGATATTGTTGCCTGCCGGAACTGCGGAGAATTTGAGCCGCAGGAGCTTTTCTTCTGCCTGAAAAGCGGAGGTTTCTACTGCTCGGACTGCTTTGTCGGCAATGGAAATGATGACTACATTAAGATAAAACTCCCTGTGCTCAGTGCTGTACGGCATATCGTGCTAACTGATTTCGACAGGCTGTTCAATTTCAGAGTTTCAGAGAGTACCCTTAGCAGGCTCTCTTACGTTTCAGAGCAGTATATGCTCACTCATATTGAAAGAAATTTCCAGACACTGGATTTCTATAAATCGATAACATGATGCGGGAAGATGCCCGTAAGGTATTAACTATGGATAAATATTTAAAGACACTTGAACTTGATAAAATACTCGATATGCTCGCAGAGCTTACCTCTAATGAGGAGACAAGAAAAATGGCTCTGTCACTTGAACCGGATAACGACCTCGAAAGAGTAAGGTATGAATGTCTGAAAACTTCTCAGGCTCTCGACCTCTCTGTACAGTTCGGAACTCCGCCGTTCAGCAATTTTAAAGATGTTACCGCAACGGCTGCAAGAGCTAAGTCCGGAGCAATAATCTCGCTGCGTGACCTCATGGACATCGCTGCGATGCTCAGACAGATAAAGGGACTTGCTGACTGGTACAGTCACTGCGAAAATATCGAAACTGAACTCAGTTACCTCTTCTCACGCTTACAGCCTAATGACTGGCTGCTCGAAAAGCTTGAACGCTCCATAATCTCAGAGAATGAGATAGCTGATGCCGCAAGTCCGGAGCTTGCTGCTATAAGAAGAAAGATAAACCGTGCTGGTATGCAGCTCAGGGAAACGCTGGATAAAATGGTAAAAAACAAGACCACTCAGCAGTATCTTCAGGAGAGCAATGTTACTATCAGGGACGGCAGATTCGTACTTCCTGTCAAATCTGAGTACAGAGGACAGGTGAGCGGTCTTATCCATGATACTTCTGCGACCGGTCAGACTATATTCATCGAGCCTATGGCTATCGTCGAGGCTAATAATGACATCCGTATCCTCGAAGGTAAGGAGCAGGAGGAGATCGAAAGAATTATCCGTGAGCTTTGCCGTGACTGCGGTGACTATGCGGATATTCTCAGTGAGAATTACAAGGTCTGCACGGAGCTTAATCTGTATTTTGCAAAGTCAAATCTTGCAGCTAAGCTGAAATGCTCACTTCCGGAAATTACCGATGACGGCAGGATGTTCCTTAAAAAGGCACGTCATCCGCTTATAAGCATGAAAAAGGCTGTCCCGATAGACCTCTCTCTCGGTGAGGACTATCAGACACTCATCATAACAGGTCCGAATACAGGCGGTAAGACCGTAGCTATGAAAACCGCAGGTCTTCTGAGTGCGATGACTATGTGCGGACTGCTCATACCTGCTGCGGACGGCAGCCGTATATCAGTGTACGACCATATCCTCGCTGATATTGGCGACAGCCAGAGCATCGAGCAGAATCTCTCCACATTCTCATCTCATACTAATAAGGTCATAGAGATTCTTGAAACCGCTGATGAAAGGTCACTCGTTCTGCTTGACGAGCTTGGTTCCGGTACTGACCCTGTTGAAGGTGCGGCTCTTGCAATATCCATTATCCGCCGACTTATGGAAAACGGAGCAAAGCTCATGGTGACTACTCACTATCAGGAGCTTAAAGTTTTTGCGATAGACAGCGAAAATGTTGAGAACGCTTCCTGTGAGTTCGATATTGAAACTCTCAGACCTACATACAGACTTATAGTAGGTTCACCGGGAAAATCGAACGCTTTTGCTATATCTGAGAGCCTCGGTATGCCTGCTGATATAATCAAGGACGCTAAGTCAAGAGTGAGTGAGTCCAATACAAGGCTTGAAGAGGTCATAGGCAAGCTTGAAGCTTCAAGAATAGAGCTTGAAAAGCTCAAGGAAGAGGCAGCTCATCTGAAAGCTGAGGCTGCTGAGCATGAAGAAAAGCTCCGCAAAGAACGTGAGGAGCTCGAAGCGAAGAAGGCTGATGAGCTCGAAAAAGCAAGACTGCGTGCTATGACCATAATCGAACAGACCAAGGCTGAGTCAAATGAACTCATTGACGAGCTTGAAAAGCTCCGCAAGGAAAAGGACAAGAAGGATTTCAGTGCTAATGTATCCGGTATGAAGTCCAGATCAAAGCAGAGCTTCAACAAAATGTACGACACTGCCAATCCTGTTGATAAGCATGACCCGAATGCGGACTATGTTCTGCCGAGAAAGCTCAAAAGAGGGGACACCGTATATGTTGTGGACCTCCAGCGTAAGGGCATAATTTCAGGTGATCCGGACGGAAGTGACTTCGTATTTGTACAAATGGGAGTCATGAAGACTAAGATGAATATTTCAAGGCTCAGACTTGAAGAAACGCCAAAAGTAACTGTAGGCGGCAAGTCTGCAAAGCCTAACAGAAGAATGAACAAGGTAGGTGTAAAAGCTGAACGCCGTGGAAAAATGGAGCTCGATATAAGAGGCTGTGCCTGCGATGACGGCATATATCAGCTTGATGCATTTATAGATCAGGCAGTGATGTCCAATATCTCGACTATCACTATAATCCACGGAAAGGGTACGGGACTTCTCAGACAGGCAGTCCATAAGAGACTTAAATCGCATCCTTCCGTAAAGACGTTCCGTCTCGGACTTTTCGGTGAGGGTGAGGACGGTGTTACTATAGCTGAACTGAAGTGATATGACGTAAAATAATTTATGGAGATGATCCGATGGAAACTAAAATTACAGAGGTCATAACTACTGAAGCAGCTGCAGGCTCAACTTCTGTAACAGAGACTACTCAGGGGACTATACAAGAGAAAGTCAGCGAGACAGCCGACTTTTTCAGTGCAATTATAAATCATATACAGGAAGCTCTGCCGTCGCTGATACTGGCACTTGTCATAATAATCATCGGCGGACTTATAGTAAAGCTTATCTGCCGCATGGTGAACAAGACCATGACCAAATCAAATGTGGACGGTGCAGCTAAGAGTTTCCTTGTGTCATTCATAAGGATAATACTGTACATGGTCGTGCTGATAACAGTACTTTCAGTACTGAATGTGCCGATGTCATCCATAATAACGATACTTGGTGCGGCAGGACTTGCGGTCAGCCTTGCGTTGCAGAATTGCCTTTCAAATCTCTGCGGAGGTTTTATTATACTTTTTTCAAAACCATTTGCTGCCGGAGATACCATAGAGATCGATAATACTGTAGGCAAGGTAATGTCAATAAATATCCTGTACACAAAGATAGAGACTTTTGACAAGAAATCAGTATTTATCCCTAACGGCAAAGTCTCTGATGCAAAGATAATAAATTATACTGAGACTCCGGAAAGAAGACTTGACCTTAAATTCAATATAAGCTATAATGCTGATTTCAGAAAAGCAAGAGAACTTGTACTCGGCATAATCAAGGAACATCCGCTGATATTGAAGACTCCTGAACCTGTAGTCAGGATGTCCTCGCACAACGACAGCTCAGTTTCGATCGATGTGCTGATATATGTGAAGAACGATGATTATTTTGCTGAAAGATATAATATGATCGAAGCAGTTAAGGAATGCTTTGATGAGAACGGTATCGAGATCCCGTATGAACAGCTTGATCTCCACATCAAGGAAAGGTAGCAATGAAAGAGACAACAAAAAGAGTAAACGAGAGCAGTCCGGAAAAAAAGAAAAAGAGCTCCGGAAAATCAAAATATGCTCTGAGACGATTGAGTCTGATCGTTATTGTGCTTATAGCAGTATGGTGGTTCAATAACTATACGCTGAGGACTACAGAGGTGACTATCCGCTCGGATAAGATACATAAAAGCGTGAGGATAGCTGTTATAAGCGACCTTCATGCAACGTCCCACAGCATAAGCAATAAACGTATAGTCAAAAAGATAAAAAAAGCTGACCCAGATATAGTTATTATGCTTGGAGATATGTATACAAGAGGCAGTACGTGGGATGATATTCAGATACCTGTCGACCTTACTGCCGATTTAGTCGGCGAGGAGCTTCCGGTATATTTCGTTACCGGAGAGCATGATACCGAACCTGATTATATCAAAGCAATAAAAAATACCGGTGCTCACGTTATGAATTACGAGAGCGAAATAACTTATATAAATGGGAATAAGTTCCAGATAATGGGTATCGACAATGTTTACTACAGCGAGACATTTGACCTCAGAAACGAGTTCACTATACAAAAGGACTGCTTCAATATCCTGCTTGCTCATATCCCTAATTATGAGAAGTTTGCGGATTTTGGTGCGGAGCTTACATTGTGTGCCGATACTCACGGCGGAATGATGCAGCTCCCGTTTGATAAGGGACCCGTTTATTCCTCCGATTACGGCTGGTTCCCACAGTTCAGTCTTGACGAAACTGTTTACGACAAGGGACTTTTCGACTATGAAGGCGGAGTTATGTTCATAACCTCGGGTATCGGAGATTCTCCGGCACCTGTAAGATTCAATAATCGTCCGGAGGTAGCGGTGATAGATTTAGTTCCAGATTAAGGAGGCTTTACGTATGTTTGCAGATATTGTAATAGTTGGCGGCGGAGCTTCCGGTATTGCGGCGGCGATAAGTGCTAAAGAAGAACTTCCGTCCGCAAAAGTTGTAATAGCTGAAAAAAATGACCGCATTGGTAAAAAGATACTTGCTACCGGAAACGGAAGATGCAATCTCGGCAACCGAAAAATAGCCGCTGAACGTTATCACGGTTCGGTCAAAGACATAGTTGGGACAATAAAAAAAGCTCCCTCACCGGATGAGTTTTTCTCTTCGTTGGGTATCCTCTGCGTGTCAGATGAACAGGGGAGAATGTACCCGAGGAGCGAAAGTGCGGCTACTGTGCTGAGTGCCATGAGAATCAAGCTTGCTTCATTGGATGTACAGGAAATGTGCGGATTTGAGGTAAGTTCATACGTCAAAAAAGGCAAAGACTGGGAGCTTGTTTCTGCTGACGGTCAGAAGCTGTCGTGCCGGAGGATAATATTTGCTTCCGGAGGATATGCCGCTCCTCAGTATGGTACGGACGGTTCAGTTTTAAGAATGCTCAGAGACAGCGGCTATAAGACCGAAAAAATATGTCCGGCTGTAGCTCCGCTCAGGACTTCTCCCGATGCTGTGAAGGGACTTAAAGGAGTCCGTGTAAAGGGAAAAGTTACGGCTGCTGCTGAGGGGAAAAAGGTAATAGCTTCTGAATATGGAGAGATACAGTTCACAGAAAATTCAGTCTCAGGTATCTGCGTGTTCAACATGGCAAGGTATATGCAGCAATATGAGGGGAAGCTTACACTTTGTCTTGATATTGCTCCGGATATGACTGAAAGTGAATTTGAAGACTATATAAAAAATATCAGAAAACAACGCAGCGGACTTGAACTCAACGAGCTGCTGACCGGAGCTTTCTGCAAGAATTTAGCTGTGTATCTTGTGAAAAATACACTACAGCGTCCGATGAATGAGAGTATAGCTTCTGTTACGGATAGTGAGATAGCTAAACTCGCCGGAGCTGTCAAGTGCTTGAAATTCCACATAACCGGCTGTTCGCCGTGGAAAAATGTTCAGGTAACTGCCGGAGGTATTCACGGAAGCTGTGTTGATGACAGAATGGAGTCCACGAAAGAAAAGGGGATCTATTTCTGCGGAGAGCTGCTCGATGCGGACGGTGACTGCGGCGGATTCAATCTTGAATGGGCATGGGCTTCCGGATATACAGCAGGTCGCAATTGTGCAATATCGCTGAAAGGAGAGCTTAGATGATAAGGGTCGCAAATATAAGTGTACCGCTTGATTTTGATATGTCGGGACTGAAAGAGCTGTGTATCAGAAAATTGCGTATATCGCCGAAGCTCATAAAAAGTGTAAAGCTTTCAAAAAAGTCGGTAGACGCACGAAAGAAAAAAGATGTTCATTTTATAATATCGGTCGACATTGAAGCTAAAAATGAGGACAGACTTTTGAAAAGTCTGAAGAATGCTTCAAAGATAGAGAAATACAAGTATGTGACAGATAAAGTACCGTCACCGGAAAGACGTCCGGTAATAGTTGGATTCGGACCTGCCGGAATGTTTGCGGCATTAGTGCTTGCAATGGCTGGAGCAAGACCTATAGTCCTTGAAAGAGGCGGAGATGTTGATTCACGGGTTAAAGCGGTCGACGAATTCCGCACTTCCGGTAAGCTTGATACCGAGTGCAATATACAGTTCGGCGAGGGCGGAGCAGGTACTTTCTCTGACGGCAAGCTGACTACTGGCATCAAAGATAAGCGGATAGGCTGGGTGCTTGAAAAGCTTGTGGAGTTCGGAGCTCCGGACGAGATAAAAATACTCGCTAAGCCGCATATCGGTACCGACAAGCTCAGAGAAGTTGTTAAAAAGCTAAGGGAGCGTGTCATAAGTCTTGGCGGAGAAGTGCGTTTCAGGTCAAGATTTTGCGGCTATAGCTCGGAGAATGGAACGATAAGGTCTGTTCAATATGAGCACGGCGGTGAAATCCACACCATTGAAACGGACAATGTGATACTTGCCACAGGTCACAGTGCAAGGGATGTTTTCGAGCTGCTTTATGAGAATAAGATAAGTCTTTCACAGAAAAATTTTGCTGTGGGAGTACGTATCGAGCATAAGCGTAACGATATAGATAAGGCTATGTACGGCGATTTTGCCGGACATCCGGCACTTAAAGCTGCGGACTATAAGCTCGTTGCACATCTTCCTAACGGACGCACTTTGTATACTTTCTGTATGTGTCCGGGCGGAGAGGTCGTAGCAGCGTCCTCGGAAGAGGGGAGACTTGCCGTAAACGGGATGAGCTGTTTTGCACGAGATGCAGAAAATTCAAACAGTGCACTTCTGGTGAATATAAATACTTCTGATTATGGCAGCGAGCATCCGCTTGCAGGTATGTGGTTTCAGAGAGAGCTTGAGGAAAAAGCGTTCATCGCAGGCGGTTCGGACTATAGTGCTCCGGTTATCACAGTAGGTGAATTTCTCAGCGGAGAAACTACAGAACACACAGGAAGTGTAAGACCGTCTTACACGCCTTCCGTAAAGCACGCATCTCCGGAGGAGTATCTGCCGGATTTTGTGGTAGAGTCGTTGAAACTCGGCATACCGGAAATGGGCAGGATGATAAAAGGCTTTGATGCTCCGGATGCTCTGCTGACAGGTATAGAGAGCAGAAGCAGCTCGCCTGTAAGGATAGACCGTGGAGAGGGAGCACAGTCTGTATCTCTTAGCGGACTTTTCCCATGCGGAGAGGGAGCAGGTTATGCCGGAGGAATAGTATCAGCAGCAGTTGACGGCATGAAATGTGCGGAAGCTGTTATCGAAAGACTGAAAAAATAAAACATTCGTTTATGATAAGGAGGAGAACTATGAAGATCAATGTTATTGGCGGAGAACTTGAAAGAAAAGAATTAGACGCTTATATTAAATATGCCGGAGAAAAACATCCCGGCCGACAGATAAGACAATTGGACATTATAATTGACGGAGATTTTGTTGACCTTAAATTCTATTTCAGTGACACTGATTTTCAGAGAGCCTTCAGGTCTGCGGATTATCTTGTGAATGATATGAATAAACTAAATGACGCAAAACAGAGCGAATTTGCTCAGAAGCAGCGTCACAAAGCGGAGGATTGACCGGATGATACTTACAAACATCGGAACTGTTAAAGAGATACTCTCTAAACACGGGTTCAGCTTCTCAAAGGGACTTGGTCAGAATTTTATAATAAATCCTGATATATGTCCTAAAATAGCTGAAAACGGCAACGCTCAGCCGGGGTATGGCATAATCGAGATAGGTACAGGAATAGGTGTTCTGACTGCCGAGCTTGCTAAACGTGCCGACAAGGTGTGTGCAGTTGAGATAGACAGCAGACTTCTGCCTATCCTTGATGAAACTCTTGCAGAGTACGACAATATAAAGATTTTTAACGAAGATATTATGAAATGCGATCTTCATAAGATTATAAGGGAGGAGTTTGCCGGACTTAAAGCAGCAGTATGTGCAAATCTGCCTTATTATATCACTTCACCTGTACTGATGCTTCTGCTTGAAAGCAGACTTCCGGTCGACTCGATAACGGTCATGGTGCAGAAGGAAGCTGCTCAGAGACTTTGTGCCAAGGTCGGTTCAAGAGAGTCCGGAGCTATTACGGTTGCGGTAAATTACTATGGTACAGTAAGGACGGTCTTCAACGTATCAAGAGGAAGCTTCATGCCTGCACCTAATGTGGATTCCGCTGTAATAAGGATCGACCCTCATCCTGAGCCGAAACTTGATGAAGAGAATGAGAAGTTCTTTTTCAGGATAGTCAGAAGCGGATTTTCTCAGAGAAGAAAGACCGCAGCAAATGCCCTTTCCTCAATGGCTGGGATACCGAAAGATAAGATATATGCTACGCTTGAAGAAATGGGACTCAGCCGGAGTGCCAGACTTGAAGAGCTTGATATGGATGAGCTTGTCCGTTTTGCAGTTGAACTTAAAAAGAAAAACGATGCAGTAGAGTGATCGTGTCGTTATACGTGAAAAAATCCTGAGAGCAGTTTGCAGCTGATCTCAGGATTTTTAATTATATTGCTGTGCCGGATTTATACGGAAAGGATGACGCATATATAAAAGAATGTGGATATTATCATGTGGAGCTTGCATCTTGAAGCAGCTTCTTTTAAGGTGCACTGGTATTTATAGAGCCTGTACCCGATTCCCAGCAGTACGGGCAGAAATATTGCGACCGGAGAGAATACCCAAAGTGTGTCGGAGCTTCTTGCAGCAGCAAAAAGAAGGATCGAGATAAGTTCGAGTATTATTATCTCTAAGCTTGTGTCAGATAAGTTAGCCCCCTTTGACTTGGAATGCGGATTTTGTGTGCTTGCAACTGCAAACAGCTCAGCCACCTTTTTTTCAGCCTCATCAGGTTTCAGCTCACTTTCGGTCAATTTGGTGAGTGACATGACCTTTTCGTTAACAATGTCCTCTTTTTTACTTTTAGGTTCTTTTTTTGAAGTGTCGTAATTATCTGTTTTGGAGAAACTTGCTTGTGTTTCAGGCGGACTATAGGGCGTAAATGTTTCGATAGAAGATGCTTTTTCCTTTTTCTTCTTTTTATCATTTTTATTGGAAGAACTTGCAAGTGCGAACATTTCAGCGACTCTTTTTTCAGCTTCTTCCGGAGTTAGTTTCCGTTCCGGAGTATTTGACAAATTTGTATTTTTATCATTATCTTGCATTTTATCATCCCTCCATATGAATTATTAAGGTAAATTATAGCACAGCGGACTTTTAGTGTCAATATAAAAAATTGAATTGTGTCCTGAAAATGACAATTATCGCCTTTTAAAAATGATATAATTAAATGTAATTTATTTTGGAAAGGTGATACAAATGGAAAGGATAAGGAAATACATAGACGACTCAACTTTCAGATTTTTAGCAGGATTTTTATTCTCAGCAGCGGCAGGCTTCTGGCTTTCCGGAACAGATATGGCAGGGGTAGCCTCATTTGCCGACATATCTCTTGCAGGAGGTCTGGGACTTCCGAATGCTGCGGCTGTTCTTACAGGAAGTCTTGTCCATTGCATACTCAAACGCAGTATAGGACGGAATATAGTCAAAATAGCGGCTATGCTGTTTATAGTGATAGCGAAGATGTTTTCAGAGCCGAAACGTGACCCGAAATTCTCAGGTATCATCACCGGACTTGCTGTTTTTACATCTGGAGCAGCAGTATCAGCACTGATAGGCGAAATGTTGTATAAACTGATATTTTATGTTTTCTACGGCATACTCTCCGGAGCCTCAGCTGCTTCTCTTGCGATGATTTTTTCAGGCGTAAGGCGTAGAAGATCGATCGACTTGACCGGACTTTCAGGCTGTGCATATGCAGTGTCATATACTTTGATAACAGCCGCACTCTGCACCATAAAAATGCCCGTGCTGAATCTTGGTATAGCCTTCGGAGCAGCAGTTACACTTGCAGCTGCATATTTTTACCGTCACACAGGCGGAGTACTGTGCGGTGCACTGACAACTTGCAGTGCTTTTCTCGCAGATACAGAAGCAGGCATGACCATTGTCCTGCTTCCGGCTGCCGGACTTATCACAGGGTACTTTTATCAGCGGAAGATCAATGCTGCTGCCGGCATTTTTGTGGGTCTTAATTTCATGCTCATGGTGCTCACGGGAGTCACAGTAAACAGCGTTGAAAATATGATGAATATACTGTGCGGAACCGGTCTGTTTCTTGTGCTTGCACCGTATTATTCGGATAAGTGGGTGATAGTATCGGAGGAAAACACTGCTGCACTTCCGGATATAATTAATTCAAGAATGAGCTTTTTGTCGGATTCTATAGGAGCTGTCAGGAGAGAATCGGAGAAAATTGCGGAGCTCCTAACAGCCAAAAAAAGTGACCACGACATGGTCGGAAGATGCAGTGAAGAGGTGTGTAAAAAATGCTATAAAAGACTGACCTGCTGGAAGACCGGACGTGATGATACTGAGACTGGTTTCAGAAAAATGGCTGAACTAAGCGAGTTTTCAAAGGAGAACTTCCCGTATGAGCTGAATGACTGTCTTAAAAAGGAAGAGCTGTGCAGAAGCTTTGAGCAATGCGTCAAGGAGAGAACTGCCGTGAAGCTCCTTGAAATGAGATATTCTGAAAGTCGGAAACTTCTTGCGGAGCATATGAAAATGACTGAGGAGATAGTTGATTCTGCCGGAGAGCGTCTTGATGTACGTTATTCTGCACCGGTCAGCAAGGTCATAAGAGAGAAGCTTGTGAAGTTCGGGTATTCACCTGTGAACGTCATTGCGTACTATAATTCCAAGAACAGATTTTTGGCAGAAATATACTTCAAGGCATCAGCTTTGCCCGATAAATGCGGAAGGATATGCGACCTTATTTCTGACGAGCTTCGTCTGCCGCTTGATATATCCGGACCGGTCTATTCGGGACGAGAAATGAGGATACGTGTATTTGAAAAGCCGGAGTACTCGCTTCAGGTCTACGGAGCTGCGGTATGTGCCGGAGGTTCAAAAGAAAACGGCGATACATCGCTTGTTTTTAATGACGGAATGGGTTCGGCATACGTGGTGCTCTCTGACGGAATGGGCAGCGGACATGATGCGGCTGTTGAGTCAAGACTTGTAGTCAGAATGTTCAAAAGACTGGTAAGCAGCGGAGTAGAGCATAATTCCGCAATAAAGCTCATAAATTCTATAATGTTCACTAAGTCCGGAGAGGAAACTTTTGCGACCCTCGATGCGGTCAGCGTTGACCTTGATACCTGTGAACTTACACTGATAAAATCAGGTGCCGCAGCAACTATAATCCGCCACAGGGGCAGCGTTATGAAGATAGCTCAGCCGACTTTCCCGATAGGCATATATGAGGAATCCGAAGCTTATTCACGCAGATGCGATTTTGAGGAGGGGGACATAATAATAATGTTTTCAGACGGCATTTGTGAACATGAATACCGATTCATAAAAGAATTGCTGCTGAGCGACAGCGACCTCAAAAAAATTGTCGATGAAATTTGCAGAAAGGCGGAGGTCTTTAATCCGAATGTGAGAAGCGACGATGTTACTGTGATAGGAATAAAAGCAGTAAAAACACATTCGACACGATAATGTGTACATTTTAACAATGAATGTAAAGATTTAACCATATCTGGTCGGCAATGTGCACTAAATACGCCTCCGATAATTAGTATAACGTATGAAAATTTATCGTATTTAGCAAAAACGCTTGAATAAATCGGCAATTTCTGATAAAATGTAAATAGCAAAGGAGGCTAAATTATGTCAGTTACTACAAATTCAAATCAAAATGATTTTCCGCTGTATCTGTTCTACCAGGGAAAAAACTACGAGTCATACAAATTCTTCGGAGTTCACTCCAAGAAAAAGGGCAGAGGCCGCAGCTACATTTTCCGAGTTTGGGCCCCTAATGCTGTAAGCATATCTGTTGTCGGTGATTTTAACGAGTGGGATAGAACCAAAAATCCTATGACTCTCATCGCAGACGGTGTATGGGAGACTGAGATCTCCAAGCTTAAACAGTTCGACGCTTACAAGTACAGCATCGAAACAAAGGATGGAAGAACGCTTCTCAAAGCCGATCCTTACGGTTCACATTTCGAGACCCGTCCCGGAACTGCTTCTAAAATTTTTGAAAGCAGCTATGAGTGGAACGATAAGGAATGGTATGCGGAGAAGCATGACAAAAGTATTTACAAGAGTCCGGTGAATGTTTACGAAGTTCACCTCAGCTCATGGAAGAATTACGGCAATGATGTTTACATGGACTATGTGACCTTTGCCAAAGAGATCATACCATATCTTAAAAAAATGTCATATACCCACGTTGAGTTCATGCCCCTTACAGAGTATCCGTTCGACGGATCATGGGGCTATCAGGTCACAGGCTATTTTGCCCCGACTTCACGCTACGGAACTCCTGACGATCTCAGAAAGATGATCGATATGTTCCACGAAGCCGGCATCGGTGTGATCCTCGACTGGGTACCTGCTCATTTCCCTAAGGATGAGGCGGGACTCTATGAATTCGACGGCACCTGCTGCTATGAATACACTGACGACCGCAAAAAAGAGCATAAAGCATGGGGAACCAGAGTCTTTGATTACGGAAAAGCAGAGGTGTGCTCGTTCCTTATATCAAGTGCAAATTACTGGTTCGATGAATTCCATGTGGACGGTCTGAGAGTTGATGCAGTCGCTTCGATGCTCTATCTGGACTATGACAGACGTGACGGCGAGTGGGCTGCTAATATCTATGGCGGAAATGAGAACCTTGAGGCTGTTGAGTTCCTCAAGCATCTCAATGAAGCGGTTTTCCTCAAGCATCCGGACGCTCTTATGATCGCTGAAGAATCTACGGCGTGGCCTCTTGTTACCAAGCCGACTGATATTGGCGGTCTCGGCTTCAACTTCAAGTGGAATATGGGCTGGATGAATGATATGCTCAGTTATATGTCTCTTGATCCTATCTATCGTGCATTCAACCACGATAAACTTACGTTTTCATTCTTCTATGCCTTTTCCGAGAACTATATACTCCCTATATCACATGACGAGGTAGTTCACGGAAAGTGCTCGATGATAAACAAGATGCCGGGCGAGTATGACCAGAAATTCGCTTCATATCGTGCATTTCTTGCATATATGATGGCTCATCCGGGTAAGAAGCTCTTGTTTATGGGTCAGGAATTCGGACAAATGAAAGAATGGGACTATAAGTCACAGCTCGACTGGGGACTTATGGATTTTGAATCCCATAGAAATCTTCTTAAATTTTCAGAAAAGCTGAATAAATTCTATACCGAGAATTCTCCGCTATGGCAGAATGACGATTCATGGAGCGGATTCAGCTGGATATCAAATGACGATTACAAGCAAAGTGTTATTGCCTTCAGGCGTATAGATGACAATGGGGATGAAATAATAACGGTGTGTAATTTTGTTCCTGTTGAACGCAGAGATTATCGTATAGGTGTGCCATTTAAGGGAAGATATAAGCTTGTATTCAATACCGATGCCGTGGAGTACGGCGGATCGGGCATAACAGAAAAGTCCTTCAAATCAGACAGTGTAGGTATGCACGGATTCGACGACAGCATATCTATGACCCTCGCTCCTCTCTCAGTAATATACCTGAAATTCTCTCCTGTAAAGAAGAGAGCTCCTAAAGCTGAGACAGCTGCTGCTGAAAAGAAGGCTAAAGCTCCGGCAAAGACGAGGCAGTCTGCCAAAGCTGAAAAGTAATAATTATATCATTTATTAGGAGGAATAATATGTACACAAAGAAAAGAGTCGTTGCTATGCTTCTTGCGGGTGGACAAGGAAGCAGATTATATGCATTGACTAAGAATGTGGCAAAACCAGCAGTTCCATATGGCGGTAAATATCGCCTTATTGATTTCCCTCTGTCAAACTGCACAAACTCCGGTATAGATACAGTCGGCGTACTTACACAGTATCAGCCGCTTGTTCTTAATGAGTATATAGGCAACGGACAGCCATGGGACCTTGACAAAATGAATGGCGGTGTCCATGTTCTGCCGCCTTACGAGACTCAGGCAGGTGCTTCATGGTATGAAGGTACTGCTAATGCTATTTATCAGAATATGAGGTTCATTGAGCGTTATGACCCTGAATATGTAGTAGTTCTCGGCGGTGACCATATATATAAAATGGATTATTCCAAAATGGTGGACTTCCATATAGCTAATAACGCAGATTGTACAATATCTGTTATTGATGTTCCTAAGTCTGAGGCTTCACGTTTCGGCATCATGATATGCGACGATCAGAATCAGGTCATTGACTTCGTTGAAAAGCCAAAGGAGCCTAAGTCTACTCTTGCTTCAATGGGTATCTATGTTTTCAGCTGGGATAAGCTTAAAAAATATCTCATTGAAAATGAAGAGGATGCTAATGCAAAGCGTGACCGTGGTGAAACATGGTCAAAGGACTTCGGTAAGGATATTATCACTTCTATGCTGCGTGATAAGCAGAGACTTTTTGCATACGAGTTCGAGGGCTACTGGAAGGACGTTGGAACTCTCGATTCTCTCTGGGAGGCTAATATGGATCTTCTCAGTCCAAGCGTACCTCTTGATCTCTACGATCCAAGCTGGAAGATATATTCAAGAAATAACAATATGCCGCCGCAGTATGTTGGCGATAATGCAAATATAGAGAATTCAATGATCTCAGAAGGAAGCGAGATCGATGGAACAGTAGATTTCTCGATACTCTTCTCCGGAGTTACTATCGAAGAAGGTGCTACAGTAAACTATAGTATAATCATGCCGGGTACTGTTATAAAGTCCGGTGCTGTAGTTGAGTACGCAATAGTAGGAAGCGACAGCGTTATAGAAAGCGGTGCGAAGATAGGCACAAGTCCTGAAAATGTTGAAAACAGGGACGATTGGGGCATCGCTGTTGTCGGACACAATGTTACAATATCTGAAAATAAGGTCGTAGAGCCTAAGCAGATAATTGGCGAAAGTATCTGACAGGAGGAGTTATTAGTATGAGTGTAAATTATAATGTTTTAGGTCTTATTTTCGCAAGTATGCATGATTCTTATGTCAGCGAGCTTACAAAACAGCGTACAATGGGGTCGATACCTTTTGGCGGACGTTATCGCCTTATAGATTTTCCGCTTTCAAATATGGTCAATTCAAGTGTTTCAGAGGTAGGAGTAATTACAAAGTCGAACTACGGCTCACTGCTCGACCACCTCGGTTCAGGCCGTGACTGGGATCTTTCCCGTAAAAAAGGCGGACTTCATCTGCTCCCGCCATACAGTCAGACAGGAGGTATATACAAGGGCAGACTTGATGCTCTTAATAACGTTTGGAGCTTCGTTGAGCATTCAAACGCAAAGTACGTTATAATGGCAAACTGCGATGTTATAACTACTATCGATTTTAATCCTGTACTTAAACAGCATATGAGCTCTGAAGCTGACATCACATTGATATACAGCAAGGGTATCCATGACAGTGAAAAGAACAGGTGCTCGACTATACTTGAATTTGATGCTGATAACCGTCTGAAGGACGTTCTTGTCGATCCGCAGATAACAGGCGAGTGCAATATCTGGCTCGAAATGTTCATAATCAGCAAGGACTTCCTCAAAAAGATAGTTTTTGATGCAGCAAGCAGAAATCAGTCCAGCTTTACAAGGACTATCCTTCAGGGCAAAAAAGATGAGTACAATATCATGGGATATGAGCACAAGGAGTTCTTCACAAGAATAGACAGTGTTCAGAATTACTATCTTGCAAATCAGCTCTTACTTGATACAGAAAAGAGAAATGCTCTCTTCAAGAAGAATATGCCTGTATACACTAAGATAGGCGATAACGGTCCTGTTAAATACGGACTTGAATCAAATGTAAAGAATTCTCTTATCGCTGACGGCTGTATAGTTGAGGGAACAGTTGAGAATTCAATTCTGTTCAGAGGCGTAAGAGTTGGAAAAGGCACAGTGATCAAAAATGCTGTATTGCTGCAAGGAACAAAGATAGGTAAGAATTGCAGTATCTCATCAGTAATAACAGATAAAAATGTTCAGATAAGTGATGAAAAAGTCCTGACAGGTTCAGAGACATATCCACTATATATAGGAAAAGACGGTAGAATTTGACGGTAGGTGATCCTGTATGAAAATTTTGTTTGCTTCCAGTGAAGCTGTACCCTTTGCAGCTTCAGGCGGACTTGCAGACGTAGTTGGATCGCTCCCTAAAGCCATAAAGGCTAAAGGACATGAATGCTGCGTTGTTATTCCGCTTTATAAGGCAATAAAGCCGGAGCTTAGCTCTGAGTTGGAGTTCGTGAAGAATATCACAGTAGACGTTTCATGGCGTAAACAGTACTGTGGTATCTTCAAAACTGAATATGACGGCATTACATACTATTTTATAGACAATGAGTACTACTTTTCAAGAGACGGTCTGTACGGATTTTACGATGACTGCGAAAGATTCGTATTCTTCGACAGAGCTGTTCTTGAAATGCTGAAGTACATCGATTTTACTCCCGATATTATCAACTGCAATGACTGGCAGACTGCTCTTATACCTGTTTATTACAGCGTTTACTATAAGTACCAGCAGGGATATGACGGGATAAAAACTGTGTTTACTATCCATAATATAGAGTATCAGGGCAAATACGGAAAGGAAGTTCTCAATGAACTTATGGGAATTCCGGCGTATAATGCAAGTCTGCTCGATTATGACGGATACGTAAATATGCTTAAAGGTGCAATAGAGACTGCCGACAGGATAACGACAGTAAGTCCGAGCTACGCATGGGAGATACTCGATCCGTGGTATGCACATGGGCTCGACCGCATCCTTGTTACAAAGCAGTATAAATTGAAAGGCATACTGAACGGTATCGATACTCAGCGTTATGACCCTGAGCACGATCCGGAGATAGATGCTCATTTCAGTGCAAAGAATATTTCCGGAAAGGCTAAGTGCAAAAAAGCTATGCTTGAAGAGCTTGGACTTGCTCCGGGAGATGAACCGGTAATAGGTATCGTTACAAGATTTGTAAAGCATAAGGGTATCGATCTGATACGCTGTGTGTTTGAAGAAATGGTCAATATGGGAATAAAGTTTGCTGTTCTTGGAAGCGGTGAGAAGATATATGAGGACTTCTTCCGTGAAATGGCGGCAAGATACCCTGACAGAGTATCCGTAACACTTGGCTTTATTCCGGAATTATCACACCGTATCTATGCCGGCGTTGATATGTTCCTGATGCCGTCTATGAGCGAGCCTTGCGGTCTGGCTCAGATGATAGCTATGAGATACGGAACTGCTCCGATAGTAAGAGAGACCGGAGGTCTCCGTGATTCTGTACGTGATAACGGCGGTATCGACGGAAACGGCTTCACTTTCAAAACTATCAATGCTAATGATATGCTTGATGCAGTCAAGCGTGCGGTAAGTGATTATAACGATAAGAAAAAATGGAACGCTCTTGTAAAGAGAGCGATGTCCTGCGACTTCAGCTGGGAAGCTTCTGCTGACCTGTATATTGAAGTATATGAAGAATTATTAAATGATAAAATTTAGGAGAGTGCTGTTTGAATAATTACGGTAAACTGGAGATTGTAGGCTGACCGGGAGGTTTGCTGCGATCTGTAAACCTCCCGCTTGAAAAGCAATTGAAATCAACAATTTTCAGGAGGTTAAACAATGAATAAAAATGATTACATAATTCGTTTGGAAAAAAAGGAAGACTATAGAGAAGTTGAAGATCTCGTAAGAGAAGCATTCTGGAATGTATATCGTCCGGGGTGCAGTGAGCATTATGTGCTGCATATGCTGCGTGACGATCCGGCTTTTGTCAGAGAACTTGATCTTGTAATGGAAATGGACGGTCGGATCATCGGTCAGAATATGTTCATGAAAACCATTATCAAAGCTGATGACGGTCGGGAAGTACCGGTCCTCACAATGGGACCGATAGGCATTTTGCCTGAGCTGCAGCGAATGGGACTCGGCAAGATATTGCTGGACTACTCTATAGAAGAAGCTGCAAAGCTTGGCTTCGGAGCTGTTCTTTTCGAGGGTAATATAGATTTCTACGGTAAAAGCGGATTTGACTATGCCCGAAAGTTTGGCATAATGTATCATGATATGCCTGAGGATGCAGATCAGTCGTTCTTTCTTTGCAAGGAGTTGATACCGGACTATCTCAGCGATGTTACGGGTGTGTATCTTACTCCGGACGGTTACTATGTCGACGATGCTGATGTTGAGGAGTTTGATAAAAATTTTCCGCATAAGGAGAAACTTAAATTACCTGGACAAATATTTGAATAATAAGCAGGGGAGCTAATATTATGCTCTCTTAAAGAAATGCGATACCGTATAATGATGCGGTGTCGCATTTTTGTATTGGCATTTTTTACATTAAACTGTTAGACTGACCTAATATTTTTTATCATATACAAACTTCGCTTTATTTGATTGACAAAGAATATCAGGAGTGATATTATAATAATGTTTTAGAGTACTAACGCTTTAGTTTGTACGGTCAATTATAATTGGTGAAAGGGTGAGAAAATGATGCCGCTCAGTATGGCTGAACAGGAAAAGGAACTTGTTATTCGTAAGATAGGCGGAAATCCGGAGGTTAAAAAGCATCTGGAGGATCTTGGATTTCACGTTGGCGGCTGTATAAGTCTGGTTTCACGGCTTGGCGACAATGTCATCGTAAAGGTCAAAGAGTCGAGAGTAGCAATCAGCGAAGAACTTGCAAGAAAAATTATGATCTGAGGTGGAAAAAAATGAAAACTTTGAGAGAAACAGCTATCGGCAAAACAGTAAAGATAGTCAAGGTACATGGTGAGGGAGCAGTCAGACGCAGAATAATGGATATGGGCATTACAAAGGGAACTGACGTGACCGTTCGCAAGGTCGCACCGCTTGGGGACCCGATAGAAGTAACTGTTCGAGGATATGAGTTATCTATCCGCAAGGCTGATGCAGAAATGCTTGAAGTCAGTGAATAAGAGGAGAATTCCTCTTTTTTATTGATTTTATGTTAGTCTAAACTATCAAATATATCAGGAAGGAAGAATATATAATGGATATACGTATTGCCCTTGCGGGAAACCCGAACTGCGGCAAAACTACTCTTTTTAACGCTCTGACAGGTTCTAATCAGTTTGTCGGAAACTGGCCGGGTGTTACAGTTGAAAAAAAGGAAGGTAAGCTGAAAAAGCACAGTGATGTCACTATCACTGACCTGCCGGGAATATATTCACTTTCTCCATATACTCTGGAGGAAGTTGTTGCGAGAAATTATCTTATAGGCGAGCGTCCGGACGCTATCCTCAACATCATTGACGGTACGAATCTTGAACGTAACCTCTACCTTACAACACAGCTGACCGAGCTTGGTATTCCGGTCGTAATAGCTGTAAATATGATGGACGTTGTTAAAAAGAACGGCGACAAGATCAACATAGATGTTCTTTCAAAACAGCTTGGATGTAAAGTTGTTGAGATCTCCGCTCTTAAAGGTACCGGAGTTCAGGAAGCTGCTGAAGCTGCGATCAATGCTGCTAAGAGCGAAAAGACAGTTCCGATGCATACTTTCTCAGGACCTGTTGAACACGCACTTGCTCACATTGAAGAAGCAATAGTTCACGATATGCCGGAGGAGCAGCAGCGTTGGTACGCATTGAAGGTTTTTGAGCGTGACGATAAGGTCATGGAGAAACTTAATATCTCTGATAATGTCAAAAAGCATATCGAGGAAGATATAGCTGCTGCCGAAAAAGAGCTTGATGATGATGCCGAGAGTATCATAACTAACGAGCGTTATATCTACATAGCTGACGTTATCAAGTCCTGTTATAAAAAGAAGAGTGCAGGTAAACTGAACACATCAGATAAGATAGACAGGATCGTAACGAACCGTTTCCTCGGACTTCCTATTTTCGCACTCATAATGATAATCGTTTACTATGTGTCTATATCCACTCTCGGAGGAACTCTCACAGACTGGACAAATGATAATCTTTTTGGTGACGGTTTCATAGTTTCATCCTCAGGAAAAAAAGACTATGAGGACGATACAAAAGAATGGGCAGATAAATATATCTTTACTGATGAAGTGGGAGAAGTTATCGATGCAGCTTGTGAAGATGAAGACATTCACGGTGCAGAAGATATAAAAGATGCTTTCGAGTCCGGCGAATTTGCGGACTTTGAAGAGCAGTACGGGTTCTACAGAGATGAATTCTACAAAAAAGCTGAGTATGCTGAAGACGATGAGGAAACTCCTCTTAATCCTGAAGCTGTATACGATATAGATGCTGCTATCGGTGAAGGTCTCGATGAAGAGGGCGAATTCACAGCACCGGATATGGCTGATTACAAGGGATTCGTAAACAGTATCCCGGGTTATGCTGAGGAAGGTCTTGACAAGATAGGCTGTGCTGAGTGGCTCAAGAGCCTCATAGTTGACGGTGTTATCGGCGGTGTGGGAGCTGTTCTTGGATTTGTTCCACAGATGCTCGTACTCTTTATCTTCCTTGCATTCCTTGAAGCTTGCGGTTATATGGCAAGAGTTGCATTCATCATGGACCGTATCTTCCGCAGATTTGGTCTTTCAGGTAAGTCCTTCATTCCGATTCTTATCGGTACAGGTTGTGGTGTTCCTGGTATCATGGCTTCACGTACTATTGAAAACGAGCGTGACAGACGTATGACTATCATGACTACTACTTTCATTCCATGCGGAGCTAAACTCCCTATCATTTCTATGATCGCAGTTGCACTTTTCGGAGGTGCATGGTGGGTAGGTCCAAGTGCTTACTTCCTCGGAATGGCAGCAATAGTGATCTCTGGTATCATGCTTAAAAAGACAAAAATGTTCGCAGGCGATCCTGCACCATTCGTAATGGAGCTTCCGGCATATCATATGCCAACAGTCAGCAACGTACTTCGTTCAATGTGGGAGCGTGGCTGGTCATTCATCAAGAAAGCCGGTACTATAATCCTTCTTTCATCCATTGTTATCTGGGTGACTTCAACACTTGGCTGGTCAGACGGTTCATTTGGCTGGTATGCTGACCTTGAACTTGAAGATTCAATTCTCGGACATTTTGGTGATGCTATCAAGTGGCTGTTTACTCCTCTTGGATTTGACGATGCCGCAGCAGCAGTTGCAACAGTTATGGGTCTTGTTGCTAAGGAAGAGGTTGTCGGAGTATTCGGAGTTCTCGACTTTGAAGGCTTGACAAAGCTTGCAGGTTACTCATTCCTTGCATTCAATCTGCTCTGTGCACCTTGCTTTGCTGCTATCGGTGCAATCAGACGTGAGATGAACAATCCTAAGTGGACATTATTCGCTATCGCATATCAGTGCGGATTTGCATATGCTGTATCACTTGTGATCTATCAGCTCGGTTGTATGTTCACAGGAAATGTACACATCGTTGGTCTTATCTTTGCATTTGCTGTAATTGCACTTCTCATTTATCTCCTTGCAAGACCATACAAGGAAGCTACAAAGCTTGATAAAAATGTTAAAGTAAGCAAATCTCGTTCCTAAACAGGAGGAATTATTATGGGCACTTTCTTGGTACTTTTGGTCTTACTGCTTACAGTGGGACTTGTAATTCATACTATGATAAAAGACAAACGCTCCGGAAAGGGCGGGTGCTCGCACGGTTGTCAGAACTGTGCTATGCATGGTCAATGCCATAAATAATACAGAAAGCAGACTTTACAGCGTAATTTTAAGGAGACAGATCATAAGTAAGAGCCTTTACCATGAGGCTCTTACTTAGATTATATAGTTAGCTATATCTAACTATATGGATTCTATATAACAGTCGTCGAAAAAAATCTACCGTTCGACATTAAAACATGATCGCTGCAGGAATATCCTGTTCGATAGATCAAATAATAGTCTTATTTCATGCGAGACTAAAAATAGGAGGAATACTCATGAAAACAGCAGTAATTTTTTGGAGCGGCACAGGCAATACTGAGGCTATGGCAAAGGCAGCAGCTGAGGGTGCAAATGCAGAGCTTTTTGAGGTATCAGACTTCAGCGGCAATGCTGCCGACTACGACGCATTCGCTTTTGGCTGCCCTGCAATGGGTGCAGAGGTGCTTGAAGAAGATACATTCGAGCCATTTTTCACAGGTATCGAAGGTTCACTCAGCGGAAAGAAAGTTCTTCTTTTCGGTTCATATGGCTGGGGAGACGGCGAGTGGATGAGAAACTGGTATGACCGCACAAAGGCAGCCGGTGCAGACCTTATCGGTGACGAAGGATTTATCGTTAACGAAGCTCCTTCAGACGATGACCTTGCAAAACTCAAAGAGCTTGCTGCTCAGCTTGCATAAGGAGGCTTACATGAAGAAAATCACATCAATTATCAGTGCCGCAGCTTGCCTGACCGCACTTACAGCTGCTGCTTTACCGGCAAATGCTGCAAGCAGCGAAAAGGTTTACGGCACTATGAATATCCCTTATGCAGACTTTTATTCAGCTGAAATAGGCAATGCTTATGAAGTTGATGCAGTATCATCCGCTACTAAAAGCAAATGGGCAATGAATGAGCCTGGCAAGCTTGTTGCAGGAACATATAACGACGGAAACGGTACTATTCTCGGCGTTACATTCCCTGTTGAAGTAAACGCAGGCGATGTTGATAAGCTTTCAAAATATGACTTCAAGGCACTCGATGAAAAGCCTGCTGCGTATAAGAGAGTTTCGCTTTCCGGTGATGCACTTAGTGTATCAAAGCTTGTTGATACCAACGGCGAACAGAATGTTGACGGCTCTGCAACTGTTTCAACATCAACAAGATATGGCGATTATCAGCTCAATGTCAAGGGGTATCCTGAGGGAGCTGACCTCTATGGTGTTATAGTCAATACCAAGGAGGGCGATAAATATGCACTCCGTCACCTTGAAAATATCTGGAGAAGCGGTCAGATTTCATGGTCAACCGGTATAACCACAAAAGAGGGTCACGGAAACGAACTGAGATTTGAGGATTATGCAAGCTCAATGGGCAAAACAGCTGCATCAGTTACTTTCATAACTCTTGACGGATATACAAATGTAAATATCGGCGATCAGTATCTCCCGATAAAGTTCGGGGGAGAGGTAAAAGCTGAGGACGCTGCTGCCGGTACAGGAAAAACTTCACTTACATTTACTGGCTTCCCTGATGATTACAGAAAAGTCATCACAATTGGCGAAGAATTTAAAGCAAATGAGAATGAAATAAGCTACACAAATGCTAAGCCTGGTAAATATACTGTTACAGTGACTGACGTTTCAGGCAAGTATGCTTCGTTTTCAGCTGCATTTACACTTTCATCAGAAGATATTCCTGTAAAATATGAGGACGGTAAGCTCGTAAAGGCTGACGGCTTCTCAGATGAAGATGCAGCTAACTTCATCAAAAACATTGCATCCCTTACAGTTAATGAATCGACCTATAGTGCTTCCGGAAGAGGCTCTGTTAAGATAGTCGGTGAGGACGGTACTATAAACTTCGATGCTGAAACACAAAATGGTAAGGTATTTGACGGCAGCGGAAATTACACGATCTCAGTAACAGCTACAGGTTATACATCTCCTTATAATTTCGAGATAAAGCCTGAGGAAACTATTGTAACAACTATTGCCACAACTTCAGCAGAAGTTACTTCAACAACTACTACAGTAACAACAGATTCAAAATCTACATCAGCAGCAAGTAAGACAAACAAAACTAATGGCAATAAGGCTGGATCAAATAAGGTTGACAGCCCTAAGACCGGAGTAACTGGTGCAGCAGTTCCGGCAGCAATTTTAGCTCTTGCAGGTGCAGCAGCATTTGTAATGAGAAGAAAGAACGATTAAATTTTCCTTTCATAATATAAACGACCTCTGCGGCATAGTGCTGCGGAGGTCAAATACTGCGAAGAGGTATATTTTTATGTTATTTTTAATTTCACTTGTAATAGCGGTACTCGTTGCTTTTTGCCTTGATAAGCCGCTGAAAAAACACCCTGTGTTATTCTATGCAGCCGCCGCTGTACTGACAGTCATAACTATCATAACAGAACAGTCAAATGTAACTATATCAAACAGCTTTGTCAGAGACTATGTCCTCGGAGTATTCACAAGAGGTGCTTTGGGAGCTGCTTTCTGGGCAGTCGTTATGTGGGCAGGAGCTCTGCCTAACGGCACTTTCGCTATTAAAAAGATAATGCCGATACGTGGAGAGCTTTCCATAACTGCTGCAATACTCACGCTCTCCCACGTAATTACATATGGTATACAGCATATCTCCGACATTATACGTGACAGAACAGGCTCCGGCGACGCATTCCGCAGTTTTGTTATAACAAGTATAGTATGTCTTGTAATGGTACTTATAATGATACCGCTGACTATTATGTCATTCAAGACGATACGTAAAAAGATGGATCCTAAAACGTGGAAGAAGATACAGCGTGCAGCTTATATCTTTTACGCATTTATTTTTGTTCATGTAATGGTTCTTTTCATTCCGAAGGCTCAGAAGGGAAAGGACGGATATTTCCTTAGTGTTATAGTTTACAGTGTGATATTTATTGGATACGCAGTTATGCGTATCCGCAAGGCGTATATTTCAAAAAAGAAGCCGGAAGCCAAAGCAGTTACTAATGTTGTATGTGCCTGTGCGATGATAGTGCCTTTGTGTATAATTGGATTTGTTTCCCGCAATACCGGAAATAAAGAGACTATTCAGGCTACAAAGGAGAATCCGGCAACATTTATATTTGAAGCTCCTACAGATAATGTTGATTCTTCCGATGCAAAGACTGTTTCTGTTACAACTACTACTCTGAATACTGCTCTGACAACATCATCAGTAACCTCGACCTCGGGTACTGCGACCGGTTCAACTGAAACATCTGTTACAACTTCCACCCAGACCACAGACATAAATAATACAACTGAGACAGAAGAAGCTGTGAATGAAGAACCTCAGGAAGAAAATGCTCCTGATGAAAATGAAGACCCTGCTGAAACTCCGCAGGAACATACTCCTGAACCACCTAAGGAGAATGTACAGGAAACTCCTCCTGCCGAAGAACAGCCTTCATACCGCTTTAAAAACGGAACTTTTGAAGGTACAGGCGAGGGCTATGCAGGCTCGGTACACGTTTCTATTACTATTGAAAATGACTTCATAACAGGCTTCTCTGCATATGCTGATGACGACGACCCTGACTATTTCAGCGATGCTATGCAGCACGTTATACCGCAGATACAAAGAAGCATAAGTGCTGACGGTATCGATGCTTGCTCCGGAGCAACTTACAGCTCAAATGGTATCATTGAAGCTGCAAGGGATGCTTTGGAGAAAGCTAAAAACTAATTTAGTTCAGTATTTCATCTTCTCAGCTTTGCCGCTGAATACTCTGTTTGCATAAAAATCTCCGAGGGAAAGTCCCTCGGAGATTTTGTTTATATTTTTTAGTGAGCATATCTTTTATTGCCAGAAAATAATGAGGTCTTCTGCGTAGTGAATGAGGTTCGGGCAATGCTTTAAGAGAAGACCGTCCTTGACGCTCAGCATGATAAACCAGCTCATAACAAATGCACCTGCGAATGAAGCTATTGCAAGGATATAACGCTGAGGATGTTTTTTGGCATTACCTGTTCCACGGAAGATACAGATAAATGCTCCCAGAAGAATGAGAGGGGTAATATCAACGACATAACGCTGATTAACTCCGCCCATGCAGAAGTCCATCCAGCCGATTATCAAAGCCAGAGCAAAGCACATTATAATAAATGCGTTACGCTGGAGCTTTGTGGTTGAGCAAGTGAAATGCTTTCCGTGACGCTGAATTGCTGACGGGGCGAGTAAAGTACCGAAAAGAAGTGCAGGAATAGTCATAAGTCCGACCGTATCAGCAACATAGGTATATTTGGAGTAGTTGTAAATTCCGGAATAGTTTGGCTCAATGAATGGGAAGGCTCCCTTCGGACGTGGTACAAGGAAGAAATAGTGGTAAAGCATTGGAGGAAATCCGCCGAGATAGAGCACATTGGCATTAACGTTGCTTACTGTGAGCTGATATGTTGCTCCGAAGTCGAATGGTGAGCCGAAACGAGCGTTGTTGTACCACATTATTGCGATACCGCCGGCGATAAGCGGAGCAAAGAATACAGCTGCCTGAGATATACGGTATGAAAGCTTGACCTTTTTATCCATGAGTATTCCGAGGAAGAACGGGATGAGTACAGCAGATGAAAGTGCGACGCTTGGTCTTGCACCTACAGCAGCGGCAAGTGACGCACCGCAGATGAACAGCATAACGAAGCGGACTGCTTTATTTTTCTGTGAGCAAGCTCCAAGACCCATCCATAGTCCAAGGAACAGGTAAGCCAGACCGCAGGCTAACTGTAATGTATAGGTATCAGAGAAGTTCATACAGAAGTAGAATCCGGCACAGCTTGCAGCGGTAGGGAGCGAAATAAGCAAAAGCAGCAGATTAGTTCTCGGAGCAAGCAGCTTTACAGCAGCAAGGAGTGTCTGACACATGAAGAATATGCCCATGATACCGAAGAATCCTGTTACCATAGGGCGGTCAGGAAGCTTGCCGGTAAGTGCGTAGTAAGGTACGTGGAAAGTGATGACCGGAGTAACTCCGAAATAGCTGTAGTAGTGACCGTCCTTATAAGCGAGATCCCAGAAATATGAGACATTTTGGTTGTCACGTTCTGTACGGCTGTAAGGATCATCCATATTCAAAAGGCTTTGATCGGGCTCTATTTCAAGGTAGGTCTGATCTCTTTGGAAAGCATCGAAAGTAGCAGCGTAAGGGTCGCCTATAGGAGGATTTTCCTTGCTGTACTCAAAACCTCTGCTCTGCGGACAGAATGTAAGAGCGAGGAAGAAAGTGCAGGCGAGGGTGAATATCTTGATTATAGTCTGATTTGTATTATTTTTAGCGAGTGATTTGCTTCTGGAAATAGCTGTAATAATTATAATTGCAGATATAAAGAGCACAAGGAATGTAATTGCCCTTGAGCTGAATGAATTGCTGAAGAACGAATGCTGGAACTTATTGAATACCCCCTTAATATCCTTGTCGCCGTCTGTGAGGTAAGGAGCTGTGAACATTGCAGCGGAGAATGTACAAATAAGTGCCATAGCTTCAACTAAGACTATGTGGAGCGGCTTTGAAGTCTGGTATGTGACCTTGTAGAGTCTGAAAGAGAGTACAGCCTGTATCAGTATAACTATAGAGAGTACTATCATAAATCTCAGAAGAGAGAAACTGAAAGGTATCGCACTAAAAGCTTTTACAGAGAATACAGTAACAGGATTATTTACGTCAGAAAAGCCGATTTTAAGTGATCTTATCTCTCCATACGGGATAAATGAAAGGCTTACCGGCTTGCCTGTTGCAAAGTCATAAACCTGCATAGCGGTATCGTATTCAGTAGTTACATTATCGTCCATGACACCAAGTGAAACGCAAACAGGTGACGAATTTTCCTTTCGTTCCTGTTCGATGTCGATGACTAAGGCTCTGCAATAGTCCGGGACGTTATCGATGAATATTTCTGAATTTGACGATATACCGATAGAATCATCATAGTAAACGGCACTGCCGCTTGTTGGCAAGATGCTGAGATCAAGAGTTTCGCTTTTTCTTTTGGTATCGAAGCTCTTAAAATTGAAAATCAGTATTTCTGCACTCATGACGGCAAATGCTGCAACAGCAGCTCTTTTCAGAAAAGATGCGAGCTGTTTTTTTGAAGAAAATTCTTTAGTCAGGAATGCGGCAAACGGAAGGATGCTCGTAATAATTATTGCCACAGGCGAGATCATATTGCCATTGTTTGACATAAAGAACTGTGAAATCGCATTCAGGAAAAGGAGTACACACCATTCCAGAATGAATAATTTAAAAAGTTTCTGAAGTTTCTGCTTCTTGATTTTTTCATCCGTTTTCTTTTTAGTCATTATGGTATTTGCTGAAAGAAAACTGAGAATGAATAGCAATAAGGGGATTATTGCTGTAACTGCAATGCTCATACATTATAGACCTCCATTTTTATTACTTTATAATAGTATACCATTTTACTTGTAATGTCAAGAAGATTTGTAAAAATTAAGAGCAAACCTGTGTATAGTTAAGAACTTTGTAAAAACATGAGCAGTTTGAAGCGGGATTATCGGCAAAATTTACATAAATATAATGGAATAATCTAACTAAGGGGTTCTTTTGACAAAGTTGAGTGAAAAAAACTGCGATTGGTTGACTTGATGATGTTAGTAGTGTATAATAAAATTGAATATAAGTAATTATTTCTGGAGGAATAAGGATGAATCTTAAAGAAGTTAAGATAGGCAGTACAGTAAAAATAAAGAAGATCCTGGGAGAAGGTGCATTAAGGCGGCGTATCATGGATATGGGACTGACAAAAGGCACTGAGGTAACTGTAAGAAAAGTTGCACCGCTTGGCGATCCTATAGAGATAACTGTAAGAGGCTATGAACTTTCCATGCGTAAGGCAGATGCTGAAATGGTAGAAGTTGAGTGAATTCCTGAACTTTGATTTCATGTGTGATGATAATGAGTATTGAAAGTGAGGAAAAATAAATGAGTATCAAAATTGCATTGGCAGGCAACCCTAACTGCGGTAAGACTACCCTGTTTAATGCACTTACAGGTTCAAATCAGTATGTCGGAAACTGGCCAGGTGTTACGGTTGAGAAAAAAGAGGGTAATCTTAAAAAGCATGAAGGAGTTATAATCACTGACCTTCCTGGAATATATTCTCTTTCACCTTATACTCTTGAAGAGGTAGTTGCAAGAAATTACCTCATCGGTGAGCACCCTGATGCTATCCTGAATATCATTGATGGTACTAATCTTGAAAGAAATCTGTATCTTACAACACAGCTCACAGAGATAGGTATACCGGTCGTTCTTGCGGTAAATATGATGGATGTAGTCAGGAAAAACGGCGATAAGATAAATATGGATGCCCTTGCAAAAGCTATGGGCTGTAAGGCTGTTGAGATCTCGGCTTTAAAAGGTGACGGTATCATTGAAGCTGCCGAAGCTGCTATAGCTGCTGCAAAGGAGTCGACAACTGTCCCTCAGCATTCTTTTTCCGGTCCGGTCGAGCACGCACTTGCTCATATTGAAGAAGCCGCACTCCACGAGCTGCCGGAGCAGACTCAGCGGTGGTATTCTATAAAGATATTTGAGCGTGATTCAAAAGCTCTTGAACAGCTTGGTCTTGATAAGAAAGTTCTGGAGCATATTGAAAAGGACATAAAGTCTGTTGAGATAGAAATGGATGATGACTCGGAAGCTATCATCATAAACGAGAGATATAACTATGTTTCAAAGATAATCGGAAGATGTCTTCAAAAGAAAAACAAGAGCGGCTTTACAACATCAGATAAGATCGACAGGATCGTTACGAGCAGAGTACTCGGACTTCCTATTTTCGCAGTTATAATGTTCCTGATATATTATCTGTCAATGGTCGCAGTGGGAGCTAATGCTTCACAGTGGGCTAATGACGGACTTTTCGGAGAAGGCTGGCATCTTCTCGGAAACGGAACGTCACAGTACGAGGAAGCTGAGGAAAAGTACGGCGATACAGATGCTATAATTGACGGATTCCTTGAACAGGCTGATTCCGACGGATATGACATCACTGCGGCAGAAGATGCTATCGACATTGAATCAGACGGCTTTGATGCAGAAGCTGCTGAGAGAGAATTGAATACCCTTCTTGCAAATTATACCGACAAGAACTTTGAGTTCGGGTATGAAGTCGAGAATGAAGATACACTTGAAGTAAGTGATAAGAATGCGACTATTGCTGATGCAGAAGAAGCTGTCGCACTCTTTAAGGAATACGACGGTAAGGTCGACCCTGCAAACTTTGGAACATGGGTACCGGGAGTTCCTGTACTTATTGAAAAAGCTCTTGGAGATGATTGTCCGGAGTGGCTTCATGGACTTCTTATCGACGGTATCGTTGCCGGAGTCGGAGCAGTTCTTGGATTTGTTCCGCAGATATTCGTACTCTTCCTGCTTCTTGCAATAGTTGAGTCATGCGGATATATGTCCCGTGTAGCTTTCGTCCTTGACCGTCTTTTCCGCAAATTTGGTCTTTCAGGAAAGTCATTCATACCTATACTTGTTGGTACAGGATGCGGAGTTCCGGGAATAATGGCTTCACGTACTATCGAAAACGTCCGTGACCGCCGTATGACGATCATAACTACGACCTTTATTCCGTGCGGAGCGAAAACACCGGTCATTGCCATGATAGCCGGAGCAATATTCGGCGGTTCGGCATGGGTGGCTGTTTCAGCATATTTCCTCGGAATGGCAGCTATAATCATATCAGGTATAATCCTTAAAAAGACAAAAATGTTCGCAGGTGAGGACTCTCCTTTTGTAATGGAGCTTCCTGCGTATCATATGCCGATACCGAGCAATGTACTCCGTTCAATGTGGGACCGTGGCTGGGCGTTTGTGAAAAAAGCAGGTACAGTTATACTGCTTTCAACAATAGTAGTATGGTTCCTCAGCCGTTTCGGTTCTGTCAACGGCAGCTTCGGACTGCTTGGAGAAGATGAGCTTGATCACTCGATACTTGCTTTTGTTGGCAAGGGCATCGCATGGATGTTCGCACCTCTTGGCTGGGGAGAATGGCAGGCAGCTGTTTCCTCCGTTATCGGACTTACCGCAAAGGAAAATATCGTTGCGACAATGGGAACGCTTTACGGCGGCGGAGAATCATCTGTATACGCAGCAATTGCAGATAACTTCACAAAAATCTCAGGATATTCTTTCCTCGCATTCAATCTTCTTTGTGCTCCGTGCTTTGCAGCTATCGGAGCTATCAAGCGTGAGATGAACAATGGTAAGTGGACATGGTTTGCTATTCTGTACCAGTGTGGTTTTGCGTATCTTACAGCTTTTGTTATCAATCAGCTCGGCAGATTCTTTACGGGCGGAGCAAGCGGGATCGGTTATATTGGCACAGTTCTTTCGTTTGCAATACTTGCCGCTGCCGTTTACCTCCTTGTAAGACCATACAGGGAAACAATAAAGAAATAGTGAGTTATTAATGCAGCTCCCTTTTTCGGGGAGCTCGTATTATATAAAGGAGCGGATAATATGAGGTGGGTGATCGTACTTCTGGTACTTATAGCAATAGTTGCACTCATCATTTACACTCTGATAAGAGACAAAAAAGCCGGAAAGACTTCATGTGGTCACGGATGTCAGAACTGTGCGATGCAGGGACATTGTCATGACTACGGAGCTTCTCCGCAGGATAAAAAATAGTAAATGCCTGCTGTATTAAGCGTACAGCAGGTATTTTTGCATCAGATAACAGAAAAGGACGCTCCACTGTGAAGCGTCCTTGAATTATTTATATTCAGAGGATCAAGCCATACCGGCTGTGATGATAGCCATTTTGTAAACTTCATCAGCAGTGCATCCTCTTGAAAGATCGTTGATAGGAGCATTAAGTCCCTGAAGGATAGGACCGTAAGCCTCGAAACCGCCAAGTCTCTGAGCGATCTTGTAACCGATGTTACCAGCTTCGATAAGTGGGAAGATGAATGTGTTAGCCTGACCAGCAACCTTTGAATCAGGGCACTTTGTCTTAGCAACTTCTGCGGAAACAGCAGCGTCGAACTGGAATTCACCGTCGATAACGAGGTTTGGATCGAGCTGACGAGCTTCGATAACAGCATCATGGCTGAGCTGAACTGTGCCGCCCTTACCTGAGCCGTATGTAGAGAAGCTGAGAACAGCTACCTTTGGATCGATACCGAAGTAGTCAGCAGTTTTTGCAGTCTCAACAGCGACCTCAGCGAGCTGTCTTGCAGCACTGAGAACAACGTTTCCGTCCTTGTCAAGTCTGTCTGTGTAGCCGAGATTGATAGCACAGTCACCCATAGCTATCTTTTCTTCCTGACCGTCCTTCTCACGGAAAAGGATGAATGAAGAGCTTACGAGGTTTGAACCCTTCTTAGTCTTGATGATCTGAAGAGCAGGTCTTACAGTATCAGCAGTTGAATATGTAGCACCGCCGAGTAGAGCGTCAGCCTTGCCAGCCTTTACGAGCATTGTTCCGAAATAGTTTGACTTCTTGAGAGCAGCCTTGCACTCATCTTCAGTCATCTTGCCCTTTCTGAGCTCGAACATCTGAGCAACGAGAGCGTCCATTTCAGGATATGTTTCAGGGTCGATTATCTCAGCACCGTCGATATTGAAGTTGCCGGCAGCAGCGGCAGCCTTTACATCGTCAACGTTACCGCAAAGAACAACTCCCATGAGTCCCTCTTTGAGAAGTCTGTCAGCAGCAGAAAGGATACGGTTGTCGCTTCCTTCTGTGAAAACGATAGTTTTCTTGCTGGATTTTAAATTAGCAATGAGTTTGTCGAACATTCCCATGTTACTATACCTCCAAATATTACATTAGTATTATGGTATAATTATATCACATCCGTAAAGATATTTCAATACCTGAAAGGATAATTTTTTAACTCCTGGAAAAGTATTGACACAGCTGTTCTATTATGCTAATCTGTAAATAAAGAATTTTTATGCAGCATATGGAGGAACTAACAATGAAAAAACAAATCGCACTACTAACCTCAGCAGTTCTTGCAGTATCAATGGTAACGTCGTGCGGAAAAAGCACTAACAGCAGCAGTCAGACCGGACACAAATGGGAAAACTCAGAAACGCTGAACGAATGGCAGATTGACTTACTTGAATCTCAGGGACTTCCTACTGACATCGAGCAGCTTTCACCAACGCAGAAACGTTCTATCCAGCATATTTACGAGATGATAACGTACCTCAACGAAAAGTATGATGAGGAATTCGTTTACGCCGGATATGTTGAACCGGGGCTTATGGACGAGGAAACGCTATATGCCTATCCGAAGC